>CAJKDC010000029.1 GCA_905198575.1 uncultured Bacteroides sp. | reverse complement strand
ATTTTATTTACTGCCAGAGCCGTTTAGGCTGGGCTAATTTTTAACGAACTATTGTGATAAGTATTCCTATGAAAAAGCATCCTCCCCCGATTAAGAATAAAAAGGTCCAAATAAAACTTTCTGCGCTTGGTATTTTTACTTCTTGAGGATAGAGAGGATTATAATAGACGGTGATTGAATCATTGAGAAATTTAAAAGGGATAAATCTTTTGGTATATGTGTGCAGTTGGCCATATTGGGGAGTGTGATAGCTGATGCGTTTTGTATATTCATATCTGTTTTTTCTATGGCGACGAACTTTTTTCTTTTCGATATGTTCTATAACTCCCGTAGTTTGTTGGTAAGTATTCATAGCTTTTCTTAATGAAAGATAGCCATAAGTTGCTCCTGCCATCATAAGGCATCCGCATACAAGGAGTATGATGTAAATGATTTTAATACGTGTTGTGTTCATTGCAAACAAGATTTACCTTCTTTACAAAGGTAATATTTTTGTTGAAATCGGCTTTTACATTCGCACTATTTTTTATATCGGCTTTCATTTTGTCTTTTTCTTTTAAAAAAGAAGTAGTTGGCAAAATATATTTTAGTATCTTCGTATGAAGAAAATGTTGAATGATGGATACAAATATATTTCAAGTAGTTCCAAATAAGCTTCGGCCCGAGGCTGGAGAAATTTTGATTGCCTCGCCTTTGCTGGCCGATTATCATTTTACACGAGCTGTCATTTTGCTGGTTACACACGATGACAATGGCAGTATGGGTATTGTAGTGAATCGGGATTACCGGAAGCGGGTTTATCTGCACGACCTTTTTCCGGAGCTGAAAGACTTTCCCCATATACCGGTGTTCAGTGGTGGCCCGGTAGACAGGAATGTGCTGTTTTTTATTCATAACTTGGATTTCATCCCCGATAAATTTCCGTTGGGTAACGGACTTTTTCTGAACGGTGATTTCGAATCGGTTAAAAAGTATATACGTGAGGGGAATGTGCTCGAGGGACGGATACGTTTCTTCTGCGGTTATGCCGGATGGGGAGCGGGCCAGTTGGAACGTGAGATTAAAGAGGCATCGTGGATGGTAGGAAAAGCGGATTATGACCGGCTGATGGTGGGCGATTTTACCGACTTGTGGCACGATGCATTGTCGGATATAGGAGATAAGGAGCGTATATGGGCCAATTACCCCCTGTATCCGTCGTATAATTAAGGATTGGGATTGGTTTTCTGCATGAGTACTACATCGGTGTAGCGGCTGCCTGTCCGAAACCAGTCTTTCAGACAGCCAACCTTTTCGTAACCCAGTGATTCGAAAAGACGTAAAGAAGCGATATTGTCTGTTGCTATGTATACATACAGCTGGTGTATGTCTAAATGCGTAAAGCAGTGGCTTTCCAGCAGACCGACGGCTTCTTTGGCAAACCCTTTTCTGCGCCATTCCTTGCTGATGAGTATGCCAATTTCGGCGCGGTTATGGTGCAGGTCGAAGTTGGTGACATCTGCCATGCCGACTGTGCCGTAATGGTTGTGCTCAATCATCAGCCGCAGTTGCTGGTCGGTATAGAAGTCGTTGGTGCACGAGGCTATGTATTGCTTGATCTGATAACGGGAGTAGGGGCCGGTGGTAAAACTGGTGTCCCACAGGGTACTGTCGTTTTCATAGCCTAGCATGATGTCAAGGTCTTCAGGCTCGGGAGCTCGCAGGCGCAGGTTTTCGGTTTGCAGTCGGGTCATTCGGCAGAATCGTTTTCGGGGTGTTCAAGGTTCATTTCGTTTATAAGGCGCTTGTGGCCGGGAATGCAGAAGCAAGATGCCAGCAAGGTCATGGCGGCACACAGCAGTCCGGTGGTATCCATTGTCCAGTAGTATACGGACAGGCTGAAAAGGGTAGGAGCCAGCAGCATGGCCAGACGTATTTCACTCCAGCGGCGGTAGCTCACCAGGGCCTGGTCGGTAGAAAGATGCTGGATGCGGCGTACCAGGGTGAAATTGAACAGCCTCAGGGACAGCGGGATGAAAAGGACGGTCAGCAGGATGGAAGTGCATTGCAGGATGTATTCCATCTGGGCATCACCGGCCCATATACCTTGGGGTAGTATATCGTATTCGTACATAAGCATCAGTATGCAGCAGATGACCCACATAAATGCGTATTCCATTTTCAGCAGGTACACGGTTTTCTTGATTTCTTCTTTTATCATTGCTTCTTTGAGTTAAATGGTTCCGGTAAATGGGGTACGGTTCACGATAGAGCGTCCCAGTGTGACTTCGTCGGTGTATTCAAGCTCGTCACCGATGGAGATTCCTCTTGCTATCACAGACAGCTTGACGGGATAGCCGCTCAGCTTGCGGAACAGGTAGAAGTTGGTGGTGTCGCCTTCCATGGTAGAACTCAGCGCCAGGATTATTTCTTTGATGGTACCTTCTTTTACTCGCTCTACCAGACTGTCTATCTGGAGGTCCGACGGGCCGATTCCGTCCATCGGCGATATAACTCCTCCCAATACATGATACAGCCCCTTGAACTGCTGGGTGTTCTCTACGGCCATGACGTCGCGGATGTTTTCTACTACACATACTGTCGAGGCGTCACGCTGCGGATTGGAGCAGATGCTGCAGGTCTCGGTATCGGATATGTTGTGGCATAACTTGCAGTATTTCACTTCGTGCTTGAGCTTGATGATGGAATTGCCGAAGGCTTCTACGGTGCCGGTATCTTGACGCAAAAGATGCAGGACCAGTCGCATCGCAGTTTTTTTTCCTACGCCCGGAAGTTTGGAAAACTCGCCGATGGCTTTTTCCAGCAAGGCAGACGGATATTGTTGATTCATGCTTTTATTTTTGTTTTGTTTGATTCTGGACCGTAAAATTACGAAAAAATGGTGGAACTTGCTACTGTTTGCCGAAACAAACCGCCCTCTGCAGCCGGTACAGGCAGGCAGAGGGCGGTGGCATGCATCATTATAAAGTGGTTACTTCAGGCTTTCCAGATCTTTTTCTTCAATGTAGCTGAGTCTCTTTTCCAGAATTACCTGACGCGTTTTTTCCGGGTTGTCGGTGCGGAAGACCAGAATACCTTTTCCTGCCAGCAGGAATGAATAAAGGTAGGAAATACCGATTCCGGCATTGCTGAACTCCTGAATGGCATCGGCAGCCCGTCCCGGAGTGTTGTCGAGGGTGATGGCAAAGACTTCGGACACGTTGGCCGAGATGCCGGCTGCTTTCAGGGTGTCGTAGGCACGCTGGGGGTCCGAGCAGATAATGCGGTAGATGCCGTATTCTACGGTGTCTGATATGGTAGAGGCTATCAGCTGGATGTTGGCCTCTTTTAATAAGTTGAGCACTTGCAGCAGTGTGCCCGATTTATTTTCTACAAAAACGGATAACTGATGTACTGTCATAACAAATAGCTGTTTTTTTAGATTAATGTTTTGCGCAGGTCTTTTACTCGTACTGCTTTTCCTTCCTGTTTGGGCAGGCTGCCTTTGGGTACCAGTTTGACGCGCGGTGTAATTAGAATCTCATCTTTCAGTTGGCGGGTAATTTCCTTCGTCAGTCTTTGCAGGAAGCCGTAATCGTCTGTAAATTCGTTCAATTCTACTTCTACGGTCATTTCATCGTTGGCTTCCAGATTGGTCAGTGTAATCAGGTAGTCGGTACCCAGTTCCTTGAACTGCATCAGGATATTTTCTATCTGAATCGGGAAGATGTTTACTCCCTTGAGAATCATCATATCGTCGCTGCGGCCTTTCATGCGGTCCAGACGTTTGTGGTGTCGTCCGCATTTGCATTCGCCCGGAAGAATGCGTGTAAGGTCGCGGGTGCGATAGCGCAGCAGTGGCATGGCTTCGCGGTTGATGGTGGTGAGGACCAGCTCGCCCACTTCGCCTTCAGGCACGGGCTCCAGGGTCTCAGGATTCACAATTTCTACGATATAGTAGTCTTCCCAGATGTGGAGGCCGTTTTGTTCCTGACACTCGAAAGCGACACCGGGACCGCACATTTCGGACATGCCGAATGAGTTGTAGGCTTTCACGCCCAGCATGTTCTCGATTCGTTTACGCTGCTCGTCGGAGTGGGGTTCGGCACCGATAATCAGTGTCTTGAGCTTGGTATCCCGTCGGGGGTCGATTCCCATTTCTTCCATCACTTCGTACAGGCGGCCGGCATAACTGGGAATGGCATGGAGGGCTGTAGTGCCGAAATCGGTGATGAACTTAATCTGGCGTTTGGTATTGCCGGCAGCTGCCGGAACAGTAAGCATGCCCAGTCGCTCGGCACCGTACTGAAATCCCAGTCCTCCGGTAAACATACCGTACCCGGACGAGTTCTGGAAAATGTCGCCCGGACGTAGTCCTACCATGTACAGGCAGCGGGCTACGGCATTGGCCCATTCATCCAAATCTTTCTGTGTATGTAGAATTACGGTTGGCGTACCGGTTGTACCGCTGGAAGAATGCAGTCGGACTACTTCTTCGAGGGGGACAGCCGACAGCCCGAACGGATAATTGTCGCGCAGGTCTTGTTTCGTGGTGAACGGGATTTTCTGCAGGTCTTCCAGTGAGCGGATATCTTCGGGTTTCAGTCCGGCTTCGTCAAATCGCTTTCTGTAGAAAGGAGTGCGCATACACCGTTGCAGGGTGGCTTTGAGGCGCTCCATTTGCAGTTTCTCTATTTCGGAACGGCTCATTGTTTCCAGCTCCGGATGTAAATACATAGTACTGTTTTTCATGTTTATAGTATTATTTTGTTGCTAACATATTGGTATTTGTTTGCAAATATAAATATTTATATCTAAAAAGCTATGTTTTTATTATTTTTTCTAGGAGGAATCTTAAGAAAGGAATGTAGTGGGAAAAACGTTTTTTATCCATATTCATCATAAGAATATCTATTTCCATTAGACGGATTTTCCAGTTATTTTGCAATACAATTCAAGCTAAACTCAAATGTTAATAATATAGATATGAAAACACAATCTTCTAAAACTTATCTTTTCCTGATTGCGCTGATTTCTGCAATGGGAGGATTTTTGTTTGGTTACGACTGGGTCGTGATAGGAGGGGCTAAGCCTTTTTACGAGCAGTTTTTCCAGATAGCCGATGCTCCTCACCTTCAGGGATGGGCAATGAGTAGTGCATTGCTGGGTTGTCTGGGCGGTGCGCTGAGTGCGGGCCGACTGAGCGACCGCTGGGGCCGTAAGCCGATATTGATTCTGGCAGCCGGATTGTTTATCTGTACTTCGGTCGGTACGGGAGCTGTCGATTCCTTTTTTGCATTCAATGTGTTCAGACTGATTGGTGGCTTTGCCATCGGTATTGCTTCCGGTCTGTCTCCTATGTATATTGCGGAGATTTCTCCGGCGCATCTGCGCGGACGTTTTGTGTCTATTAACCAGTTGACGATTGTACTGGGTATTCTTTCGGCACAGTTGATGAACTGGCTGATTGCCGAGCCTGTGGCTGCCGATGCTACGGGAGAGATGATTCGTGCGTCGTGGAACGGACAGATAGGATGGCGCTACATGTTCTGGGTAATGGCGGTGCCGTCGTTGTTGTTTTTCCTGTCTGGTTTTGTGTTGCCCGAAAGTCCGCGCTGGTTGGCTTCTGTCGGACAAAAGGAAAAAGCTTTCAGGGTATTTGCCCGTATGGGAGGTGAAGAATATGCCCGCAGGGAACTGGATGCCATGGCCACGGCTACCGCAGAAGAGCAGGGTGGATTCAAGTTGCTTTGGAGTGCTTCTATGCGGAAAGTACTGCTGTTGGGAGTGGTGATGGCTGTGTTGCAGCAGTGGTGTTGTATCAACGTAATCTTCAATTATGCGCAGGAGATTTTCACGGCTGCCGGTTACGGAGTGTCCGAAGTCTTGCTCAATATTGTTGTAACGGGCATTACGAATGTGGTGTTTACAGTACTTGCCATGTCGGTAATAGACCGTTGGGGACGTAAGGCGCTCACCTTGATGGGATGTTTCGGACTGACGGCTATTTATGCTTTTATGGGATTTGCCTATTATTATCATATTACCGGCGTGTTGATGCTGATTATCGTGGTTGTGGCGATAGCATGCTATGCCATGACGCTGGCTCCGGTGATGTGGGTTATTATCTCTGAAATTTTCCCGAACCGTATACGTGGTCTGGCGATGTCGGTATGCACGTTTGCACTGTGGACGGCCTGCTTCATTCTGACCTATACCTTCCCGATGCTGAACGCAGGATTGGGTTCGGCCGGCACTTTCTGGCTGTATGGAGGTATTTGCTTGGCCGGAGGTCTTTTTGTATGGACCAATCTAACGGAAACGAAGGGAAAATCACTGGAAGAAATTGAAAAGGAATTAATTAAATAACAATCGGTTGATTATGGAAAAAATAACAGCTTATTTGATTCAGAGTACAGTCCATACGCACGAGGTACGTGCATGGCAGGAGGATATTCTGTTGCCGACTTATGAGATAGGGGAGGAAGAAAAGAATCCTATCTTCTTGGAAAAGCGTGTGTATCAGGGCAGCTGCGGTTCGGTGTATCCGTATCCGGTAGTCGAAAAGATTTCGGACGAGAAAAAAGATAAGTTATACCATGCATTCTTTATCGAGAATGAATATATCAAAGTGATGATATTGCCCGAACTGGGAGGACGTGTGCACATGGCCTACGATAAGGTGAAGAACCGTCACTTTGTGTATTATAATCAGGTGGTGAAACCTGCGCTGGTGGGACTTACCGGTCCGTGGATTTCGGGAGGTATTGAGTTCAACTGGCCCCAGCATCATCGTCCTTCTACATTCCTGCCTACCGATTGTTCTATCGAGGAGCACGCCGATGGCAGCAAAACCATATGGTGCAGCGAAGTAGAACGTATGTTCCGCACGAAAGGTATGCAGGGATTCCGTCTGTATCCTGGAAAATCGTATATCGAAATCGAAGTAAAAGTATACAACCGTACTGCATTCCCGCAGACATTCCTGTGGTGGGCCAATCCGGCAGTTGTGGTGAACGACCATTATCACTCTGTTTTCCCACCCGATGTTAATGCAGTGTTCGACCATGGCAAGCGTGATGTTTCGTCTTTCCCCATCGCTACAGGTGTGTACTACAAGCAGGATTACTCGGCCGGCGTGGATATTTCTAAATATAAGAACATACCGGTTCCTACATCGTATATGGCTATCCGTTCTAAATTTGATTTCGTGGGTGGATACGAAGAGCATATCGGAGCAGGATTGTTGCACGTGGCAGACCATCATGTATCGCCGGGTAAGAAGCAGTGGACCTGGGGTAATGGCGATTTCGGGCAGGCTTGGGACCGTAACCTGACGGACGAAGACGGACCGTATATCGAGTTGATGACGGGAGTTTATACCGACAATCAGCCTGACTTTACCTGGTTGCAGCCGTATGAGGAAAAATCGTGGAAACAGTACTTCATGCCTTATAGTGAGGTAGGCTGTGTGAAGAATGCTACGAAGGATGCCGTACTGCATGTTTCTGTTGCGGAAGGTAAAGGCAAGCTGATTCTTTATACGACTTCCGAGATGAAGAATGTATGTGTGAAGGTGGTTGCTGTAAAGACAGGTCAGGTATTGTTGGAAGAAACCATTGCACGCATTGCTCCTGAAGCTCCTTATGCAAAGGTATTCGAGGCTCCTGAAGTAGCCGATGCAGATATGAAGACAGTTGTTCTGGCTGCTGATGGCGTGAAATTGTTGGAATATCAGGCCGACCAGCCGGAGATAAAACCGGTGCCGGACCCTGCCCGTGCAGCTAAGGACCCGAAAGATATTGCATCTATCGAGCAGCTCTTCCTCACAGGATTGCATCTGGAACAGTACAGACATGCAACTTATAATCCGCTGGATTACTACGAAGAAGCTTTGCGCCGTGAACCGGGAGATGTGCGTTGCAACAATGCCGTAGGATTGTGGCTGATGCGTAAGGGACAGTTTGCAAAAGCCGAACCTTACTTTAAGAAGGCAATTGAGACATTGACAGAACGTAATCCTAACCCGTATGACGGTGAGCCTTATTATAATTTAGGCTGGTGCTGCGAAATGCAGGGACGTTACGATGATGCTTACGATGCTTTCTATAAATCGGCTTGGAACGCTGCATGGCAGGATGCTGCTTATTATGCCGTAGCCCGTATTGACACACGTAAAGGTGCTTACGAACGTGCTCTGGAAGAAGTGGAACGCTCACTGGTACGTAACTGGCACAACCATAAGGCACGCCAACTGAAAGCTACATTGCTGCGCAAACTGGGCCGTAAGGAAGAGGCATTGGCCTGGGTGAATGCTTCGCTGGAGCTCGACCGCTTCAATATGGGTTGTGCATTCGAGAAGATGTTGCTTCTAGGCGGAAATACCGGTTTGGAATCAGAAGGTATGATGCTTCGCCGCACTGCACACGATTATCTGGAGTATGCATTCGACTTTATGGGAGCAGGTCTTTATCAGGAAGCTTTTGATTTGTTGAGCATGTACGAGAAAACCGAAGCTGCCGTTTATCCGATGGTGTACTATGCTTTGGGATACTGCTGCAGCCAGATGGGCGACAGTCAGCAAGGATGTGCCTACTACGTTAAGGGCGAGCAGGCCGACCATCGTTACTGCTTCCCGAATAAGCTGGAGGAAGTACTTGTGCTTCAGGCTGTGGTCGATGCCATCGAAGCACCATGGGCTTTGTATTGTCTGGGTAACTTCTGGTATGCTTCACGTCAGTATGCCGAAGCTACACAGTGCTGGGAAGAAGCCGGACGACTGAACGAGAACATCCCTACAGTATGGCGTAACCTTTCACTGGTTTACTATAATAAACAAGGAAATGTAGAAAAAGCACTCGAAGCACTCGAGAAGGCTTATCAGCTGGATGAGCAGGATGGAAGAATCCTGATGGAACTTGATCAGCTTTACAAGCGCCTGGGACGTCCGTATGCCGAACGTTTGGCTTTGCTGGAGAAGCATCTCGATTTGGTAGATGCCCGTGATGACTTGTCCATCGAACGCATTACCTTGTATAACCAGCTGGGACGCTTCGAAGAAGCACGCCAACTGATTGCGGCCCGTCGTTTCCATCCTTGGGAAGGAGGCGAAGGCAAGATTACCGGACAGTACGCTATTTGCCATACCGAATTGGCTAAACAGGCAATCACTGCAGGCAATTACCGCGAAGCACTCGATTTGCTGAATGCAACCAATGTTTATCCGCATAATTTGGGCGAGGGCAAGCTGATTAATGCAGAAGAAAACGATATCTGGTATTACAAAGGTCTGGCTTATCGTGACTTGCAGCAGGAAGATGAGGCTGTAAAATGGTTTAAGATGGCAGTTACCGGTTCTTCAGAGCCGCAACAGGCCTTCTTCTATAACGACCAGCAGCCGGACAAGATATTCTATCAGGGACTGGCATGGCGTGCACTGGGACAGGAAGACAAGGCCCGCAGCTGTTTCAACAAACTGATAGCACACGGAGAAAAGCATTTGTTTGATACTTGCCGGATTGATTATTTTGCTGTTTCATTGCCCGACCTGGCTATCTGGGAGGACGACTTGAACAAGCGCAACCGTATCCATTGCGAATACGTGATGGGCTTGGGCTATATGGGCTTGGGCGAAGTGCAGACTGCTGCCCGATGGCTGAACGAAGTACATCGTCTGGACATCAACCATCAGGGCGTACAGTTGCATTTAAATCTTCTTACTCACCCGGTAGGCTGATGGGGTAGTTTTCATTACCTTGGTGAAGAGCCGCGAGAAATACAGCGGGTCTTTTATTCCTACCAGCGGACTAATCTGACTGATTTTCAGGTCTGTGTTAATTAAATAGTGGCAGGCTTCCTGTATTCTTAAATGATTAAGGTATTTAAGAGGAGGGAAGCCTGTTTTTTCTTCGAATATTTTCGAGAAGTGCGAGGGCGACAGGCGGCTGATGTCTGCCAGTTCCTTCAGGTAGATTTGCTTGCTGATGTTTTCCTGCATGTAGTGGATGGTTTTCTGGATGATGTCTCCTTGCTGATAATGCATGGTACTTACACCGCGGTATTCGCCCAGAAACTTCATCGACCCCAGGAAATGAAACAGACTGGTGGTTGCATACAGCATATACTTCTTGTCGCAGCTATGGCTGAGGGCCGAAAAAATCTCCTCAAAAAGATGCAGACGCTCATTGATACGCGAGTCCTGCTGTGGAGTGATGTTCGACGGCTTCTGGAAATTGGCGCTGAAATACGCTGCCTTTTCTCCGTTGAAATGCATCCAGTATATCGTCCACGGATTATCAATGTTGCTGCCGTATGCATGCGAGGTATGCTTGGGCAGAATGAAAAACTGGTTGGCAGTAACAGTGTGCTGCTGATTGCCTATCTGGAACCATCCTTCTCCTTCTACGCAGTAAATCAGTACATATTCGTTCGATTCGGCATGGCTGCGTTCGCGGTAATGAAAGCTGGCATGCGGATAAAAACCGATGTCGGTGATGTACAGTTCCTTGCCCAGTGGGTCTTTCTGTATTTCCTGGATAAAGGAAGCCAGCAGTACGATGGAGCGTTCTCCTTTGAATCCTTCTTTTATTTTTACCATAGGCGTAGCTCTGTAAATGGGTTTATTTCTCGTCCAGATGGAATTTTTTCTTGTAATACGATTGTGCCGTGTAGAGTGCTGCCGCAGGGTTGTTTCCGGTGACACGGTCTTTAGTGACCAGCGTAGTGACGTATGCGTCAGAGTATTTATAGAAAAGGCTGTCGTGCCCTACACACAGACCAATCACGACGTTCAGGTCCGTCTGGGCATTGTTGAGCAGCCGGGCCTGCAGGATAGGATTGCACATGGCTGCACCGATGTTTTCGCATACAGCAGGAATGCCTACCGATGATTTAGGCTTGCCGGCCACCTTACAGATAACCGAGTATACCTCGAAACCGTTAGCCCGTAGGATGCGGGCAAAGATACGTGCTTCATTGATGAGGCCGATACAGTTGGCTATGCCTATCTTGCGGGCATTGATTTTACGGGCGAATTCCATTATTTCCTGCACGCGGGTCCATTGGCAGTAGCCTTCGTATTCTACCTCGGCACTTGCTATCATTATTTCCTTGTTCCGGCCTTCTTCGTACCGTTCGAGGGCCCATTCCATGTCGCTGTCTTCCAGATGGGTGGTCAGACAAAATTCGGGATAAGTGCGGTTTTTAAACTTGCAGTTCTGTGTGCCGCAGTCCACACACGTAGGGTTATCATTTTTAGCCATATTCTTTCAAGTGGATTTATAGATTCATACAAATATAGGATTTTTTTCCTAAACAGACTTTCCGGCAGGGCTTTTAAACAGACAAGGATGTTTTAATGCGATAAAAGTCCTATATTTGCACTTCATATATAGAAGTGCTTATGAGTGGAACGTTGATACTGGTTACTATCCTGGCTTATTTCGGTTTGCTGCTGCTGATTGCCGAGTTCACAGCCCGGCGTGTGGATAATGATGCTTTTTTTCGTGGCAACCGCGAGTCGCCGTGGTATGTTGTTTCTTTCGGAATGATTGGTGCTTCTTTGTCGGGGGTAACTTTTATTTCTGTTCCGGGCATGGTGATGTCTTTCGATATGACTTACATGCAGACCTGTATCGGCTTCTTTTTCGGCTATCTGGTCATAGCCCATGTACTGCTGCCCTTGTATTACAGGCTTAATCTGACTTCAATTTATACCTATCTGGGGCAACGTCTGGGAAACTGTTCCTACAAAACAGGAGCTTCTTTTTTCCTGCTCTCCAAACTGCTGGGTGCCGCCGTACGTCTGTATCTGGTGTGCATGATTCTGCAACGCTTTGTTTTCGACGGAATGGGAGTCCCTTTTGTCGTGACAGTAGTTGGTGCCGTGCTGCTGATATGGCTCTATACGCGCAGAAGCGGGATACGCACCATTGTCTGGACCGACAGCCTGCAGACACTGTGCATGCTGGTTTCGATGGGACTGATTCTATGGAAAGTTGTCGATGCGCTGGATATGCGCTGGACCGAGCTGTGGAGTGCCGTGCGCGACAGTGGATACAGCCGTGTCTTTGTATGGGACGACTGGGTTTCCCGCCAAAACTTTTTCAAGCAGTTCTTCAGTGGTATTTTCATCACCATTGTCATGTCCGGTCTGGACCAGGACATGATGCAGAAGAATCTTTCGTGCCGTAATTTGCGGGATGCACGGAAAAACATCTATTGCTACGGTTTTTCCTTTATTCCCGTAAACCTCCTTTTGCTTACATTGGGTGTCATGCTCGTAATGGCTGCCGGCCAGATGCAGTTGCCTGCCGTGCAGAAAGGGGATGAACTGTTGCCGATTTTTGCAGCCGGAGGCTATTTAGGTTATCCGGTTGTGGTATTCTTTACCGTCGGTATTATAGCGGCAGCTTTCTCCAGTGCCGATTCGGCATTGGCAGCACTTACTACCAGCTGTTGCATCGATTTGCTTGAGGTGGGGAAAATGAATCCAGATAAGGCTGTAAAAGTCCGTAAGTGGGTACATCTGCTCATTTCTGCCTTATTTATAGGATGCATTGTCTTGCTGGAAGAGCTCAACAGCCCCAGTATCATTGACACGCTTTACGTACTGACCTCCTATACCTACGGGCCTTTGCTGGGATTGTTTTCGTTTTCTCTGCTGACCCGTTATCGGGTGCGCGACGGTTGGGTGCCTTGGATTGCCTTAGCATCACCGGTGTTGTGCTATGCCCTCAATCAGCTGGTGACGGCTTATACCGATTACCGTTTCGGCTACGAGATGCTGATGCTGAACGGTTTGCTGGTATTCATAGGATTGCGCTTGCTGGCCGTAGGCAAGGTCGGAAGGGAGGGCAATGGTAGTGCAGCCTTGCGAAGTATGAACGACTAAATAAACATGTATAACATATATTTTTAAATAACGATAGCGATGGAAATAACAAGTGCCGAATTTGTAGTGAGTAACTCAAGAGCCGATATGTGTCCGAAGACGCATCTGCCGGAATACGCTTTTATCGGACGGTCGAATGTGGGTAAGTCCAGTCTGATTAACATGCTGACCAAGAACCCCAAGTTGGCAATGACTTCTTCTACACCGGGAAAGACATTGCTGATTAATCATTTTCTGGTCAACAAAGAGTGGTATCTGGTCGACTTGCCGGGATATGGCTATGCGCAGCGCGGAAAGAAAATGATGGAGAAAATTCAGAAGCTCATCGAGTATTATGTGCTGGAACGTGAGGAAATGACCTGCCTTTTCGTGTTGCTGGACAGCCGGCTTGAGCCGCAGAAAATAGATTTGGAATTTATGGAGTGGCTGGGCGAAAACGGAGTTCCGTTTGCAATGATTTTTACGAAAGCCGACAAGCAGAGTGCCGGAAAGACGCGTGCCAACGTAGAACACTACCTCGACGTGATGAGAAGACAGTGGGAAGAGTTGCCGCCGTACTTTATCTCTTCTTCGGAGAAAAAGACCGGAAGAAAAGAAATTCTGGACTACATCGAAGAGGTCAACCGTTCGCTTAAGAATACGGAAGGGGCAGGCATCGAGTAAAAACAGTCTTAATGCTACAGACAATAAAAAGAGCGAAGCGCAAAATTAAAATCCAACGCTTCGCTCTTTTAGTTTATTAAAGGTCGATGGTTACTTCTACCGGACAGTGGTCCGAGCCGAATATCTGATTATGGATGGCGGCACCCTGCAACTTTTCGTGCAGGCGGTCCGACACCAGAAAATAGTCAATACGCCAGCCCGCATTTTTTTCTCTTGCCTTAAAGCGGTACGACCACCACGAGTAAACGCCTTCGGCATCCGGATAAAAATAGCGGAACGTATCTGTAAATCCGGCTTGCAGCAATGTGCCGAACTGGCTGCGTTCCTGATCGGTAAAACCGGCATTCATACGGTTGGTCTTCGGGTTCTTCAAGTCTATTTCCTGATGAGCCACATTCAGGTCGCCACATACGATGACCGGTTTCTTGCTGTCCAGCTCTTGCAGGAAACGGCGGAAATCATCGTCCCACGTCATGCGGTAGTCCAGTCGCTTGAGTCCGTCCTGCGAGTTGGGTGTGTAAACCGTTACAAGGTAAAAATCTTCCATTTCCAGCGTGATGACTCTTCCTTCGTGGTCGTGCTCGTCAATGCCCAGACCGTAGGTAACCGACAGCGGCTGGTGGCGTGTAAAGATAGCCGTTCCCGAATATCCTTTCTTCTCGGCATAGTTCCAGTAAGAGGTATACCCCTCAAAGCTCAGGTCAAGCTGTCCGGCCTGCATCTTGGTTTCCTGCAGGCAGAAAAAGTCGGCATTCAACTCGTTAAAAGCATCACGGAAACCTTTATCGCAACAGGCGCGGAGTCCGTTCACATTCCATGATATAAACTTCATATAGTTTTTCTTGTTTTGAGGTTATTTTTCGCTGCCTCTGGCAAAGTGTGCAATGAATTTCAGGTTTTCCTGTACCAGTTGCTTTCCTTTTTCTTCACCCGCAATGGATGAAATACCGATTCCCGGCAGCATTTTCTTTTCGATACAGTGATAAATCATCTTGTCGGATGCAGCCGGCGAGAGTACAGTTACGTCCAGTCCGCCTGTCAGGCTGGCATCGAAATAAGGGTTCTTCTTGTCCTTGATGTATTGAGCGGCTCCCGGAACAACCGAAATGCCCTCTTCTTCGTCAGCAAAGATGGCAATGAATGTTTTGTCGGCCAGTTCCGTTTCGTTCACCTGTTCGTCTTCAACGCCGATGTTTGTCTGCCACCATTCCAGACATTCCTTGCCGTCTTTAAAGTATAGCAGCGGATATTTCTTGTTGGCTTTCAGGATACGTTTATACAAGTCTTTATTGGCCTTGGCGGTAGCTTCACTCTCTTCCTTGAACTTCTCGAACGTAGTCGTATCAGGCATCCACGATGTTACCCCGTTGGTATACCACTGTCCGTTATATTTCACCAGTGCGCACTGCAGACCTTTATTGATGAAGCTGCTCTCGGTGATATTCATAAACGAAGAACGGTTTATCTTGTATTCCTTGCCGTCGATGCTGTTTACGAAGACATAATCCTGGTTGTATCCGGTAAGCTGATACAAGGCATACGGAAGAATTTCCACACCTTTCATGATTTTGCTTGGAATCACCAGTCCCCATTTGTCCATCATGCTGGCCAGCCAGTCTTTCGGCATCATAGGGATAGGACCTGTCGGCTCACTGAAAGCAACGACCGAGTTGATGGCAAACGACATCAAAGTCTCGTTCACATCCGTGTAAAGATGTGAAACAGCTTCGTTGGCCATGCGTATCTGTTCGTTGGTGAACGGACTGAGCAGGTAAGACTTGGATGCCAGCTGGATGCAGATTTCGCGGATGCTCTGGTAGGTAGCATATTTCTTCAGGTCCAGCATGCGCGATGCAAGGTCTACGTTGATAGGTGCTTTTTCGAACTCCTCGTCCAGGATACTGTAAACATTATCGGCAGTTTCCAGGATAGTCGGCAGATACGGGTCCACCAGTTTATTGTCTTCCAGTTTTTGGAAAACCATCCAGGTAAGGAAACGCACATCGCTGGCGTTAATTTCGTCCTGATAGTAGAATTTTTCATTTACATCATAAAACGGAAGATATTTGCCGTATAGTTCTTTATGCTTGCTGGTAAATGTCATCCACAGGCCGAATTCCGAAATAACATCTTCAAAATAATGAGCGTAAGTCAGAGCCAGGGTTTCACATAATTCGGGGGTATACTGGTCGGCTAAGGTTGTACGTACAACGCCGCTTAATCGTAAATATAATTTTTGATAATAGTAATTGGAAGCGTTGCGTTGGTTGTCCAAACGTTCTATGCTCCAATATGTTGTCGGTTTTTGTTCGTTTCTCATGATTTTTTCTTTGTTTCTTAAGGTAAAATTCGTTGCCAAAGATACAAAAAGAGTCTAAAAACCGATACATAAAACAAAAAAACATGAAGAGTTGTCAAGAAAAAGTTGGCAGCAGGCCCTAAACCTCCTTTCGTATTGGGCTAATTTTAACTGGTTTTAAGAGAACAGATGTACCAAGTCACCCCAATGGCCACTGCAAGTAAAAATATCCGGACAAGCAGCGGGAGTTGCAGGCCCAGGAGGCTGTAGAGGATGGTTCCCCACAGCGTGAGCAGAGAAATGACCTTGGCATGAAGGGGCATGCACTTGTGTTCCCTGAAGTTTTTGATGTATTTTCCCAGCAGGGGATGTGCCAGCAGCCAGTTGTACATGCGGGTAGAGCCCCGAAAGTAGAGCGCGGCTGTGAGCAGCAGGAACGGAGTAGTGGGCAGCAAGGGGACAAATATGCCGATGACTCCTGCCGCCAGTGTCAGTGTACCTAGGGTCAGATAGAGATATTTCATGCTGCAAAAATAAACTTTATTTGTACTGCTTCCAAATTTCAGAAAAAAAGCGGCATTGCACCATGTGAAGTGCAATACCGCCTGTATTCCTTTTATTATAAACTCTGGTCGGAAATAAGCCGTGCAATACGGGTTTTGCTCTGGGCACCCTTGGTGAGCAGATAGACGTGCTTGTACGTGTCTCTGTTCAGTTCCGTAGGCGAGCCGTTGATGAGGATGATGTTCCGGTCGTTGGCAAACTTCAGGATACCGGCAATGTTGCTGGGGTGCAGCTTGCCGATTTCGTCCATCATGCAGTGCAGCTTGAAGTCCTTGAACTTGCGCGAGGCACTTTCCTTGAACACGTTCAGCAGCATGATGTTGATCATTGCTTTTACCAGAATGTCCGTACCTTCCGAACCCACGTTCGATATTTTCTCTACAAATCCCGTGTCGTTGTTGTTCTCTACGATGCGGAAACGCAGCTCGAACGAGTCGTAAAGCCGGATGCTGTCGTATTTATACGTATGGATTTCTTTGATGAAATCACGCAGCAGTCCGATGGCCTCTTCCTTGACAAGCTGTTCCTTGTCGGACGAGAAAAGGTTGCTTTCGGGGGCCAGGTCGTAGCCGTACGTCTGATAGTACTTCCGTATTTCGCGCAGGATGTTCATCACCCTGTTGCTGCTTTCCTCTACTTTCATTTCGATGCACTGGATAACGCCCACGAAGTTGCAGGTAGCAAACCCCTTGTTGATTTGCCGGATGATGTCTTCGATGTCACCTTCCGAAGAGGTGAGTGAAGAAACATCCATGCTGATGCGCTTGAACGTATCCCAGTGCTCGTTGTTGATTCGGCGGATGTACTCGTCTATGCGGTTTTCTTCCACAAAATCGTGCAGCTGGTCGGCAAAGCGGACATACTCCCAGTCTTCGTTGAACTTGGTCTGGAACTTGAACGTATTGTCTTCGTTGAAATGTCCCGTAAAGAGATTCACTTCCTTGCGGAGCTTGCTTTGCAACTGCATAAACTGGTTGGCCTTGCGGGTCAGCTCGTCAATCAGCTCGATACAGCTTTTCTGCGTAGAAACATCCGTCTTGTACTCCTTGCCGAAGATATCCTGATGCGGCTTGTACCAGTCGTACGACGAAATCTTGCTGTACGCTTCCAGGTTCTTGCTCAGCTCCCGGTTGTTCTCCTCGGCCAGCTGCAGCTCGCGGTTCAGGAAATCTATCTTGTCCTGCAGACTGCTGGCATTCGCCTTCAGATTCTCCTGCTCGGTCTGGAGTTTCTGTTTCAGCTCTTCCTGGTCGCGTTGCCATGCCGGTATACGGTCTATCAGGTCGCGTTTGTCCTTCTGGTACTCGATGAGCAGGGCCGCATGTTCGCCGATGAACGTCAGCTCCTTGCCGATGCTTTCCAGTTCCTTGCCGATGACATCCAGACGTTCCGTATCGGCCCCCTGCACGTGCAGCTCGGTCTGCATCCGCGCTTCGTACTCACGTTTTTCTGCGGCGATGCGCTGCTGTTCTTCCTTATCCTCCTTACGGATGACATCTGCCGCAGCCTGCTTCTCGGCATACAGTTGCTGTTCGGTCTGCTTCCACGCCTCTTTAAGCGTACCCAGCTGTTCGTCCTTGTCCTTTTTCAGACTGCCAATCCGGCCGGCCAGCTCTTCCAGTTCCATCCGCAACTGCTGCTTTTTCTCTTCCAGTGCCTTCAGCTTCTCTGCCCGCTGTGCTTCTCCCTTTTTCTTCCAGGTATCCAGGTCCAGCATATTCTGCTGATAAGCCCGTTCCAGCAAGTCCAGCTCATATTCCAGTCGGGCAATGTTGCCCTTTTGCTCCTTCACGAGTGGCTGGTATTTCCGCTTGAGCTGTTCTTCCGTCGCTTCCTTTTCCTTTTGCAGGCGCTGCATCTTCAGCCGGATGGCCTCGGCATGCTGTTCGTTTTCTTCTTTTTCACGGATGTAGTCGTCTATCGACTTGATGTGCCGTTCCACCGCCCCCAGGTCAATCTCGATACCGTAGAACGAATTCCCTCCGTCGGCAGCCAGCGCAGGCGAGAGATTCGTCTGCCACAGCAGGTTCTCGTCGCACAGTTTTCCGATGGTGTCCTCCCAGCTCTTCTTGTGCTGTTTCAGCCAGCCCTGCAGGGTATTCGTACTGTTTTCCAGAAAAACGGCAAGTTTTTCGGTCCGCTCGTTCAGCTGCTCCAGTTCTTTCTGCAGTGTCCGCAGCTCGGCCTCCGTTTCGGTCTGTATGCGCGTATTTTCCTCGTTCCAGTTCAGCGTCAGCTCTTTGATGGTAAGCTGGGCCTGGTTAATTGCGTTTTTCTTTTCCAGATGGTTCGAAGCATAAGCCTGTATATTCTCCTTCAGTGCCGTCTGTTCCTCTTCGAAATAAGTTTCCTTTTTGCACAGCTTGATAAGATAGTCCAGGTTGTTCAGCTCGCTCTGTTTGTCGGCTTTCAGCGGATGCAGCTCGGCCTGCAGGGTCTCGAACTCCTGATACACGTGGTCCGTGCGTTTCTGGAATTCCTTTCGGGCTTCTTCCAGCCGGCCGTTGTACTGTGTGTTTATCTCGTCCTGCTGCCTGATTTTGGTTTCATGGATTCTGTTCCACTGCTCGTCCAGCGTCTGGATAAGCGATTTGTATTTGGTAGAAATCTCCATGTGCTGCGATGTCAGGATGCGCTGCTCTTCCAGCAGGGCATTCTGCTTGTTTTTCAGCTCTTCTTTTTTAACCGAGCGTTCGGCTATCTGTCCGATGTGCTGCTTCTGGTAGTCTTTTTCCTTGGCAATGGCCTTGTTCAGCTCACTGTTCAGGATAGCCAGTTCCTCCTGCAGCTTGCCGCATTTCACTTTCGAGGCCTCCTGCAACTCTTGTTTCTTGCGGATAAGTCCCTGCCGTTCGGCCTCCTGCTGTTCGATTTGCAGTTTCCATTTCGGCTGCGACTGTTCGGCCTGACGGTAGGCAGCCACCAGCTCCTGGCAGCAGTGCACAATCTCGGCCCGGATGCGTGCCGTCTGTACCGACAGGTTGGTAATCTCCTTGGCCTGTTTGCGGGTTTCTTTCCGCTGGAATTTCTCGATGTCCTGCAGGCGCGTTTCGAAATTCTTCAGGTGCTCCTTGTAGCTGTTCAGGTTGATGCCGGTTTCGTTTTCGCTTAGCGACGAGATGATGGTCTTCTTGATGAACTCGGCATCCAGCTTGGCATTGAGGAAGACATTCTGTATGGTGCGCGGAATGTTCTGGTACTGCTTGCTTTCCATCAGGGCATACTTCTTGAACTCGTTGCCCAGACTTCCGTACAGGATGTTTCGGTACTCGTCGTACGTATAGATGATGCGCGAGTAGTCGATGTCATACTGGTCCAGTACGCTGCGGATACGCTCCGTGCTGCCGTATGCCGTGCGGTTCTCGTCGATGAAGAACTCCTTGCGGTAGGCCGCATCGATAAAGCGGTAGCACACACGGTTCATCGATTTGAAGCTGAGGATACAGAAAGCCCCGTGCTCCGTCTTTACCTCGTATACGATGTAGGAATTGGCATACGGAAAATAATAGTCGGTATAGGTCTGTTTCTCTACAGGGATGCCCAGCTTCTGCGTATCGGCGTTGTAGAAGAAAAGGATGGCACGCAGGATGGTACTTTTTCCTACCCCCTGTGTACCGATGAAGTGTATGTTTCCGTCCAGATAGATATCGTCTGCATACGGAATGTTGGCACTGTTTATAAATATGATTCTATTCAGATTTCTCATCTTCGGTTTCGTCAAAAATGTTGATACTTTCGATTAACTTCTCCAGGTAATGCCAGGAGCTCATCACTTTGTAAGTATTGTTCTTTTCGTTCTCCAGTTCCAGGAAAGACTCTTTGGTGAGCTGGCGCACCATGTTTTCGAGCACTTCCTTGCGGATGTCCTTGTCGGAGAAATGCTTGCGGATGCTGTCCAGCTTGTTTTGCAGCACGACGTTGATGTTGCTTTCCACCAGAATCTGTTCCGGCTGAAACCGGTATCCGGGACCGAAGGTCTCGTCGTAAGTCTTGAAGAAGTCCAGTACGTCTATCCAGTAGTAGGCGCGCATGATTTTCTGTTCGAGCGTAGCCTTGGGCTCGATGCGCGAAAAATAGAAATATTCGTATCCCCGCTCCAGAATGTAGTTTATCTTCGAAAAATAGCAATACAGCGATTCAAAGTTCTCGTCTATATCGTTGTACAGCATGCGGATTTCTTCGTTGGTGCTGTTGGAGCTGATGAACAGTCCCTTTTGCAGGTATTCAAAAATGGCAGAGGTACTCTCTGGCAACTGTATCGTTATTTCCATAATTATTTCTTAGCGTATATTTTGGCATATTCGTATTCGTTGTATTTGTCGTAGGTATCGCTGATGCAGAACTGGTCTTCGTAGAGCGATACAAGCTGGCAGAACAGCGTGGTACGTTCTTTCTCGCTTACCGGCCGGTGGAAAGTGTAGCTCAGCAGGAAGTTGAACAGGTCGGTGCCGGGTTCATTGTCCTGCTTGGGCGAGGCACTGGCCTGCTTGAATTGCTGTAGCAGCTCTTCCATGCTGATGACGGCCTCGTAAGTCTCTTGTACGGCCAGCTCGTCCTCGCTGAAAGCTCCGGCCTGATGCGTACGGATGCGCTCGCGGTCGCGCTGGTTGCTCAGCACTTTCAGAATCACGGGGCGGGCATCATCGCTGGCCAGATAAACGGGCGACAGCTTGAACGAAGGCTGCACGGCGCCCTCCAGCAGGATGCTGTGCTCGTTGTCCATCACTTCGGCAATGTTACTCCGGGCACGCAGCTCGAACAAGTCTTGCAGGTGCTTTACCTTCCTTATTTTTTCTACCAGCACAATCTGGTTCTTAATTTGGTTCAGGTAGTTGATGATGTCCTGCTGGGCACGGATAAGGCTGTGGCCGGAAAGCCGCAGGGCCTGGCGCACCTCCAGCAGGATGGCAGCCAGCTCCTCGTCGGTAGCCTGACGGAAAAACTCCCTTTCTTCCTCCAATATCAGTTTCTCGGCCTTGTCAATCAGGTGCTGGATGTTGATCCGGCGTTTGTCCAGATTCTTCAGCTTGGCAATCTTGATTTGGTAAGTCGGCTCGTGTTTGAAGGCATTGTCTATGTTCTGCTGCAGGTTCATCATGTTCCGGATGGTGATGTGACTGATTTTCCGGAACGTAACCTTGATGTTCCGCAGGTAGCTGTCCTTGCGCGACACGATTTTTTCCTTCAGGTAATAGTCCATCAGCTCGTGCAGGTAGTCGATGTGCTCGTCGATGGTCGCCGTATTGATTTCCTCGTTCGCCTCGAGCAGGTCCTCGAAGAAATCTAGAAAACGGGTATCCATTTCCACGAAACTTCCATTCTGGCGGATTATTTCTTTTTCTATCAGCAGTTGCAGCTTGTTTTCATCGTCCTTGAGGAGGCTCAGCGCGTCCGAGTAGCGGAAACAGGTGAGGTTTCGTTTCTCGAAAAGCTCCGTGAGCAGCGCCTTGGCTGTGGCGATGGTATTGACAATTTCGTTTATAGAACGGAATATATACATAGTTTCTTGAAAAAAAATCGACGCAAAATTACTATATGCACTTTGCTTTTCCTAATACTCGGGTCCTTTTCTTTTGCAGGAAACGGTCCGGCCGACGGTTCTTTTTCAGTGTGTCATTGCAATGACCAGCGTGTGTTACAGCTTTGAGGAGCGTGCGGCATTTATGTGCCGAATGTTTTGCATGAAAATGATGAGGTGATTATTCAGGGGGGCGTGATAAGCTGTGAATGATTAAGCAAAAGATTAGAAGTAACTCTTTTCCTTTTTTCAAATTTAGATATGTTTTAATCCGCTTAAATAGTAGGAGTCCATGAAAGGCAATTTAAAGCACCTCCCCCTCTTTTGACTATAGATTGCATTTGCACCTGATAAATTCTACCCTCATACTCTGGAAACAGTTTTTTTATGTGTCTCAAGGCTTCTTCATCTGTAGTTCGTCCTACACCAGGAATAATTATTACATTTTGAGTATGAATCATATTTATATAAGCCCAACTCATATTGTGATAATAACTTAGCTCTAGATCGATAACTTTAAAGTATGATTCTAATCGAATTCTTATCTTAGCAGCAATATCATCAGGGTAAACTTTCAGATTCACCAATACTTTATTACTGCCAACAGCATGTAAAATTCCATCTGTATGACCACAAACGTCACTTCTATCCCAAGGCAAAAATAAGAACTTATGATTAGGAAACAACTTTTCTAATTGGGAAACAAGATATTTTCTATCCATATCAGGATTTTCGATAAATATTTTCTCTGTCATTACAACAATCGGTGTATATTCTCTACCTTTTTTTATAGAAGTTAAAGTAAAATTGCCACCATCAGCCACAATAGAAGAAACATAAATTGAAGAGTTTGGCAGTAACGTTTTAGCCAGTCCTATAGAAGTTTCTGTTGAAGTTTCATAATCGCGAAGTCCCTCCAGATAGTCAGGATGATATTTAAACTGAACAAAAGAATTACTGTCGACTTGTACTGGCATATAATCTCTACACCAATAATCGGCTGTTCCTTTCAGTACACCATAATGCACATCATGTCTTGACAATATTTCAGTCAATTCATTGTATACTTTCGGATAATATCTTTTTAGATTCTCTGAAAAAAATACATAGTCCATAGTTGATTTTAAGATTTTCATTGCTGATTTGCATCAAGATTGGTAAAACGCCACATACGGTCGGTTTCTTCACCTTCTATTTTTTTGACATTTATTCTGGCAGAAGACATAATACGAACTTTATTAAAATCTTCATTATCCATCCAGACGATAGACAATCCTTTCCCAAAAATTGAGGCATTCCCAAATAAATCTTCCCATAAGTATTGTGGCTTGAATTTATCTATTTCTCCCTCTTTCAGTTTTTTTGAAGCCTTATTCGTAAAAGTTTTTTCATCATCATTGACCAAGGATTTATAAGTGTACCCTCTAACAAGGAATGACGCACGGTATTTGCCTTCACGTTCAAAAGTCATATCAACACCAGACCTATTGGGACAAATCGCTCCTACCGGGAAATAGGGGACATCTCCTACATGGTACATTTGGGGTTCAATTATACTTTTATTCTCTTCATCATGAAAATAGAACTCAATATCAATTGGGTATATCTCGTATTCTCCATTTACGACATAACGTCCATTAAATACAATTTGGGCAATGTCCTCAAATTGCTTTGTAAGCCCACTAACTGTATTAGCTGGTGCAAACTGTTCAAGAGCATCTTGTAATCTTTTTAAGTGATTCATTTAATTATTCCTTAAGTGTTCAACGGCTTCTTTGTATAATCAGTTTTGCCCGTCAATTTTATTAAATGCTAGTGTATAAAAACTCGAAGACCTCCCCGGGTGCGCTGTTCTATGGGAAGCGTGGGAGGTCATATCATATGTAAAAGTAAAACTTTTATTTTATTCTGCAATGAATGCAGTAAAAATATTTTCGATATTGTTTTATAGTCCAACACAATGAATGAGAGGTGCTTAGATGATAATATCCTCATGTGTACTTGAAAGTATAATTTTATTGTCTGCATTTTCCAAAAGTTTGTACGAGTGTCAACGGCTATCAACAGACTTTTCTTTTTGGCAGTTAGTGGGGTACAATGGACTTTTTTTTGATTTTATTTTGAATTCACGTTAAATATTTATAGGATATTTTATTCGTCATTGTTTGATAAATGCGTTATATTAGGGCGTTTTATCTATAAAAATATAATAATATGAAGACAACTAACCGTTATTTGCTGTTTTTGATGGCGTCTTTCTGCCTGTTGTTCGGTGCATGTTCCGATAACAATGACCCGTTGAAACCAGGTCCGGACCCGAATCCGGGACAAGAGACTTCCGACGAGATTTATTATGCCAATCATTTTGCTTATGATGTGCTGAGTGACATTTACCTCTGGAAGAATGAGATAGCAGACGGCTTGAAACAGCTGGTGCCCGGAACCAGCGAGGACCCCATAAAGACGGTGAGCGAAATTACTTACCGTGAAGGAGGCAAGCTGGTGGATAAATGGACAGCCTTGACCGACAACCTGGAGGAGATGCAGGGCAGCGTGGACGGAGTGGCTACTACTTTCGGCTACGGACTGCAGTTTGGCAAGTTTTCCAATTCCGACAGCTATTTTGCAATCGTGACATACGTGGTGAAGGATAGTCCTGCCGAGGCTGCCGGTCTGAAACGTGGAGATATTATTTTGCAGATAAACAATGCGGATATAACCGATGCCAATTATACCGACTTGTATTATGCAGCGCAACTGTCACTGACTACGGGCAAGCTGAACGAAGAAAATACCGTCATTCCATCGGGACAGGTCAGCATGACGGCTGCCAAGATGTACGAGGACCCGGTGCTGTTGCGCAAAGTGTTCGACTTGGGTGCGAAGAAGGTGGGCTATATCGTTTATAACGGTTTCGACCTTCCTTCGGCAAAGACTTGGCTGGAAGCGTGCAAGGAATTCAAGCAGCAGGGCATCAGCGAGCTGATTATCGACCTTCGCTATAATGGTGGCGGCTATGTGTTTACCGAAAACACTATTGCTTCGATGCTGGCTCCTGCAGCCGAGGTGCAAGCCAAGAGTGTTTACAGCAAGGAAATCTGGAATGCCGATTATATGGCTTACTATAAGCAGCAGAATCAGGACCTTAATACGTACTTCTCTACTACACATTCCATCGATTATAACGATGTGAAGATGGACTTGGATACCAAGGATGCCAATCTGGGTATCTCTAAAATCTATGCACTGGTGAGCAGCGGTACGGCTTCAGCTTCCGAATCGCTGATTGTCTGCCTGATGCCTTTCATGGACGTGGAGGTTATCGGTGAGCATACACACGGCAAATATTGTACAGGTGTGATGTTGGGCCCGGACGATATTTACAAGAATCCTGCCGAAGCAATAAAGAAATGGGGTATTTATGTAATGATTAATAAGTACACAGACCGTAATGGCAATAATCCTTGTATTCCTGACGGTCTGACACCAGACGTGGAATGTGTAGACAACCCGATGGACGGTTACCTCTTGGGTGACGAGAACGAGACGCTGCTGAAGGAAGCGTTGAAGCGTGCCGGAAAAGTGTATACCGATGAAGCGGCTCCGGCGCGCTCGGCTGCAGCATTGCACTTCGAAGCGCTGCCTGTACACCTTAATCCGCTGTTTGGCAAACGCATTGATACGAAATTGTTGGATAAGTCAAAAACAAGTGCTACCTTTGTCCGTCTAAAAGATTTAAACTAAAGAATATATGTACAGAAGTCATACTTGCGGCGAGCTCAGACTTGCCGATGCAGGCAAAAACGTGACACTGGCCGGATGGGTACAGCGTGCTCGTAAGATGGGAGGGATGACCTTCGTCGACCTTCGTGACCGTTATGGTATTACTCAGTTGGTTTTCAATACCGATGTAAATGCAGAGTTGTGCGAACGTGCCAACCACTTGGGACGTGAGTACGTGGTTCAGGTTACAGGAACTGTGAACGAACGCTCTAGCAAAAACAACAATATTCCTACTGGCGATATCGAGATTATCGTGTCGGAACTGAATGTGCTGAATGCGGCACAGACTC
>CAJKDC010000028.1 GCA_905198575.1 uncultured Bacteroides sp. | reverse complement strand
AAATGTTTCCGTGACGAAGACCTCCGTGCCGACCGTCAGCCGGAATTTACACAGATTGACTGTGAAATGAGTTTCGTAGAGCAGGAAGACATTATCAATACGTTCGAAGGTATGGCTAAGCACCTGTTCAAGGAATTGCGCGGTGTAGAGCTGACTGAGCCGTTCTTGCGTATGCCTTGGGCGGATGCCATGAAGTACTACGGAAGTGATAAACCGGACTTGCGTTTCGGCATGAAGTTTGTAGAGCTGATGGACATCCTGAAGGGTTATGGCTTCTCTGTATTCGATAATGCTGCCTACATCGGCGGTATCTGTGCTGAAGGGGCTGCTCACTACACCCGCAAGCAGTTGGACCAGCTGACAGATTTCGTAAAACGTCCGCAGATTGGTGCCAAAGGTATGGTTTATGCGCGTGTTGAGGCCGACGGTAACGTAAAATCAAGCGTAGACAAGTTCTACTCACAGGAAGTTCTCCAGCAGATGAAAGAAGCTTTCGGTGCAAAACCGGGCGACTTGATTCTGATTTTGAGCGGCGACGATGTGATGAAGACGCGCAAGCAGTTGTGCGAACTGCGTCTTGAAATGGGTAACCAGTTGGGCCTGCGCGACAAGAACAAGTTTGCTTGTCTGTGGGTGGTAGACTTCCCGATGTTCGAATGGAGCGAAGAAGAAGGCCGCCTGATGGCTATGCATCATCCGTTTACACATCCTAAGGAAGAAGATATTCCGTTGCTGGATACCGACCCTGCTGCCGTTCGTGCCGATGCATACGACATGGTGGTAAACGGTGTGGAAGTAGGTGGCGGTTCTATCCGTATCCACGATTCACAGTTGCAGGCTAAGATGTTCGAGATTCTGGGCTTTACTCCAGAGAAGGCACAGGAACAGTTTGGCTTCCTGATGAATGCATTCAAGTTTGGTGCTCCTCCTCACGGTGGTTTGGCTTACGGTTTGGACCGTTGGGTATCGCTGTTTGCCGGACTCGACTCAATCCGCGACTGCATCGCATTCCCGAAGAACAACTCAGGCCGCGATGTCATGCTCGACGCTCCTGGTTTCTTGGATCAGAAACAGTTGGACGAGCTGAATCTGCAAATCAACTTGAAAGAAGACTAATTGACAGCTTGTTTCACGATATAAAAAATCCCGGATTTTGTTCAGAATCCGGGATTTTTTTTGTGCGTATGAAAAATGGAAGTGCATTTTATTGCAGAGCGCTGTCCGATTGTTTCTTGAGTTGGTCTTTGGCATACAGTGCGTCAATGATACCGTCGGCAACGCCAATTTCAGGAACGTGGATGTATTCCGCATGAATCGTTTCGGCGATGGTCAGGAAGATTTCAGATGCGGGAACGATAACATCGGCACGGTCTGGCTTCAGTGAGAACTGCTCCATACGTTCTTCCGGTGTCAGCGGTTGCAGCTTGTTGTACATGGTTTGCAATGCAGACACGGTGATACGCTTTCTTTTCTTGTCTTTCTTCTCAATCAACCGGTAGAGCTTGTTGATGTTACCACCCGAACCGATGATGTTGATAGATTCGTATTTCGCGGTTTTCTCGGCAATCTTGTTTTTCATCAGTTGCCATGCTGCTTCGGTAACGCCTCCGGTAAGGATACGTACTGTACCGATGTTGAACGATTGCGAGTAAACCAGCTCTCCGTCTACCATCAGGTTGACTTCGGTACTACCACCACCTACGTCTACGTACATAAAGTTGCCTTTGCGGTCTTCCATACACTCCACATGGTTGTTGTATACCATCTGGGCTTCTTCCTGTCCGTCGATGATTTCGATGTTGATGCCTGTTTTTTCTTTTATATTCTTGATGATTTTGGGACCGTTCTTGGCATCACGCATGGCAGAAGTAGCACATGCTCTGTATTCTGTCACCTCGTAAATCTTCATCAGCTGGCGGTAGGCTTTCATCAGTCTGCGCATGCGTTCTTCCTTAATCTTCGAGATTTCGCCTTTTTCGAAAACATCGAATCCCAGACGAAGCGGAACGCGCAGCAGCAAGACTTTGGTGAGTTTCTCTTCACCCGATTCTTTTTGGTCTACTTTCTTAATCAGCAATCGGACGGCGTTTGAACCGATATCGATTGCGCCGAAACATTTCTTTTCCATGGTATCAATCTTTTTGTGTGTTTTCTTTGACTAGATAATAGTTATAGAGAGCTTCCTGCGAACGGAATTTTTCACTGTCGGGCAATGTCTGCGGCTGGTTTTCGCCGCTGCCGTCAATGATTCTTCCTTGCAGGGTATCTTTCAGACCGAATTCTACTACCTGACGCAGGTCTTCGCGGATAAGCGGGTCGTAAACCGGTGTAATAACCTCTACGCGGTTGTTCAGGTTACGGGGCATCCAGTCGGCTGAGCCAAGGAATATTTTCTCTTCACCGCCCGAAGCGAAGATGAAGATACGGGAATGCTCCAGGTACCGGTCGATGATACCGACGATGCGGATGTTGTTGTTCAGTTCAGGAAGCTTTGTCAGCAACGAGCAGTTGCCACGTACCAGAAGGTCAATCTTCACACCTCGCTCTGCCGCCTCGTACAGTTTGCTCACCATATCCGGGTCGGTAATGTGGTTAATTTTGACTTTGATATAGGCAGGCTTGCCCAATTCCTTGTTTTTAATTTCGGTATTGATGAGGTGGATGAATTTGTTCTTCATCTCGTTGGGCGATACCAGCAGCTCCTTGAAGCGGATAGGCGTGTACGGACGTTCGATGAACTCGAATACATTGTTCACATCCTTGGTGATTGGGCGTGAGGCCGTCATCAGGATATAGTCGGTATATACCCTGGCATTACCCTCGTGGAAGTTACCGGTACTGATGCAGGCAATGTCCGAGCCGTTCTTGAACGAGATATGCGTAATCTTGGAGTGCACCTTCAATCCCTCTACACCGAAGATAACGTGAATGCCGGCATCCTGCATCTTCTTCGACCAGTTGATGTTCGAAGCTTCGTCAAAACGCGCAAGCAACTCAATGACTACCGTGACTTTCTTTCCGTTCTTGGCTGCACCAATCAGAGCCTTTACTACTTTTGACTCCTTGGCCAGACGGTATAAAGTCGTCTTGATACTTTTAACTTCCTTGCTTACGGCAGCTTCCTGCAGCACGCGGATGTACGAGTCGAAACTGTGATAGGGGACATGCACAAAGCGGTCCTGCTGACGGATGACATTGAAGATACTTTCCTTGCCGTTCAGTTCCTTTTTCAGGATAGGGTTCCACGATGGATATTTCAAATCCTTTCTGCCACAGTCGGAGAACTTCATCAAATCTTTGTGATTCTGGTATCTGCCCCCTGCCAGCGTGATATCCTGCTTATCGAGGTTGATGGTTTTAAGCACCAGCTTGAGTAGCGATTTCGGCATGCATGCATCGTATACCACTCGCAGCGGTTCCCCTCGTTTACGGCTCTTTACACCTTTCGAAATCTTCTGGAGCATACCGTTGCGCAGGTCATTGTCTATCTCCATTTCAGCATCTTTGGTGAACTTGAAGGAGTAAGCTTCGAATTCACTGTAACCCTGACCGCTGAAAATCAGAGGAAGGCAGCATCTCACGGCATCGTCCAGATACATCAGGTAACTTTTGCCGTCTTTATCGGGTAACTGCACGAAGCGTCCGCATATGCTTACGGGCAATTCCAGAAAGGCATAGTCGGCCCTGCTTTTCTTGTTTTCGGACTTGTGCATGCGTATGGCCAGATAGATGTTTTCATCGTTCTCTATCTCGAAGTGCTTAACGGCAGAAAACCACACAGGAACTACCTGCCCGTTGAGGTGCTGGCGATAGAAAGACTCGATGAACTGTTGTTGCTCTTCATCCAGCTCTGCGTCTTTCAGCAGGTAGATATTTTCTTCTCTCAGTTTGTTTTCAATGTTGCGTATGCATTGTTCAAACTCTTTAGAGTAAGCACTGTTCAGCTTGTTGATTTCTTTCAGAAGCATCATGGCTTCTTCTCTCTCTGCCTTGGCAGACTTGTCTTGGTATTCTATAATGCGGTTTTGTGTAGCTACACGTACCCTGAAGAACTCATCCAGATTGTTCGAATAGATACCTAAGAAACTCAGTCGCTCCAGCAAAGGTATATTATCTTTGCAAGCTTCCTGCAAAATTCTTCGGTTGAAATACATCCAGCTGATGTCTCTAGACAGATACGTTTTCTTGTTGTTTAATTTCATATTCTGAGGGGTTTTATTATAATGAAATTATCTTAGGGGCATTTATAATTAAACTCCCCTAAGATAAGAAATAAAATTAATATGTATTAAATATTTTCAAATAAATTCTTCTACCATATACATGTGGTCTAACGGTGATTCCTGATAGACATCGTTTTCCAGAGCGTAGCGGATGATGTACGGAGCACTTTCTGCCCAATATCTGAATTTAGGGTTAGGAGTGTAATGTTCTGCAAAATCCAGCAGCTCGTTCAGTGCAAAGTCCTGGGATACGATACCTGCACCATTGTTGGCAGCATCGAAGGCATTGCAGTCTTGTTCGATGTGAGCCGGTACCATCATGATAGGCTTGCCCAGATACATGGCTTCGCAGATAGACTCAAAGCCGGCTGTGCTGGCATAGGCCTTGCAGCCTCCCATTTGACGGAGGAACTCCACATCATCCAACTGATAGAAGCTCAGGGTCTCGTCTACTTTTTTTACAGGGCTTTCCTCCCATCGGTCCCAGAAGATTCGAAGAGGAGTGGCAGGATTCTTTTTATGCCATTGCAGTATATTTTCAGCGAATCCCGAGTTGACCATGTATCCGTGAACATAATCGCCGTTAGAGACTTCCTGTTGGAAAACTTCACGCCGGAGCAGTGGCGGTACTACCTGAATGTGCTGCTTCTTGTCCTCCTCCATGTTGCAGAAAGAAAGAGCCAGTTTTTTGCGGGCACCTATGCAAGTAAGGCGTGAAAAAAAGTTCAGCAGCGCAATGCTGCCTCTGTTCTGCTCAGGCAGCCGAAAGTCTTTATGCAAGAACAGGTATTGGTGTCCCACGCATATTTGAGGCGTCTTGATTCTGTATAATGCATATGCAAATCCGGTCAGCAGTTCATAGAAGTTGATGACGATGTCAGCTCCCGTTTCCTGAATGCGCTTACGGATAAAGCGGATGCTCTGCAGGTAGGTAGGAAGTTTGGTCAGATTATATGCAATGCTTCGTGTCAGGTTGTTTCGTTTGTTGGATGCGGTAGGCAGAAAGTTGGGACTTTCAAACCGTTTGATAGGAGCATGTATGCTTCTGTTGAAGAATCCCGGAAGTTGTCTGTTATTGCTTTTTCCTACCAGAACTTCAACAACTTCGTGTCCGTTGCAGCGCAGAATGTCTTCCATGGCAATAGCCTGGGTGAGATGTCCTCTTCCTTCCCCTTGTACGATAAACAGATATTTCATGATGCAGAAGATATGAGGGTTGTTTGTTCAAAAGAAGTTTCTTTCATTTGCTGCTCAGCGTCAGTGTAGCAGAAAATACTCCATTGTCCGTTTTCGTCTTCGGTAAGCGCAGTCAGGCTTTCTACCCAGTCGCCCGAGTTTAGATAATGGATTTTTCCGTAATACATGTCGGCCGACTGATGTATGTGTCCGCAAATAATTCCGTCGCATTTTCTGGAAGCGGCAAACTCGGCCAGAGTCGATTCGAAGTTGGAGATATAGGATACGGCAGACTTTACTTTCAGCTTTATCTTTTGCGACAGTGAATAATAAGGTTTACCTTTCCAGGAGCGGTAACGGTTGTACCATCCGTTGAACCACAAAAGGAACGTATAACCGACATCACCCAGATGCGCCAGCCATTTCATCTGTGTGGTGACACGGTCGAAGATGTCGCCGTGCGTTACGTAATATCGTTTGCCATTTGCCCCTTCCAGGATATAATCCTTTACTATCTGGATGTTGGCAAATCGGATAGGAGCCAGATTATCCAGAAAATCATCGTGATTACCGCGTACGTAAATAACCTCGGTGCCACGCTTCTCCATCAGTTTCATGATGATTTTAAAAGATTGCGTGTGTGCAGGCTGCCATTTCTTGGTGCCGTTTTTCTGCAGATGCCATCCGTCGATGATGTCTCCGTTCAAGATAAGGCGTTCACAATTTACCGTGCGGAGGAAGTTGCTCACTTCTGCTACCTTGGAGTGTGATGTTCCCAAGTGAATATCCGAGAGGACCACGGTACGATAATTTTTTCTTAGATACATAGCTTCTGTTTTTAAGTCTATGCAAATGTATATGCCTTATATTACAGATTAGTTTATCTGTTGTTACAATATTTTTACATAAAAAACGTCCCGCACCGTTACCGGTGGAGACGTTTTCTATATAGGTATACCGACAGGAATCAGTTGACATATACAGTCTTGAAGAACTGCTGGAACAATGCTTTGGTGCGTTCCAGTTCTTCCGGCGTATTCATGCGTACATTCTTCAGTTTATATTCCATATTCATGGCTTCGTACTTATGTACGCCCAGCGTGTGGTAGGGGAGAATCTCTACACGTTCTATCATCTGATAGTCTTTAAGCCGTTCTCCCATGGCGGTAATATCTTCTTCGAAAGCACTGTATCCCGGTACCAGTACGTAGCGGAGCCAGAACGGTTTCTTGTTTTCCTCCAGCCATTGTGCCGTTTTCAGCGTCTGCTCGTTGCTGCGTGCCGTCAGCGTTTTGTGCCGTTCGTTGTTGAACTCCTTGATGTCCAGCAATACCAGATCGGCCAGCGAAAGCAGTTCCTTAACGCTGTCGTTCCATATACCGCCGTTTGTATCTACGCAGATATGGATACCCGCTTCTTTCAGCATCCGGAAAAGCGGAATCAGCTCTTTGGCCTGAAAGGTAGGCTCTCCACCGCTGAAAGTGATACCTCCTTTTTTCCCGAAGAAAGGCTTCTGGCTGACAGCCATACGCAAAATCTCTTCGGCCGGAGTTTCTTTACTTTCTCCCTTGGCATCTATTGTGTCCGGGTTGGCGCAATACAGGCAGCGGAAATTGCATCCCTGCAGGAAAACTACCAGGCGGATACCAGGTCCGTCGTATGTACCCAGCGATTCGTATGAGTGTACTCTAATCATGTTCTGTAAAAATAAAAGCAATGTCATTCCAGTCAGCAGGATTGTTTTCTTTTTCAAGAAACGACCTCCTGCCATCCGGAATGACATTATGTTATAAAGTAATCAGGTTGATTTTAACCATTACATGCGTTCGTGGAAACTTCTTGAAATAACTTCCAACTGATGCTCGCGGCTCAGCTTGATGAAGTTCACCGCATAACCCGATACACGGATAGTCAGCTGCGGATATTTTTCCGGATGTTCCATAGCGTCTTCCAGCATTTCGCGGTTCAGCACGTTCACGTTCAGGTGGTGAGCGCCTTTCACGAAATATCCGTCCATCATGGTTACCAGGTTCTCAATACGGTTTTCCATATCTACACCCAGTGATTTCGGAACAATAGAGAATGTGTTGCTGATACCATCCTGAGAGTCACGGTAGCGAAGTTTGGCTACAGAGCTCAATGATGCAACAGCACCGTTCTTGTCACGTCCGTGCATTGGGTTTGCACCCGGAGCAAAAGCTACACCTTTGGCACGTCCGTCAGGAGTAGCACCTGTTTTCTTACCGTACATTACGTTCGAAGTAATGGTCAGGATAGAAAGTGTCGGTTTAGCGTTCTTGTAGATAGGCAACTTCTTCAATTCTTCGTCGAAGTAGTAAATCAAGTCTACAGCCAAGTGGTCTACGCGGTCGTCATCGTTACCGAAGCATGGGAATTCACCTTCGATGTCGAAACCTTCAGTCAGACCGATTTCGTTACGCTTAGCAGTTACCTTTGCATATTTGATAGCCGACAGTGAGTCAACTGCGATAGACATACCAGCAACACCGTAAGCCAGGTTGATTACATGGTCAGTATCCACGAAAGCCATCTGCGCTTTTTCGTAGTAGTACTTGTCGTGCATATAATGAATGATATTCATCGCTTCGTTATAAACACGAGCCATTTCCTTCAATACCTTCTTATAGTTAGCCAGCACCTCTTCAAAGTTCAGTACGTCACCGCTCAGTACCGGAATGTCTTTCACCATTACAGTACCCGTGTTTTCGCAGCGTCCACCGTTGATAGCCAGCAGCAGCGCCTTAGCCAAGTTACAGCGTGCACCGAAGAACTGGATATGACGGCCGATATCCTGATAAGATACACAGCAAGCGATACCGTAGTCGTCCGAGTTACGAACTTCACGCATAAGGTCGTCGTTTTCGTACTGGATAGAAGATGTATCGATAGAAACCTGTGCACAGAAGTTCTTGAAACCTTCCGGCAGTTCAGGACTCCACAGAATAGTCAAGTTTGGTTCTGGTGAAGGACCGAGGTTGTACAATGTCTGCAAGAAACGGAAAGAAGTCTTGGTAACCTTAGTACGTCCGTCGTTGAAACGTCCGCCGATAGCTTCAGTTACCCAAGTCGGGTCTCCTGCAAAGATGTCAGTATAAGCCTGCATACGCAAGTGGCGTACCATACGCAACTTGATAACGAACTGGTCAATCAGCTCCTGAGCCAAAGACTCGTCCAAAATGCCGTGAGCCAAATCGTATTCGATATAGATATCAAGGAACGAAGAAACGTTTCCTAATGACATGGCAGCTCCGTCTTGTTCCTTAACAGCAGCCAGATAAGCCATATATACCCACTGAACAGCTTCCTGTGCGTTTGTAGCCGGGCGGCTCAGGTCCAGACCATACTGCTGACCCATGATTTTGATTTCCTTCAAAGCCTTGATCTGTTCAGCAACCTCTTCGCGCTGACGGATACGAGCTTCAGTCATCGGGCCTGTCAAGTGACGCAAGTCGTCCTGCTTAGCTTCAATCAGGCGGTCGATACCGTAAAGAGCCAGACGGCGGTAGTCACCGATTATACGTCCGCGAGCATAGTTATCGGGCAGACCGGTAAGGAATCCCAATGAACGGAATGAGCGGATTTCTTCAGTATATGCATCGAAAACGCCGTCGTTGTGCGTCTTGCGATAGTGAGTAAAAATATCTTTTACTTTAGGATCAACTTCTACACCGTTTTCACGGCATGCTTTTTCAACAACCTTAATACCTCCAAAAGGTTTGATAGCGCGGCGCAGCACTTCGTCAGTCTGCAAACCTACGATAACTTCATTATCCTTATCGATGTAACCGGCAGCAAAAGAAGTAATGGTTGAAACTGTAGATGGATCAAGTGAGCGTACACCGTTGTTTGCGCGTTCTTCAGCCAAAGCTTCCAAACATTTGTTCCAAACTGCTTTTGTGCGTTCTGTTGGGCCCACCAAAAATGACGCGTCACCTTCGTAAGGGGTGATGTTTGTCTTGACGAAATCGGTTACGTTGATTTCGTGGTTCCAGCGACCTTCTTTAAAATTCATTGCCATAAAAATAAATTATTGGGTTAATGTTTCATTGAAAACTGTCGCAAAGATACGAATAATTAATTTAATGTACAATACCTAAAATTAGTTATATTCCCAATTTGTATTCTTTACAAATCTCATTTCAGGAATGGTGATTAATACATATTCCTTTTTTGTACCATTCGTACAATTTATGAATCCCTTCGTCTATCTCTATCTTGTGGTGCCATCCCAAGGCATGCAGCTTGCTCACGTCTGTCAGCTTGCGCAGTGTTCCGTCGGGTTTGGTTGCATCCCATTTCAGCAGTCCTTCGTAACCCAGCTCCAGCTTGATTTTTTCGGCTACTTCGCGGATGCTTATCTCAACGCCGGTACCTACATTGATGTGGCAGTTCCGCACTTCACGGCAAGTAGGGTCATGGGTATCCTTAAAGTCCACGTTCAGCAAGACATGCACGCTGGCATCGGCCATTTCCTCACTCCATAGAAATTCGCGCATCGGCTTGCCTGTTCCCCAGAGTGTAACCGCCTGTGGCGTGATGCCGAAGCGTTCCAGCTTGTTCAGGATTTCCTGTTCCGTACATTCCCCCGTAACACCTTCTACCGGACGCAGGTTCAGGTCCTTTCTCACAGCTTCCCAGTCGTGCAGGTTCAGACATTTGGCAAGATGGATTTTCCGAATCATAGCCGGTAGCACATGACTGTTTTCCAGATGGAAATTGTCATTCGGCCCGTACAGATTGGTTGGCATCACAGCAATATAGTTGGTACCATACTGCAGATTGAAGCTTTCGCACAGCTTCAGTCCGGCTATTTTGGCGATGGCATACGGCTCGTTGGTATATTCCAGCGGTGAGGTGAGGAGCACATCCTCGCTCATGGGCTGAGGTGCTTCCTTCGGGTAAATGCACGTGCTGCCCAGAAAAAGCAACTTCTTTACGCCGTGGCGAAAACTCTCGCCGATGACGTTCTGCTGGATTTGCAGATTTTCGTAAATAAAATCCGCCCGATAATTCAAGTTGGCCATGATGCCGCCCACATGTGCAGCCGCCAGTACGACAGCCTCAGGACGCTCTTCGTCGAAGAAACGCTTTACGGCAGCACCGTCCAGCAAATCCAGCTCCCTGTGCGAGCGTCCCACCAGATTGGTATATCCTCGCTGGTACAAGTTGTTCCAGATGGCCGAACCCACCAGTCCGTTGTGTCCGGCCACATATATTTTTGCAGATTTATCTAGCATAAGTCGTCTGTGCTGTTAGTAAGGTTGCTCGTCTAAGTTGGCTTTCAGGTGCAGTTTCCGCACAAACTTCATGTCGTGTTCCACCATGATTCTCACCAGTTCGGCAAAAGGCGTTTTTGTAGGATTCCAGCCCAGCAGCGTCTTGGCCTTGGTCGGGTCGCCCAGCAGCTGCTCAACTTCGCACGGACGGAAATACTTCGGGTCTACCTCTACCAGCACCTTTCCGGTAGCCGTGTCAATACCCTTTTCGTCTACGCCGCTGCCTTCCCATTTCAGTTCGATACCCAGATAATGGAATGCCAGCGTACAGAATTCGCGGACCGTATGCATCTCGCCAGTGGCGATGACAAAATCCTCGGGCGTTTCGTGCTGGAGAATCAGCCACATACATTCTACATAATCCTTTGCATATCCCCAGTCTCTCAGCGCGTCCAGATTGCCCAGATAAAGCTTGTCCTGGAAACCCTGCTTGATGCGGGCTGCTGCCAGCGTAATCTTGCGGGTGACAAACGTTTCGCCGCGGCGCTCGCTTTCGTGGTTGAACAAGATGCCATTTACTGCAAACATGCCATAACTCTCGCGGTAATTCTTTGTAATCCAGAACCCATACTGCTTGGCCACACCATACGGCGAGCGCGGATAGAACGGAGTAGTTTCTTTCTGCGGCACCTCCTGTACCTTTCCGAACAGCTCCGACGTAGAAGCCTGATAGATACGGCAAGTCTTTTCGAGTCCGCAGATGCGTACAGCCTCGAGCAATCGCAGCGTACCGATAGCGTCGGCCTCGGCCGTATATTCAGGAACATCGAAAGAAACCTTTACGTGGCTTTGAGCTGCAAGGTTGTAGATTTCGGTAGGATGAATATCACCGATGATGCGAATCAGCGAACTGGAGTCTGTCATATCTCCCCAGTGCAGTTTCACCAGACGGTCGCGTTTCATGTCGCGTACCCATTCGTCCAGATAGAGATGTTCGATACGTCCGGTGTTGAATGACGAAGAGCGGCGCATGATGCCGTGTACTTCGTAACCTTTTTCAATCAGAAACTCGGCCAGGTAAGAACCGTCCTGTCCGGTGATACCCGTAATAAGTGCAACTTTTCTCATAATCGTTGTTTTTAAAAAGTGTTTTTGTATTCGTATGGATGCTTTATATTCTATAACTCGTTGTTATAGAGAAGCAACAATGCAAAAATATTGTTTTTTGTATATGCTTATTCACTTTCTGTGTTTTTTTTGTTTTAAAAAGAGTTTAATCGGCTCTTTAATTCCTTTTAAATAAGGGAAGTAAGCCCATTATCGTATGACGAATGAAAAATTAATGAAGAAAAAAGTCCTGAAAAATTTGCGTAAATAAAAAATAAGCCATACCTTTGCATCGCTTTTGAAAAGGAAGTCTGGAAGTTTGGGTGAGTGGCTGAAACCACCAGTTTGCTAAACTGACGTACGGGTAACCGTACCGGGGGTTCGAATCCCCCAGCTTCCGCGGAAAAAGGCTCTGCGAAATCAAATTTGCAGAGCCTTTTTTGCATTTTGTCACATTTGTCAGTGCGTTGCCGCTTTATCACAAAAATGACGAACGTTTACCATTTATATCATAAACATTCGCCATTTTTATGATGAAGGCATATCATACATAAGATGCACCTGAAACACAAGCTCATTTTATTTCATCCGAATTATTTCATCCGAAAATCCATTTTGAATAGCGGGGGCTCCACCGGTAGCAGATGGAAACCAGCAGCCAGCTGACCGAAAAAGCGAGCAGTGCGGTAACCGGTATTCTCAAAGCTACAGGAATAGCCAATGCATCTGCAATTCCATAACTAAAGCCTACCATAAAATAGTGTACCATGTAAATGCCTAAACCGCATTTCGTAATGTTTGCAGCCATTGCAATCAACCTGTCTGATTTTATGCTGATTTTGCGTGCGACGAGGAAGACTGCCACAGTCATAAGCATCACGTTGGGAGAGCAGTACAGAAAGAACAGCTCCATATCCTGCTCTGAACAATCGGGGTTGGCCGTCATCGCCTTGAATCCCATATAAGTAATGATGTAGCCTGCGATGAACATGGGCAAGCTGGCAGCCAGTGTCTTTTTCCAGCTCCAGGGCTTGATGTCATGGGCAAGAAAATGCCCTAGCAGCAGATAGCCGTTGAATCCGGCAAAATAATAGAATGTCCCGAAAGAATTCCATGCGCAGGTGCCGAAGAGTTCCGGTGAAAAGAAGGAATAGGTATACGGCAGGAAAAGCGTTATGCTCCAAAGCCCCAGGAAAAGCTTTTTCTGCTTTCTGGTAGCTCTCTCCACCCAGAGTGAGAAGAAAGGCATGTACAGATAGAGTCCAATCAGCATATACAGATACCACATCGGTACGGTATACACATTAAACTGCAACGGTATCATGGCTATGTTTTTCATAGCATCGGCCAGCGACTGTGAAGCGTCGGCCGGAGCGTATGCAAAAACGTCCGAAATGACGGTGGGCGACATGCCAAGCAGACCGGTAACCCAGGGAAAAAGATTGTAGAGTACAGACCATACGACGAAAGGAACGGCTATCCGGAGCAGTCTTTTTCTGTAGAATTTTTCGAACGGCATTTTTACGGGCAGCAGAAGCGTTCCCGTTATCATGACGAACAGGGGTACGCAGGGCCGGAGAAATGAACCGTAGATGCTGCCCCAGAGATTGAATTCCGGATTCGACCTTGCCTCGGGAGATACATTGAACGGGTCTGAACAATGGATACAGACGACCATGAAGATGGCACATAATCTTAGGATATCCAGCCATACGATTCTGCTGGATGCCGTGTGGTTTTGTAAAGTTTGTTGCATACGACAGTTTACGGGTTTTTGCTGCAAAACTACAGTTTCTGTCTGACGCGGCAAAAGGCATCCGTTCCTTGCAGGGAATTTCTTTAACTACTTAATGTGTTTTTCGCAGTTTCCATAAAGTAACATTCGAGATACCGAGGTAGGACGCGATGTAACTGAGGTTTACGCGCTGGAATATTTCCGGCTTTTTGGCATAGAAGTCGTGGTACCTTTCTTCGGCCGACATATAGAGGCGGTATATCAGTCTGCGTTCCATTTCTACAAAGGCCTTCTGATGCAGCAGGCGCAGCCAGTTTGAAATCTCGATGTATCGGGAGCAAAGCATTTCGAGGTCGGATATGGGAATGTAGTAAAGCGTTGCGTCTTCAAGGATTTGCACTCTTTCGTTCTCGTATCCTTCTGTTTCTCCGTAAAAGCTGTTGGTGGAAAACAGGAGTTCGCCTTCTTTGCTGAACCATGATGTTACTTCTTTCCCGTTGATGACCAGGTATGCACGGGCAATTCCTTTTTCGATGATATAGACATTGTCGTCTTTTACGGCCGGTTTTATCAGTACCGTTTTCTTTTTGACCTGCATCGGGTGGAGGTGGCCGGTGAGTATGTCGAGGGGTTCTTTCTCGATGCTGATCAGGCTGGTTATTGATGCTATTATATTATCCACCCGTTAGTTGAGTTAAAAAGTTAATACAATGAGAAAATATGTTAGTGATTTTAATAGCTTAGCAGTGATGGGCTGTTAAGCTATACATAATATTATCGTAAAGTTCATAAGAATTCATGATATCTGCAAGAAGTTTGCGGAAATTCATGTAAAAAATAAGCATAGCAATATACTCTGCTGTGGAGGATTTTTACCTTTTCTGATTTTGAGAGGATTAAATCTTTCTTTTATATCTGAAACATTTATATTTGAGTTGAGTAGAAAAAGTATCGTTATTCGTGTAGGTATAGTGTTTTTTTTCTATCTTTAGGTGTAAAAAGATGTTTATGCAATTATATATAGAATCTTTTAATCCGTTTCATACCAATTGCTACTTTCTCACAGATGAAGTTACGGGCAGTACGGTTGTCATCGATCCGGGATGCTACTTTCGTCGTGAGCGGACCCGTGTGCAGCGGCTCATCCTGCTAAAGGACTGGCATGTAGAGCGGGTCGTTGCAACGCATTTGCACATCGATCATGTGTTTGGAGCTTCCTTTTTGAAAACGCTTTGCGGCTGTCCGCTGGAAGCTGCATTGCAAGATAACTACTGGGTCGAGTTAGCTCCGCAGCGATGTAAAGAAGTGGGACTGGAATTGCGGATGCCCATTGAACCGGTAGAACACTTTTTGCAGCAAGGTGATATCGTTCGGTTTGGGGGAGAAGAACTTTCTGTTTTTCAGGTTCCCGGACATTCTCCGGGTAGTCTGGTCTTTTATCACTCTGGAACTAAAAGCCTTTTTACGGGCGATACGTTGTTTAGGCGTGGTATTGGCCGAACAGATTTACCGGGTGGTAACCGGCAAGAGTTGCTGGAAAATATTCGTCGGGTCATTTTTTCTTTTCCTGATGATACCATCGTTTATCCTGGACATTATGAAGCAACTACCGTGGGCGATGAACGGCGTAATAATCCGTTTTTGCGCGGGTCGTTTAATTGAGTGACTATATTTATAAATAAATCGTTTGAGTTATGAAAAAACACAAAAAAATCAATTGGCTGTTTGCCTTGTTGCTGTTGTTGCCCTTATGTGCATCGTGCGGACATGAGGCTGGTGTTAAAGAAGATTGGGAGGAACAATTATCCGAAGAAATGCCCTTGTTGGGACATCGGAATTGGATTGTAATAACTGATATGGCTTATCCTTTACAAAATAAGCCGGGAATTGAGACGATCTATACAGGCGAGTCTTTTGAGAATGTTATCGAGACCGTCAGCAAGAAGTTAAAGAAAGCACCTCATGTGTATGCACATTATTATCAGGACGAGGAACTTAAAGCTCTTACAGACGACCTTTGTCCTGGTATTCAAGATTACCGCAGTACCGTGCAAAAGTTTGTCCCAGAGAACGAAGTCAGCTATGTACGTCATGACAAGCTGCTTTCACGTATAAATAGCGTGAGCAATTCGTATAATGTGTTGGTGATTAAGACCAAACTTGTCTTGCCTTATACATCTTTATTTATAGAACTGGATTGTAAGTATTGGGATAAAGATAGTCAGGAGAAACTGGAAAAGACGCTTCGTGAAATGAAGTAAAGATTAAAAGTAAGAAGATTTATTGCTGTCTGTTAAAGTAAAGAACACTTTATCGGACAGCAATATTTTTGTTTTACCATGTCTTTTTGCATATATTTGTTCGTTATATCCATGCATTATTAAATTTACGGATGAATAATTATCAAACAGATACACGGAATCATGAAATTGATTTTTTATGCTGCCGATTTGAGCAGTGAACTGAAAATAGCTTTTGCCGAGCAAGGCATCAGAGCAGGTTTCCCTTCGCCGGCTCAGGACTATATGACTGACAGTATAGACTTGAACCGTGAGTTGGTGCGCCATCCGGCTACTACGTTTTATGCACGGGCGGTAGGTGATTCGATGCGCGATTGTGGAATTGACGATGGGGACTTGCTGGTTATTGACAAGTCTTTGGACCCTCAGGACGGTGATATTGTTGTGGCTTTCATCGATGGAGAGTTCACGCTTAAAACGGTGCGTTTTGATGATAAGGAAAACTGTATCTGGCTTGTTCCGGCCAACAAAGAATATTCACCTATAAAGATTACAGAAGAGAACAACTTCCTGATATGGGGTGTTCTTACTTATAATATCAAAAGACAGCTGAGAAAAGGCAGATGATCGTTTCATAATTTACATATGGCTTATCTGGGCTATATCTTTGCCTAATAAAGGGTGTTTCATTTTCTTTGCAACACTATAAGAATGAGTTATGGTGATATTGGTATGTACGATTAATGCTCTCGAGATACAGAAAGAGTATATCCCGAGAGCATAACGCCTATAAGTTTAATATGAATTCTGCTATATCCGATAAGACTTCGGGAGAGATGGTTTCTTCGATTTTGGCATATTCATAAATGTGGCCTGTATCGCAATGCTGGAAGAGGTGGTTCAGTCCGATGTATGACTTGATGAGATGTTTTTTATTTGTCGGAAGAATTTTTCTTAAAGTTTCGAGATTCAACACGGCATCAACCTGGGTGTCTTTGTTGCCATTTATGGCCATAACAGGGCAGGTGGTTTTTGATATTGCATCTGTGGGGTCATAGGCTATGAAATATTTGAACCATGGATTTGATGTGAGGAGTACTTTTTGCAAGTTCTGTAGAGCTGGTTCGGGAAGTTTTGCACCAACTTGGGTGGCGTATTGGCCTACTATGGCTTTTGCCTCTTCATCATTGTATGTTTTTGTAGATTCAGACTGTAGTTGCAAAATTTTGTCCAACACCTTGCAGTAGTCCTTGCTGTAGATTGCAGTCTGTGGTGTGGCAGACAATAGTATTTCATTTTGTTTCAGCAGAATTTCGCTGCCTTTGACTGCTGTTCCGGCAAGGCTGACGATAAAGTCTATGTCATTAGGAGCTTCGACTGCTGCCATGAATGCTATCATTCCGCCTTCACTGTGACCTAGTATGCCTATCTTACTGAATTTGCCTTTTGACTTGAGATAATTGATTCCTGCAAGTGCGTCTGTCATGAAGGTATGTGAGGTTGCATCATTCAAGTTGCCGGTTGATTTCCCGAAACCTCTGTCGTCATAACGGAGGGATGCAATTCCCATTTTTGCGAGATAATCGGCTATTACTGCAAATGGCTTATGTCCCATAATTTCTTCATCGCGGTTCTGCTGGCCGCTTCCTGTAACTAGCAGCACTACGGGAATATCTTTGCTGATAGCATATGTGATGGGGTATGATAATGTGCCTGATAATTGGGCGTGGTCTGACGGATTCTCGAATGTGACTTCTTCTGTGGGGTATAGCAGCGGGGCCTTAGGGGTTTGCTTTCTCTCTCTTATGAAATCTCCAGACTTAAGATTGAGTTGGAACTGCATTCCTGATTGTGAAAAGAAGCCTTTTATCTGATTGTTGTGAAGCTTCCCTCTGTATGAGGCGCCTATTTGCTGTATCTGGAGGCAGATAGAGTCGGCATCAAGGTAGGTTATTGTTGTTGGGATGTTTTTTGCTCCCTGATCGGGACTGTCGATAGTGCATGTGTTTTTTCCATTTTGTGATGATATATGGAAAACGAGAGGCAATGATGTCTGTCCAATGTTGATTGTGCCGTTCCAGACGCCTGTTAAAGATTGGGCGTAAAGAAAGAGTACCGGAAGATTTGTGAGAAATATGCTTGATATAAGTCTTCTGTTCATAGTATGTAAATTATAGCGTTATTATTTCATGATGTTATAAATTGCCGGCGGAATTAAATAAAGAGTTATATGCAATATTCGTAAAATTTATAAATATATACAAGCAAATAACTGGCATTTTAGTCCATGAATCAGGAAATGTATTAGTTATTGAAGTTTATAGTTTGCCATACTATTAATATCTTTGCAGCAGAAAATTTATGATAGCCCTTGTCGATTGCAATAACTTCTACTGCTCATGTGAGCGTGTGTTCAATCCGCTGCTCCGTGACAAGCCGGTCGTTGTTCTGAGTAACAATGACGGCTGTGTTGTGGCCAGAAGTAATGAAGTCAAGGCAATGGGCATCAAGATGGGTACACCTCTCTATCAGATTCGTGAGGTCCTGGAGACAAATAATGTAGCTGTCTTCAGTTCCAATTACAACCTGTATGGCGACATGAGTCGTAGGGTAATGATGTTGCTTTCCGAATTTACTCCCGATTTTATCCAATACTCCATAGACGAAGCGTTTTTGGATTTTTCTGGTTTTGGGGAAGGAGAGGAGCTGGTTTCTTATGGACGAAAGATAGTTTCAACCATTGGGAAGGGTACAGGCATTCCTGTTACGATGGGTATCGCTCCTACAAAAACGCTGGCTAAGGTGGCTTCCTGGTATGGCAAGAAGTTTAAAGGATACAAAGGAGTATGCCTCATAGATACGGAGGAAAAACGAGTGAAGGCTTTACAGGGAATTTCAGCGAAAGAAGTATGGGGCATTGGTAGAAGAAGTTTTTCTAAATTGGATTATTATGGCATAAAGACTGCTTGGGATCTTACGCAGAAAAGCGAAAGTTGGGTACGTCGTCAGCTGACAGTTACGGGGGTACGGACCTGGAGAGAACTCAGAGGTGAAAGCTGTGTAGAGATAGAGGATTTGCCGCAAAAACAGAGTATTTGTACCAGTAGAAGTTTTGCTGATGGTGGATTGATGGAGCATTCGAGGGTGGAAGAAGCTGTAGCAAATTTTGCAGCCGAGTGTGTACGTAAGTTGCGCAGGCAACGGAGTTGCTGCACGGAAATAACAGTGTTTGCACATACCAGTCGTTTCCGTATGGATGGACCGCAGCATTGCATCAACCGTACGGTTCATATGCCGGTACCAACTGCCGATTTACAGGAAATCGTGGCAGCTGCTGTAGGGGCTTTGCGTATGGAGTGGTGCAATGATGAGCATTTCAGTTATAAAAAGGCAGGGGTAATTGTTTGGAATATCTGTCCGGATACGGCTATTCAGACAAATCTTTTTGATGAAGTGAATCGAGAAAGACAGGCCCGTCTGGCAGCAGCAGTAGATGCTATAAATCGTAAAAACGGACATAATACGGTGAAGATAGCTGTACAGGGAACGGATGATGATGGATGGCATCTGAAGTGTGAACATATCAGCCGGCAGTATACCACGAATCTGTCAGAGGTGATACGGGTGAAGTCTTAGCAATTTTCCTTTTTTATGTTTTTTACAGGAAAAATCTTCTTCATGTGTATGGAATACATTAATTTTGTAAGAAACCTAGCATAAAATGAAAAAAATATATCTTCTGGCAATTTGTTTGGCAGGTGTCTTATTGGCATCGTGTAGTTCAATAAGGATGTTCAGCTATGATCAGCTGATGCCTTCAGTAGTAAATTATCCTGAATCTGTACGTAAGATTGGGATTGTAAATAATCTTCCGGCCCGTCAGCGACCTGCAAATGATAAGCTGACTATTGGTGATGTGCAGGCTGATGGCAAGATAGCAGCTGAGGCTTTTGCAGAAGCAGTGGCTAATGCAAATTATTTTGACGAAACACTGATCAGTGATTCATTAGTAAATACCGGTAGGGGAATAGGAAATGTACGTACTCTTTCTGCATCACAGGTCAGCAATTTGGCTGCTTCTATGGGAGTCGATATGCTTTTCTCGTTAGATAATTTTGAGGTAGTTACCAGCAGAAAAGTGGTTATGGACTGGGAATTAGGGCCGGTTGAGGTCTTGTCGGCTGACGTAAAGCCGTTGGTGCACGTCTATCTGCCAGGAAAAGAAGGTCCGCTTTATGCCGTATCAAAATCTGACAGTCTTTATTTTTACCTGACTCGTACTTTATCCGACCGCTCTGTTGTGGAAGGGGTATCAAAGAACGCTGTTTTGCCTTTGGTTGATTATCTGCTGCCGCATTGGCGTAATGCAGAACGTTGCTATTTTGATGGTGGCAGTGTGGAAATGCGTGATGCCGGTGTTTGGGCACGTGAAGGTGATTGGGCAGAAGCACGAAATCTTTGGCAAAAGGTTTTCGATAATGCTGGAAAAAACAACCGGAAAAAGATGCGTGCAGCATTCAATATCGCATTGAGTTATGAAATGGAAGGAGCTCCTGATAAGGGAGTGGAATGGCTGAAAAAGGCTGAAAAACTGAATACAACCGATGTGAAAGATCTTGAAATGCTGAAATGGTATAAAAAAGAGCTGACTCAACGTACCGATGAGTTAAACAAACTTGGCGTACAGATGCTGCGTTTTAATAAGAATTTTTAGTGTATATTGTTTGTAAGAATAATATTTTTTGTAAATTTGGAAACAGAAACAGGCTGTGTAAAAGTTGTTTCTGTTTTTTTACGAGATAAAGAAAGGTATAATATATGAAAATTAGTGCAGAATCACATAACGCTATTAACAGTTGCCTGAAGGATGCGTTGGCTAAATATACGTCTCCTTCTGAGTGTTCCACCGTTACCGATATCCATCTGCAGCCACACTCAGACAGCGGTGAGCTGGTTATTTTTGATGACGATGACCAGGAGCTGGCACGCACTATTGTGAGTGAGTGGGTAGAATATGATAAGGAAGATTTTTACGACCAGGTAGCCTCTTTACTATCCTGCACACTGAATAGTTTTAAAGAAAAGAAACTGCTGGATGGCCTTTCATTGCTGAAACCTTATTCGTTTGTATTGGTGGATGATGATAAGGAGACTGTATCTGAGCTTTTGCTGGTAGACGATGAAGATACTTTGCTTTTGAGTGAAGATCTGCTTAAAGGTTTGGATGAAGAGCTGGATGCTTTTCTGAAAGAATTGCTTGAGAAATAATTGTTTTATGATGTATTCCGCAGGCGTGCTGTAACTGCAAGCGGGAAATATGTTTTATAACGGGCACAGGTAGTACGGCAGCTGTTTTATAATAAACGCTGTAGTGCTGTCTGTGTTTTTTAATTTTACACAGTAGTTATGGGCGAACGAATTTTATTCCGGAAAAATGATCATCTGTATACAGTAAAATCTTGTTGGAAAGGTAATCCAACAGTAAAGGGCCGTTTTTTCAACCGTCAGCATCGGTGGCGTCCGGGAATGGGAAGTGTACTGAAATGGCGCTTTTCACCCAATCCGCAACGGAAAGAGAAGAAGACTGTCAAGTGGAATCCCAAGGTACACTTTTTGCGCTCGCTGGACAGTGTTGTAGGTAATTCGCTGATATGGCTGGGGCATAATTCGTTTTTCCTGCAATTGGGCGGTTACCGGTTTATGATTGATCCGGTTTTCGGGAGCATTCCTTTTGTGAAACGTAGAAGCACTTTTCCTGCCTTGCCTTCTATTTTTAAAGATATCGATTTCCTGCTTATCAGTCACGATCATTTTGACCATCTGGACCGTCCCAGTGTGGCACGGCTGGTGGCTGAAAATCCGGGAATGAAACTTTTCTGTGGGGTAGGTACGGGCGAGTTGATACACTCGTGGTTTCCTGCTATGGAAACAATAGAGGCCGGGTGGTATCAGCAGTATAGTGATGGAAACTTGAAACTGACTTTTCTTCCTGCCCAACATTGGAGCAAACGAGGAGTGAGTGATGGTGGTACACGCCTGTGGGGAGCTTTCATGATAGAGTGTGGCGGCATTGTGATTTATAATAGCGGCGATACGGGGTATGCACCGCATTTCAAGGAGCTGCCTGAGTTTTTCCCACATATTGACTACTGTATGATAGGCATTGGTGCCTATAAGCCCAAATGGTTTATGCGGCCTAATCATATCTCGCCTTACGATGCACTGAAGGCATCGGCCGAAATGGGCGCCAAAGTGACAGTCCCGATGCATTACGGAACTTTTGACCTTTCAGATGAGCCGCTGTTTGACCCTCCCAAGGTGTTTGCAGAAGAGGCACGTCGGTTGGATATGGATTACTTGTTGCCTGAGTTGGGAGAGGTGGTAAAGCTTAAGCCACAGCGATGATATTTTTATTGAAATAACCACTTAATGATTTTAATATTATGAAAAAATGTGCTCTTTGCTCTGCGTTCTAATCTGTATTGGAACAGCAGGAGCAGAGGAGTCTATCTATAAGAAAGGTTGGATAGACTTTAATAAGAATGGGGTGAAGGATGTGTATGAAGATCCGAATGCGCCGGTTGAAGCTCGAGTGAAAAATTTACTTGGTCAGATGACACTGGAAGAGAAATCATGCCAGATGGCCACGCTATATGGTTATGGCCGTGTATTGAAAGATTCTTTGCCTACTCCTGCATGGAAAGAAGCTGTATGGAAAGACGGTATTGCCAATATTGACGAGCAGCTCAACGGAGTAGGTGGAGGTAGAAAACGCTCTCCTCATCTCATCTATCCGTTCAGTAATCATGCTAAAGCGATTAATCAGATTCAGCGTTGGTTTGTTGAGGAAACCAGGCTGGGTATTCCAGTGGATTTTTCGAATGAGGGGATACACGGTTTGAACCATACTAAGGCAACTCCTTATCCAGCCCCAATTGGCATTGGCAGCACGTGGAACAGGGCATTGGTTCGTCAGGCTGGAGAGATTTCGGGTAAGGAGGCCAAGGCGCTGGGATACACAAATGTGTATGCACCAATTCTGGATGTAGCTCGTGATCCGCGTTGGGGACGTGTTTTGGAATGTTATGGAGAAGATCCATACTTGGTAGCCGAAATGGGATGCCAGATGGTGGATGGTCTTCAAAGTCAGGGAGTAGCTTCGACTTTAAAGCATTATGCCGTATATAGTGTGCCAAAGGGTGGACGTGATGCAGCCTGTCGTACTGATCCGCATGTGGCTCCTCGTGAGTTACACGAAATTTTTCTTTATCCGTTTCGTAAAGTGGTTCAGCGTACTCATCCCAAGGGGGTAATGAGCAGTTATAATGATTGGGATGGTGTTCCGGTAACGGCCAGCTATTATTTTCTGACCGAACTTTTGCGTCAGGAGTATGGATTTAACGGATATATCGTGAGCGATAGTGAGGCAGTAGAGTATGTTTATAATAAGCATCATGTAGCCGAATCGTACGAAGATGCAGTGCGTCAGGTTGTAGAAGCCGGATTGAACGTACGGACTAACTTTACACCTCCAGAAGATTATATACTTCCTGTACGTAAAAATGTGGAGGAAGGAAAGCTTTCCATGCAATCTGTAGACCGTATGGTAGCTGATGTGCTGCGTGTAAAATTTGAGTTGGGACTGTTTGACCAACCTTATGTTGAAGATCCCCAAAATGCTGATAAGGTGGTAGGGGCTGACTTGCATCGTGATTTTGTGCTTGATATGCAGCAGCAATCGCTGGTGTTGTTAAAGAACGAAAGAGACTTGCTGCCGCTTGATAAAAAGGCTCTGCGTAAAATTCTTATTACCGGTCCGCTGGCTAAGGAAACCAATTATATGACCAGCCGTTATGGTCCACAGGGGTTGGAGAATATAACGGTGTTTGATGGCATTTCTCGTTTTGTTGGTAATGATGTAGAAATCGCTTATGCTAAAGGATGCGAAACCCGTAATGCAGGATGGCCTGATAGTGAAATAGTTCCTACGCCATTAACAGAAGATGAAATCAAGCAGATGGATGAGGCTATTGTTGCTGCTGAAGACTGTGATGTGATTATTGCTGTATTGGGTGAAGACGAGCGATGTACTGGGGAAAGTCGGTCGCGCACTGATTTAAGCTTACCTGGCCGCCAGCAGCAATTGCTGGAGAAATTACATGCTACAGGTAAGCCAGTAGTGCTGGTTCTTATTAATGGACAGCCGCTTACGATTAACTGGGCTGACAGGAATATCCCATCTATACTGGAAGCTTGGTTTCCAGGACAACTCGGAGGAGAAGCTATTGCTAATACGCTGTTTGGCGTTTATAATCCAGGTGGACGTCTTTCAGTAACTTTCCCAAAGAGTATCGGACAGATAGAATATAATTTCCCATTTAAACCGGGGTCACATGGAGGTCAGTATACATCGGGCCCTAATGGTTCGGGTGATACTCGTGTGCTGGGACCGCTTTATCCATTTGGTTACGGACTGAGTTATACTACTTTTGAGTATGATAACTTGCGAATTTCCCAACCTAACAGTGGAACAGAAAGTCCTGTTACTGTAAGTGTAGACATTACCAATACTGGTAAACGGACTGGAGATGAAGTAGTGCAACTCTATCTGAGAGACAAGGTAAGTAGTGTAATAGCTTACGAATCGGTGTTGCGTGGTTTTGAGCGTATTAGTCTGCAACCGGGAGAAACGAAGAAAGTTGTTTTTACTTTGCAGCCTGAAGACTTGCAAATTTTGGACCGGCATATGGAGTGGACCGTAGAGCCGGGAGAGTTTGAAGTGAGAGTAGGGGCTTCGTCCACTGACATTCGTTTGAGAGGGACATTTACAAAGACTGCTTTTTGATGGGTAGTCAGACTTTAGTGTATAAAAAAAGCCATATCCATGCTTTCCTTAATTGTAGCAACCGGATATGGCTTTTTCGTTTAAAACTCAAGGATTACTGATGATGTCCACACTGATGATGCTCATCTCCATCGTGGTGATGTTGGCAGGCTTCTCCAGAATCCTGTAAGTTTCCTTCCAGATAGGCATTTACTACTTCCATGATTGGTCCAGAACAGCCTCTTATAACCTGGATGTTATGAGCTGCCAGTTTCTGAAGTGCACCAACTCCCATATTTCCTGCCAGCATAACGGTAACACCGTCTTCTTGCAGTTTGCTGGCAATATTCGATTTGCATCCGCATCCCTGAGGAGAAGGGATAGTTTGTGTAGAAAGAATTTGGTTATCTTCTGATACAGTTACGATGGTGTAGAACTCACAGTGACCGAAGTGATTGTCGATAACTCCGCCACGGGTTGGTAATGCAATTTTTTTCATAATCTTCTGTATATTTTTTTCATTTATAAATTCATTGTCGCAAGTGATAAACTGTTGGTTGTTACACACGGGACAGCAGATTTGTCCTTCCCTCATGCTGGGATTGATGTTATTGAAGGTTGTGTTACATACCGAACAACGATACCATTGTTCTTCCATGTAAGCCGATCCTCCCTCGATAACAATGGCTGCCTGTTCTACCAAAGCGCGGGCCATTTTCTGACGTGCACTGGCATAGATGCGTGTAAGTGTAGGGCGAGAAACCTGCATCTGGCTGGCAGCTTCGGCTTGTGTCAGCATTTCGTAATCGCACAGACGTAGTGATTCATATTCTTCCAGGTGAAGTTCTATGGTTTCAAACCGTTTGCACTTTATAGGGCGAAGTCCCACAGAAAGAGGTGCTTCGCTAATTTTGCGTATGTTTTTAGGACGAGGTGACATTCGTTATATTCTTTATTGATGTTGCAAAGATATGAACATTTGTTCAAAATAAAAAATAAAACGTTTTTTATTTTTCTTGTCAGAGAGATTTCAGTCAGGTTCGGAAAATAAAAAATCCTTTCCAACTGTGATAGCTACAGTCGGAAAGGATTTAATATAAGGAGTATCGCTAAACAGTCAGCGGGTTATTTATTTTTTCAGTGCGGCAATACTTTCTTTCAAAGCAGCAATTTTAGTTTCAGCATCAGCCTGTTTCTTACGTTCCATTTCAATAACGTTAGCAGGAGCCTTGCTTACAAACTTTTCATTGCTTAACTTTTTCAGTACGCTCTGCAAGAATCCTTCCTGATATTTCAGGTCGGCTTCCAGTTTTTTCAACTCTTCTTCTACATTGATAAGGTTGCCCAGAGGTACAGCATACTCGGTAGTGCCAACCATAAAGGCAGCAGCGCCTTCCGACTTACTTTCAACATTGCTGATAGCGCTCAAGTTACATAACTTGCTGATGACAGCGTGGAAAGTAGCTACAGGGCTAGCACCTGTGATTTCCAGTGCCAGTGCTTCTTTCTGAGCAATGTTTTTCTGCAAGCGGATAGTACGGATACCACCGATAACTTCTTTTACAGCCTCAAACTGTGCAATAATATTTTCGTCGAAGCTTCCGGCTGCCTGAAGAGTCTGCGTCATGATGCTTTCGCCTTCTTTGCGGTCATAGATATGCTGCCACAACTCTTCGGTGATGAACGGCATGAATGGGTGCAACA
>CAJKDC010000027.1 GCA_905198575.1 uncultured Bacteroides sp. | reverse complement strand
TAGGCTGGGCTAATTTTTAACGAACTATTGATATTATATCAAGTCTAAAAAATAATCCAATACAAAAATACGCTTTTACACGAAAACAAAAAACCGGATACAGGCCTCCCTCTATCCGGTTCTTGTTTTCCTTATCAACAGAAAGGGATTAAATTTCCCATGTGTCGTTGGTTTCCAGTAATTCTGCAAAATTATGATACTTTTTCTTCTCAGACACCTCGCGTATCTGTGCCTCTACCGCCTCATCATAAGTAGGTGCCTCTACATCCCGGATTACGCCCAGAGCTATCGGGAAATCAGGACCTTCCATCAAAGCCAGCTTCAATTGGAGTGTATGGTCTTCACAGTGTGCATCGTGCACCAGAATGTCCTTCTCTGTAATGCCGTTTTCGCCCAGCTTGACCACTTTCAGTCCGAATCCCTCCTGCATCAGTCCCAGTTCATTATTTTCTCCGAAAAGCATTGGCTTGCCATGTTCCAGATAGATGGCATTTTTCATTCGGTCGGCCTTAGTGGCAACTGCCGAGTGTGTACCATCGTTAAAAATAACACAGTTTTGCAGCACCTCTACTACAGATGCACCTTTATGACGTGCCGCAGCCTTCAATACCTCTACAGACGGACCGCCATCGACTGCCACACAACGTGCAAAGAAGCGTCCTCTCGCTCCAAAACAAAGCTCAGCCGGACGGAAAGGGTCTTCAACCGTTCCATAAGGAGATGATTTGCTGACGAAACCACGGACTGAAGTCGGTGAATACTGTCCTTTCGTCAATCCGTAAATCCGGTTATTCAGCAATATCATATTAATGTCAATATTTCGGCGGATGGCATGAATAAAATGATTTCCACCGATTGCCAAACCATCTCCATCCCCCGAAATCTGCCAGATTGTGATATTCGGATTAGCAACTTTGGCACCTGTAGCTATGGCTGCTGCACGGCCGTGAATGGTATGCATTCCGTAAGTATTCATATAATACGGTAAACGTGAAGAGCAACCGATACCCGAGATTACCGCTATTTCATGAGGAGGCACTCCCAGTTCAGCCAACGCTTTATGAAAAGAATTCAAAAAAGCATGGTCGCCACATCCCGGACACCAGCGCGGCTGGCCTGCCTTATAATCTGCTGCAGTATATTTTGTTTCGCTCATAGTTTATTCCTCCATAATTTTTGTAAATGCATCAACCAGTTCCTGTACGACAAAAGGCTGTCCTTTCACCTGATTGAACTGATATAAATGGATTCCCTCAATGTTCATCCTTAAATAACCTGCCAGCTGTCCCAGATTCTGCTCTGCAACAACTATCTTTTTATATTTTCGCAATACTGCAGCCGTATTTTTCGGCAGCGGATTGATAAAACGGAAGTGTGCCAACGCTGCTTTCTTGCCTGCTTTGTTCAGCTCGTCCATAGCCGAGTGCAAGTGACCGTATGTACCGCCAAAACCAACAATCAGCAGGTCAGCATCCGCACAACCTTCAACTTCCAGTTCTGGAAGTCCGTCTGCTATCCGGGCTATTTTTTCGGCTCTCAATCGGGTCATCAAGTCATGATTTTCCGGTTCGGTTGAAATAGCTCCCGTTTCATTGCTCTTCTCCAGTCCACCGATGCGGTGCATAAATCCTTCTGTACCGGGAACTGCCCAATAACGTACTTTTGTTTCTTCATTACGCTGGAACGGAGTCCACGTAGTAGCCATATCTGGTGTAACGTATGGAGGGCATATTGCAGGATATGCATTCAGGTCGGGCAACTTCCAGGCAGCCGAGCCGTTTGCAATATAAGCATCTGTCAATAATACCACTGGAGTCATGTGCTCCAATGCAATCTTACATGCCATGTAAGCTGCATCAAAACAGTCGGTAGGCGATGTCGCTGCTATAACCGGCATCGGACTCTCTCCGTTTCGTCCATACAGTACTTGCAGCAAATCTGTCTGTTCCGATTTTGTAGGAAGTCCCGTAGACGGTCCGCCACGCTGTACGTCAATAATTACCAGCGGAAGTTCGGTCATTACAGCAAGGTTCATAGCCTCGCTCTTCAGGCAAACACCCGGACCGGAAGTCGTCGTAACAGCCAGCGCACCTGCAAAAGCAGCTCCAACAGCCGAGGCGCAGCCTGCAATTTCATCTTCACACTGAACGGTTTTTACGCCAAGCGACTTATGTTTTGCCAACTCATGCAGGATATCTGTAGCAGGAGTAATAGGATAAGATCCCAGATACAATTGCAATCCTGCTTTTTCGGCTGCTGCAATCAGACCATAAGCCGTTGCTTTGTTGCCGTTGATATCCATGTATCTTCCCGGTTCTTTTTTGTGCTTGTTTTCAATTATATATGAAGTAGAAACCGATGCATGTGTATTCTCGCCAAAGTGATAGCCGTCATAAAGTACTTTTACGTTTGCTTCGGCTATCTCCGGTTTCTTTGCAAATTTCTCACGAAGAATCTTTTCACCAATCGCAATATCGCGGTGGAAAAGCCAGCAGACCAGACCCAAGGCAAACATATTCTTGGTTCTCAGAATAGATTTGTTATCCAGTCCGCTATCTTTCAGACTCTCCTTACACATGGTTGTAATAGCTGCCTCTACTACTTCATTTTTTATACCCAATTCCGAGAATGGGTTCTCAAGCGTAAATTTAGCTTTTTCCAAATCCTTCTTTGTAAAAGAGTCTGTATCAATGATAATTACAGCCTGTGGCTTACAAAATTTATATTGTGTTTTCAAGGCAGCCGGATTCATTGCTACTAGGACGTCACACTTATCGCCCGGGGTATACACTTTACCCGAACCGATATGTACCTGAAAGCCCGAAACACCGGTTAATGTACCTTGCGGAGCACGAATATCTGCCGGATAATCGGGAAAGGTACTGATGTCATTCCCTTCCGTTGCTGAAATATTCGAAAACATGTTTCCGGCAAGCTGCATGCCATCACCGGAATCACCAGAAAACCGAACCACCACATCTTCCAGTTCTTTGACTATCATCTCTTCTGCCATAATCTTCTATTTTAATTTACAAATTCAATAGTCGCAAATTTGCATAAGTTAAAACAAAAAAGCAAGATATTCCGTCATTTATTTACAAAAAAATAAATAAAACAAAAATAATGCATTAATATTGTAATAATATGAACTAAATATATTACCTTTGTAAATACATCGCCCTTGTAGTTCAACGGATAGAATAGAAGTTTCCTAAACTTTAGATAGGGGTTCGATTCCCCTCGGGGGTACAAAAAAAGCGCCAAGATTCAACCTTGACGCTTTTTTTGTACCTCACTGAACTTCATTAGGCTCCGGTAAGTTTATTGCTGTCTTATTATCATATCATTTCAATGACTAACTTGTCGGACAGAAATGACCAGTCTTTATTAAACCAATAACAAACGTTCATCTCATTTATGAAACGCTCAAAACGTACCGGAAGTCACTATAATCTCTTATTTTATCACATTCAGTTCTTTTCCTACTTTAATAAAGGCAGCAATAGCCTTGTCCAAATGTTCACGTTCGTGTCCTGCAGACAACTGAACACGGATACGTGCCTGACCTTTCGGTACTACCGGATAATAGAAACCTGTTACATAAATACCTTCTTCCTGCATTTTTGCAGCAAAATCCTGCGACAGTTTGGCATCGTACAACATCACTGCACAAATGGCACTCTGAGTCGGTTTAATGTCAAAGCCTGCAGCCAACATCTTTTCACGGAAATAAGTTACATTTTCCATCAGCTTGTCATGCAAAGCATTGCTTTCCTTCAGAATCTTGAACATTTCCAAACTTGCACCTACAATAGCCGGAGCTACAGAGTTAGAGAACAAATATGGACGTGAGCGCTGACGCAGCATATCGATGATTTCTTTCTTACCAGTAGTAAAACCACCCATAGCACCACCAAATGCTTTACCCAGTGTACCTGTAAAGATATCAATACGGCCATATGCGTTAAACTGTTCTGCAACACCATGACCTGTAGCACCTACTACACCGGCAGAGTGAGATTCGTCTACCATAACCAATGCATCGTATTTTTCAGCCAAATCACAGATTTTGTCGATTGGAGCTACGTTACCGTCCATTGAAAATACACCATCTGTTACGATAATGCGGTGACGCTGAGCCTGTGCTTCCTGCAGACAACGTTCCAGTTCGGCCATATCTGCATTGGCATAGCGATAGCGTTTAGCCTTACACAAACGCACACCATCAATAATTGACGCATGATTCAAGGCATCCGAAATGATGGCATCTTCATCTGTGAACAAAGGTTCGAACACACCACCGTTGGCATCGAAACAAGCTGCATACAGAATAGTATCTTCTGTCTTGAAGTAATCAGAAATAGCAGCTTCCAATTGTTTGTGAAGGTCTTGAGTTCCACAAATAAAACGAACAGAAGACATACCGTAGCCGTGTGTATCCATAGCAGATTTTGCAGCCTCAATCAGGCGTTTGTTATCCGAGAGTCCCAGATAATTGTTTGCACAAAAGTTTAAAACATGCTCACCGGCGTTCACCTGAATATCTGCGCGCTGCGGAGTAGTTATAATTCGTTCTTTTTTGTAAAGTCCTGCAGCCTCAATGTTTGCCAATTCCTGAGTCAGGAATTCTTTAAATTTTCCGTACATGATTTCTTATTTTAAGGTTCTATACGCAAAGGTCACATTTTTTCCTGAATAATAGAGGCTTTTCCCCTAAAAAAACATTTTAATGCGTATCTTTGTACTCGAAAACATTAATATCTTTTCTGATGAAAAATATCCTGATCATCGGTTCTACGGGCCAGATTGGCTCAGAACTCACAATGAAATTAAGAGAAATTTATAAAGATGGCAATGTAGTGGCAGGTTATATCCCAGGTGCAGAACCTAAAGGGATTTTGAAAGAATCTGGTCCATCTGCCATCGTCGACATCACGAATGCACAACAGATTGCTGATGTTGCCAGCCAGTACCATGTAGATACTATTTATAACTTGGCTGCCCTTTTATCAGCTGTTGCCGAAGCCAAACCTCAATTGGCATGGAAAATCGGCTTGGGCGGACTTTTCAATGTACTGGAAGTTGCTCGCGAAAAGAACTGTGCTGTATTTACACCTAGCTCAATCGGTTCTTTCGGTCCTGGTACTCCAGCCGACAAAACTCCTCAAGACACTATCCAGCGTCCTCGCACCATGTATGGTGTGACTAAGGTTTCTGGAGAATTGCTCAGCGACTACTACTTTACACGTTTTGGTGTAGACACCCGTTCTGTACGATTCCCTGGATTGATTTCTTACGTTACTCCTCCGGGAGGAGGTACAACCGATTACGCTGTAGATATCTACTACTCTGCGGCTAAAGGAGAAAAATTCATCTGCCCTATCGGCAAAGGAACTTATATGGATATGATGTACATGCCGGATGCTCTGCGTGCCTGTGTAGAAATTATGGAAGCAGACCCATCTAAATTCGTACATCGCAACTCCTTCAACATTGCTTCTATGAGTTTCGAACCGGAAATGATTTACCAGAAGATTAAAGAATACATTCCTTCTTTCGAAATGGAATATCAGGTAGACCCACTCCGTCAGGCTATTGCTGATTCTTGGCCTAACTCTTTGGATGATACTTGTGCCCGTGAGGAATGGGGATGGAAACCGGAATACGACCTTGACAGCATGACACGCGATATGCTGGCTAAACTGAAGGAACGCTTCGGAAAATAATTATAGCATATCCGAACAATTACTTATAATATTACCTTGCCAACGTCCAATTGGCAAGGTATTTTTTTACCACCCTACGAGTTCTTTTAAAAAAACATCCACAAAAAAATGCCGCCTCTGGAATTTCCAGAAACGGCATTTTTTGTAGTATATCATCAGATATATTTAAGCTTTAGCATCTTGTTCAGGCATTTTGTTACCCATTGTCAGATAAGCAACCGGAGCTGCAATAAACAATGAAGAAAGTGTACCAATTACCACACCCAGAATCATTGCAAATGCAAAGCTACGGATACTGTCACCTCCCAGGAAGAAGATACAGAGCAACACAATCAATGTACTCAATGAAGTATTGATGGTACGGCACAATGTTGTATTCAATGAATCGTTGAACAGCTGTGCACGGTCGCGCTTGATGTATAAACCAAAGAACTCACGCACACGGTCGAAGATTACCACCTTATCGTTGATTGAGTAACCAATTGCTGTCAGGATTGCACCAATGAAGGTCTGGTCAATTTCCAAAGAGAATGGCATCCAGCCATGACACAGAGAGTAAGCACCGATAATCAGTACTGTATCTACAGCCAACGCAACAGTTGCACCGATACTGAATGCAATATTACGGAAACGAATCAAAATATAAAGACCGATAGCAATCAATGCAAATACAACTGACCAGATAGCTGATGTCTTGATATCGTCAGCAATACTTGGACCTACTTTCTGTGAACTGATGATAGAACCTCCGGCACGGTTATCGCGGTCGATAAAGATTTCCAATGTAGTACCTTCACCCAGCAAGTTTCCTTCTTTCAGTGCATCGTACAGGAATTCTTCAATTTCAGAATCGATAGTAGAAGAGTTTTCTTCAATACGATAGTTGGTTGTCACACGTACAGTCTTACCGTCAGTACCCAAAGCAATAGCTTGTACGTTTGCATCGCCCACTTTTGGCTGGAGCAGGCTACGTACAGTTTCAGGAGCTACTTTCTGTTCGAACTGAACTACAAAGTTACGTCCACCAGTAAAGTCGATACTCTGAGACAAGCCACGTACAACAAACGAAATCAGACAGATTACAATGATTGTTCCCCAAATAGTGAACGAACGTTTAATCTTGCCCATAAAGTTATAGTGTACATTCTGCATCAGATTCTTAGAAATACCTGTAGTGAATGTAAGATTCAACCACTTATCTTTACCCATATAGTGTTCGTAAACCAGACGAGTCAGGAACACGGCTGTAAAGAATGAGCAGAGGATACCGATAATCAATGTCGTAGCAAAACCACGAATAGGACCTGTACCAAAGTAGAACAGAATAATACCTGTAATGATAGAAGTCAAGTTAGAGTCGAAGATAGCAGAGAAAGCATTTGCATAACCTTCAGACAAAGCTTGCTTAGTTCCCTTGCCTGCACGAAGCTCTTCTTTTGTACGTTCGTAAATCAATACGTTAGCATCCACTGCCATACCCAGTGAAAGTACCATACCCGCAATACCAGACATAGTCAGCGCAGCCTGGAATGAAGTAAGAATACCTAATGTAAAGAAGAAGTTGATGAACAAAGCCATGTTAGCAATCATACCCGAAATGAAACCGTACATAGCACACATGTAAGTCATCAAAATAATCAGAGCTACAATGAAAGACATGATTCCCTGATTGATAGATTCCTGACCCAGTGACGGTCCTACGATATCTTCCTGAACGATACGGGCAGGAGCAGGCATTTTACCTGACTTCAGTACGTTAGCCAAGTCTTTTGTCAACTCCGGAGTAAAGTTACCTGTAATCTGAGAGTTACCTCCAGTAATTTCACCATTTACACGTGGAGCACTGTATACATAACCATCCAATACGATAGCGATTTCTTTTCCGATGTTCTGTTTGGTAAGTACAGCCCAACGACGAGCACCTTCAGTGTTCATCGACATACTTACGCAAGGCTTGTTGAACTGGTCGTATTCATCCTTGGCATCGGTAATAACATCACCTTCCAATGGAGCACGTCCGTTACGCTCTGTAGATTTGATAGCATACAATTCAAAGATACGGCCTGTCTTATCAAAGTCAGATGCTTTCACACCCCACATCAGTTTCAGGTCACGAGGCATCATCTTCTTAATTTCAGGCATAGCCAAAATATTGTTTACAGAAGCAGTATCTTTATAGTCTGCATAACCAACAATAGCGCCAACTCCACTCTGGTTCATCTGCAGAACAGCAGCCAGCGGATGCTGTTTCTTCAACTGTTCCATGTCGGTAGACTCAGCAACCTGTTCGCCTTTCAAAGCAGCAGTCAAGCTATCCTTTGCAGAAACAGTATTAGCAGTTTCTGTCTGTGCAACAACTGTATCTGTTTTTTCTTCCATAGCCAGCAATGAAGCAGCTTTCTGATCAGCAGAAATCAAGAAAGGAACGATTTCTTTAGCTTCGAATGTTTCCCAAAATTCAAGGTTAGCAGAACCCTGAAGCAATTTTCTTACACGTTCCGGTTCTTTGATACCTGGCAATTCTACCATGATACGGCCCATGCTTCCTTCCAAAGTCTGGATATTAGGCTGAGCTACACCAAAACGGTCGATACGTGTACGAAGTACATTATATGAATTGTCTACAGCAGCTTTAACCTCTTCACGAAGAACTTTTTCTACTTCGGCATCTGTGCTGCGAGTATTTACCTTATCCTTCAGCTGCTGTGTTGCAAACAGTTCAGCCAGTTTACCTTGAGGAGCCTCTTTCTTATAAGCTCTTACAAAAAGCGTAATGAAATCTTCCTGACTGGTCACCTGTTCTTTAGCGGCCTGAGCTATAGCCTTGTTAAAAGCCTCATCAGTCTTGTTATCAGCAAGCGTCTTTACCACATCTGGTACAGATACTTCCAGAATAACGTTCATACCACCTTTCAGGTCCAGACCCAGACCGATTTCCATTTCACGACACTGTTTCAGCGTATAGCTGCCCAACCATACTTTCTCATTTTGCACTGAGTCAAGATAGTGTGCCGCTCCTCTTGGATCCTGTGCCGCCTTATCCATGTGATAACGGGTCACAAAAGAGAAAGAAAGATAGAACAAACACACAAGGGTCAGTAATACAGCCAAAACCTTTACGAATCCTTTGTTTTGCATGTTACTTTTAATTTATTTAATTTATTATTTATTCTTAAAATATCATGTATTTATACAAGGTTGCAAATATAGTTTTTTTTTCACTTACATCTAGGATGGTTGCGAAATATTTAACGCTTTACACATAAAAAAAGGCTGCAAATCTATATTTTGCAGCCCTTTATGTGATTTTGTTGATTCAAAAAAATTATTTCAGTCCACGGCCTTTCAGAAGAGGTTCAATACTTGGTTCCTGTCCTCTGAAATTTTTATACAGTGTCATCGGGTCTTCAGAACCACCCTTTTCCAGAACATTGGCACGGAAAAGTCCGGCTGTTTTCTGATCGAACAATCCGTTTTCTTTAAAGGCTTCGAAAGCATCTGTATCCAGTACTTCTGCCCACAAATAGCTATAGTAACCAGCAGCATAACCGCCCATAATATGATTAAAATAGGTAGAACGGTAACGCGGAGCAATCTGTGGTATCAGTCCCAGCTCATCGGTTACTTTCTTTTCGAATGCAGCAATATCCAAACCTTCTGTACTAGTCAGGTTATGCATTTCCATATCAAGCAATGCTGCAGCTAACAGTTCAGTTGTCATAAATCCCTGATTAAACAAAGCCTGATTTTCTATTTTTGCAATCAATTCGTCTGAAATTGGCTCACGAGTCTTATAGTGTTTTGCATATACCTTCAAAACTTCCGGCTCTACTGCCCAATGTTCCATAATTTGTGAAGGAAGTTCCACAAAGTCTTGTGCCACGGCTGTACCTGATACACCTTTATAATTACATTTGGTCAACATTCCATGCAAAGCATGACCAAACTCATGGAACATCGTACGAGCTTCATCGATTGTAAGCAAAGATGGCATATCACCCACAGGCTTAGTAAAGCTTGCTACATTATATATAAGAGGACGAACTTCACCTTGCTGTTCACGGAAGTTGCTCATCCATGCTCCGCTACGCTTGCTAGCGCGTGGGAAATAATCTGCATAGAATATACCAAGGAAAGAGCCATCGGCATCTGTAACTTTATAAACAGTTACATCTGGATTATATACAGTTACATCAGTAATCGGAGTCAGGTTGATTCCATACAACTTATTAACGACATAATATAAACCGCTACGTACATCTTCCAGACTAAAATAAGGTTTGATTTCTTCCTCATTCAGATTGTATTTCTCCTGACGCAATTTTTCAGCATAGAACCACCAGTCCCATCCTTCCAGTTTTTCGCCTTTACCTTCTTTATCCATCAGCTTCTGCAGTTCAGCAGCTTCCGACTTCGCGTTCTTGATTGAATATCCCCACAAATTGTGCAGGAAGTCCATTACTGTCTTTGAGTCTTTCGCCATGCAGTCGTCCAGAACAAAGTTAGAATAACAATCAAAGCCTAACAGTTTCGCTTTTTCCAGACGCAATGTCAAAACTTGCTTCAGGACCTCTTTATTATCATTTGCATCGTTGTTATTGCCCATTGAAATGTAAGCTTTGTACATTTTCTCACGCAAACTGCGATTTTCAGCATACTGCAACAACGGCAAACGGCTAGAAGCCTGTAATGTAAAGAGCCATTTTCCATCCATTCCAGCAGCCTTAGCTTCATCTGCAGCCGATGCTTTCAACCAATCGGGCATACCAGCCAAATCTTCTTCCTTATCTACAACAAGCTTAAAGGCATTGTTTTCAGCCAAGACATGGTTACTGAATGTAATTGTCAGTGAAGAAAGCTGTTTATTGATTTCGCGCAACTTATTTTGCTTTTCCATATCCAAAGCAGCTCCCGAGCGTACAAATCCTTTATAATATTTATCCAGTAAATAGTGCTGTTCGGTAGTAAGCTCCAACTCACCAGCTTTCTCCTGGTCGTGCAAAGCAGCCACACGCTTATACAAGTCCTGGTTCAGATAAATGTTATCACTGTGCTCAGACAGCATCGGAGCAATCTTTGCTTCCAGTGCAGCCAGCTCATCATTTGTATCTGCTTCGGTAAGTGCAAAAAACACACCGCTTACACGGGCCAGGATCTCACCACTGTTATCCAGTGCCACAATTGTATTCTCAAAAGTAGGCTCTGCTGTATTTTCTACAATAGCTTTTATTTCCTTATTCTGCTGTTCAATACCCGCCAGAAAAGCAGGTTCATAATGTTCCACCTTAATCTTATCGAAAGGAGGAGTTCCATAAGGAGTATTAAACTCAGTCAAAAAAGGATTATCGGTCGTTGCCTTTTGCTGACCACAAGCACCTAACATACATCCCATAATTAATGTTGTTACTATCTTTTTCATATTTACCTATAAATAAATTACTTTTTATACATACAACACCACACCGGATAGTGATCAGAAGCTTTCGTAGAACGGTCTACTACACACTCAGTAACTGTCCAGTCCTTACTTACCAATATATGGTCAATACGGAAATAGAAATAATTCCGATTATACGAAACCCCGATTCCACTTCCTGCTTCTACAAAAGCATCATTAAGCCCATCTCCGATAACCCGATGCGGATAAGCCAAAGGTGAATCGTTAAAGTCTCCACACACAACCAGACTTCTTTCTTTTTGCAACTGCTCCTTAACTACTTTCGTAATCACATCAGCCTGACGGGCACGAATCACTCCTGCTTCGGTTATTTTACCTCCCAACATTTTAGAGCTTCCTTTCAAGTCGCTCTTTTTAGGAGATCTCAGCATAGCGCTATAAAGCTCTCTATCATCCATCGTCAGTTTGTTCGACTCCAAATGATTATTGATTACAGCAACCGTATCGTTTTCAATCTTTATCAGATAAAGAACCGAGCCGTTATTATCACTTTCATAATCAATCCTTTTTGCAGAAATAATCGGAAAACGTGAATAGCAAGCCAATCCGTTACCCCCATCTAATTTCTGAAAGTGTGAATAAGGATATTTCAAAACTTTCTTTATGCGATTTAAAGATAATTCTCCACCACCTTGCACTTCCTGCAGACACACAATATCCGCTTTACAGCCAAGAATATATTCCAACACCGGATTCTTCTTTTCACCAGCATGAGGTGCATGGCCTGCCAGCGAAAGTGTATTGTAACTCAATATCTTCAATGTCTCCTTTTCTGACGTTTTCGGTTGATTCAGCGGAAAATAAATATGAATAGGTTTATAGCATACCAGTAAAACCAGCAATGATAAAAGCGCATATTTGCGATATACCATTATCCAGAACAACAGGAAAGCTACATTTACAATTAAGAAAAACGGGAAAGCCAATCCTGTAGCTGCCAGATATGGATGCGATACTGGATGAATATACGAACTATAGCCCGACAAAACAAGCAAACCAGCAAACACCAAATTTACCAACAACAGCATTATCCCTAAAAACCTACTAATACCTCTCATATCCTTACTTTTTACTTGCATCAAACAGACTTTTCTTTTCGTCTGCAGTCAAACTATCGTAACCGGACCTTCGCAATTTTTCCAGAATCCGGTCCACCTTTTCGCTCTGCTCTTTTTTTCGGGCATTAAAATCATAATCCTGCTGACGTGTACCCGTTCCATAATGAACCTTCATTTTCGGTTTCTTAGGTTTTCTATTTCCAAAGGACAGCCATCCAGTCAGTTTATCAATTATCCAATTTATCCAAGCTGTCAAATCACTTCCTTTACGCAGACTTACTGCAAACCAAAAGCCGGCCAAAGCACCTCCCAAGTGTGCGATGTGTCCACCTGCATTTTCCGAAGTCATCAGCAGTAAATCCGAAATTACCATAAAAAGGGCCACATACTTTAGTCTTACAGCACCAATAAACATAAACTGCACCCTGTAATCCGGCTCTCTGACAGCGGTAGCTACCACTATTGCTAAAACAGAAGCCGATGCTCCAACCAAATAAGAATAAGGTATTGCTGATTCAAAATAAGGGAACAGATGATAAGCCAATATATAGCAAACCCCTCCCAATATTCCTCCTAAGAAATATAAGCCACGCAAATGTCTGGACGAATAGAAATACAAAAACAACTGTCCAAACCAATATAACCACAGCATATTAAACAGCAAATGAAGCAATCCTGCATGCATAAACATATAAGTCAGAATTCCCCAAGGCTGATGCAACAATCTTATCAAGTCGGCAGGTAAAGCCAACAGATTTCCCCAGCTATCTGTAGAAATCTTGAATAATGTCAAGACAATTCCTAAAAACGAAGTTAATACAAAAACCCCGACATTGAAATAAATAAATTTCAATGTCATATCTCCTTGGTCAAAACGACGTTTCAAATCAGAAAGAAATCCTGCCGCTGTCATTTTTACGCCTCCAATAGATAATTAATACAAATCCGAACAGCATTCCACCCAAATGAGCAAAATGAGCTATTCCGTCATTACTGAATGTTCCTAAAATTAATTCGAGAGCAGCATATCCTATCACAAAATATTTAGCACGGATAGGGAACGGTATTGGGAATACAAACATCTGGTTATTAGGAAACAGCATACCAAAAGCCAGCAAAATAGCATAAACAGCTCCCGAAGCGCCCACAGTAGTAAGATAATTCAGGAATTGTTCCATCGGAATAATACCAGTACCTGTATCCACACTTGCATAATTCGACCAAGTCATTACATATTCAGCATACTGCACTACTTCCTGTGTCAAACCTGCACCAATACCGCAGAGCACGTAATAAAACAAAAATCGTTTCGATCCCCATACATTTTCCAAAAGCGGTCCAAACATCCAGACTGCAAACATATTGAAAAAGATATGCTGGAAATTGGCATGCATAAACATATAAGTAATCAGCTGTGCCGGATTGAAATCGGAAGCCAAGAAAAAATGCAATCCCAAATAATCATTCAGGTTTATATGATAGCGCTCTGCTACCAAGGCTCCCATAAAGCACAACACATTAATAATCAGTAAATTCTTCGTTACTGGTGGTAAATTGTTCATATTTTTACATTTAAGTCTAGAAATACATGCAAAAATACAATTTTATTCCATAGTGGCACAAATTCATCCATTTTTTTACACAAAATACAGATTAATAGCAACAAAATACTAACTTTGCAAGTATATTCATTAAAATATCTAATATACCGTCTATGAAAACAAGACCTAAAAGATTTTCAAGAAAATTTTTCTCCACATTAGCAGGTTCTGCCCTATTGGTAACTTTGCCGGCAACCGCATCAGGAGCCGGTGAATCACTTCCATATTGGAAAGACCAGCATGTAGTTTCTGTAAACAGAGAAGAACCACGTACGTCATTCATGACCTATAATGACCGTAGTCAGGCTTTAACCGGTAAATACGAAAACTGTCCTTACTACAAGTTACTGAACGGTACCTGGAAGTTCTATTACACAGATTCTCATCTGCAATTGCCAGAAAACATTACGAGTCCTACAGCCGACATGTCTGAATGGAAAGACATCAAGGTTCCTGGAAACTGGGAAGTTCAGGGATTTGGAACAGCTATTTACACCAATCACTGTTACGAATTCCACCCAACCAACCCGCAGCCTCCACTCTTGCCTGCTGAGATTCCTGTAGGAGTTTACCGTCGTGACATTTCCATTCCTGCCGACTGGGACGGGCGCGATATCTATCTGCACATTGCCGGTGCAAAGTCTGGATGCTATGTCTACATCAACGGAAAGGAAGTTGGTTACAACGAAGACTCTAAAAACCCAGCAGAATACCTTATCAACGATTATCTCCAGGCAGGAAACAACACTTTAACTCTAAAAATATTCCGATGGAGTACCGGTTCATTCCTCGAGTGTCAGGACTTCTGGCGCCTGAGCGGTATAGAAAGAGATGTATTCTTGTATGCTCAGCCTAAGGCAGCCATTAACGATTTCCGTGTTACTTCTACCTTGGACGACAGTTACAAAAACGGTATTTTCCGTCTGGCTATCGATTTGAAGAACCATCGCTCGGCTACATCAAACCTTGATATCAGCTATGAGCTGGTCGATAAAAACGGAAAAACCGTTGCAACAGAGAATCAGCAAATCAGCGTACCAGCCAATAAAATAAGTACACTTTCTTTCAGCAAAGAACTGCCACAAGTAAAGACTTGGACTTCAGAGGCTCCTAATCTATACAAACTGCTCATGACAGTAAAGGAGAATGGCAAAATTAACGAAATTGTCCCATTCAACGTAGGTTTCCGCCGTATTGAAATCAAAGAGATAGACCAAAAAGCCGAAAACGGCAAGAACTACGTAGTACTGCTCATCAATGGCCAGCCGCTCAAGCTGAAAGGTGTCAATATCCACGAGCATAACGAACACACAGGCCATTACGTAACCGAAGAACTGATGCGTAAGGACCTGGAACTCATGAAACAGAATAACCTGAATACAGTACGTCTGTGCCACTACCCGCAAGACCGCCGTTTCTACGAACTTTGCGATGAATACGGACTTTATGTTTACGATGAAGCCAATATCGAAAGCCATGGTATGCACTACGACCTGCGTAAAGGTGGTACTTTGGGAAATAATCCTGAATGGCTGGACGCACACATGTATCGTACCAAGAACATGTTCGAACGCAACAAGAACTATCCTAGCGTTACTTTCTGGTCACTCGGAAATGAAGCAGGAAACGGTTACAACTTCTATCAGACTTATTTGTGGGTAAAAGAAGCTGATAAAGATATCATGCAACGCCCTGTAAACTATGAACGTGCACAGTGGGAATGGAACTCAGATATGTATGTTCCTCAATATCCTAGTGCAAAATGGCTCGAATCTATCGGAAGACAAGGTAGCGACCGTCCTGTAGCACCATCAGAATATGCACATGCCATGGGTAACTCTACCGGTAGCCTTTGGGACCAGTGGAAAGCAATCTACAAATATCCTAACCTGCAAGGTGGTTACATTTGGGACTGGGTAGACCAAGGTATCCTTACAAAGGACGAAAACGGTTGTCCGTTCTGGGCATATGGCGGCGACTTCGGTAAAAACATGCCAAGCGACGGTAACTTCTGCTGCAACGGTCTGGTAAGCCCTAACCGCATGCCTCATCCTGCCATGAGTGAAGTGAAATACGTTCACCAGAATGTAGCTTTCGAAGCAACTGATTTGGAAGCCGGAAAATTCCTGGTAAAAAACCGTTTCTATTTCACAAACCTGAAAAAATACATGATCAGCTATGTTGTGAAGGAAAACAATAAAGTTATCCGTCGCAATAAAGTTTCTTTGGATATTAATCCACAGGATTCAAAAGAACTGTCAGTCAATGTAGATGGTCTGAAACCTAAAACAGGAACAGAATATTTCGTTGAATTCGAAGTAAGTACTGTAGAACCAGAACCACTTGTTCCCGTCGGTCATATCATTGCCCGCGAACAGTTCCAGTTGCCTGTTACTTCACTCGAACGCAGCTACGCTACCAATGGTCCGGCTTTGAAATGCAGCGATGAAAACGGAGTTATCACCGTATCATCATCAAAAGTTACTTTCGTATTCAACAAGCAGAACGGACTTGTTACTTCTTATAAAATAGGTAATACAGAATACTTTGCCGACGGATTCGGTATCCAGCCTAACTTCTGGCGTTCTCCTAATGATAATGATTATGGTAGTCAGGAACCTAAACGCCTGCAAATCTGGAAAGAGTCAAGCAAGAACTTCAAAGTGGTAGATGCCAATGCTAAAATGGATGGCAAAGACGTTGTTCTGACTGCCAATTATCTGCTGGCAGCCGGTAACCTTTATATCGCTACTTACCGTATTCATCCTTCTGGAGTTGTGAAAGCTGACTATATCTTCACATCTACCGATATGGAAGCCAATAAGACCGAAATTTCTGAAGCTACGCTGATGGCAACCTTCACACCTGGAAACGATGCTATCCGCAAACAGTCATCCAAACTGGTTGTTCCACGTATTGGTGTACGCTTCCGTCTGCCGGCCGAAATGAATCAGGTTACTTACTTTGGACGTGGTCCTGAGGAAAACTACATCGACCGTAATGCCGGTACTTTTGTAGGACTTTATAAAAACACTGCCGACAATATGTATTTCCCATACATACGTCCGCAGGAAAACGGACACCACACCGACACCCGCTGGCTCACACTGAGCAAGAAAGGTGGTAAGGGATTGACCATTTATGCCGACAATACCATTGGATTTAATGCTTTACGCAACTCTATAGAAGATTTCGATGGCGAAGAAGCTACTCACAGAGATTATCAGTGGACCAACCGCAATGCAAAAGAATTGGAACATGATGTTGAGACAGCCCGTAACATCAAACCACGTCATACCCACATCAACGACATCCGTCCGCGTAACTTCGTTGAAGTATGTGTAGACATGAAACAGATGGGTGTAGGCGGTTACGACAGCTGGGGTGCAATTCCAGACCCACAGTATCTGATTCCTGCCAATAAGAAATACAAGTGGGGATTCACCATCGTACCGATGTAAATAACCCACCATAAATAAAACAAGCAGGTGTATCTTCGTTCTACAAAAGATACACCTGCTTATTTTTTATCTATCCGCCACAGCTTCAATACTTAGCGCAATATACTATCTCTCAATACCAATAACCCTTCTGGCCCCATATTAAACAGCAAGTCTGCCACACTTAAATCAGCCTGGAAACCTTGCTTTTCCTGAAATACCTGATAATAAGGCACAGCCTTAAACGATGCATCTTCCGTCTGCAAACGCTTCTTGGGATGAATCTGCTCTCTGAAATCATCCATTCCTGCAGTATCTACGATAAAATCGTCGCTCCATGTCACAACCGGATGCATATCCAGCTGTTCGCATAGCCAGTTGCACAATTCAGTGTTGAAATCGAACAGGAATGAATACCTTTTCTCAAAGAATTCATGAAACTCGTCTGCGTAATAATCGAAAAAAGGACTTTGCTTATAAGCTGCCACAAACGCATTCCAGTGTACATGTCTCCAATTACCGTGATCGGATATACGGACATCCTTCATCAGACACTTAGGGTCCTCACTTTTCTCCGTCGGAATTGTCAACGACAAAGGGCCTGCCGCCGACGCAATCACACAGCGGTTGCGGTACGATTGCTTCATATAATGATCAAAGCGCTCTACACACACCTTCTCGTACGCATACAGTTTCGAAAAATACGATACAGGAGGAAGATAGGCAGAACTGAGTAAAACAGTTTTTTCCATATTATAGTACTTATTTACTGGACCTTTCTGAAGATACGGTCCCATTTAAAAGAAAACCAGATTCGTGTTGCTTTTCCTATAAGATGGTCTTCGGGAACAAAGCCAAACAGACGCGAATCGGATAAATTTACCGGATCGTTGGATACCATCCAATAATAATCTTTAGAGAAAGTATACGCAGGAGCAAACTTTCCTTCCACAAAAAGCGAGTCGTTTTTCACTTCTGCACGCTTCCCCTCATGCTGCACAATCGTGTTGCACAGCAACGTTGCATTCCACGGATATACATTCACCCTCATTCCTTTAGCCGGAACTACGAAAGGCAGACTTTTCCCACCTTGAGTCGTATACAAAGGATACACATTTACCCGTCCTTCCAACTTCTGTTGCAACAGATAATTTTCGTATGCACTGAAACTGCGGATATACTCCCCTTTCTCTGTATAGCCTACCAGCTCATTGTTCAGTCCCAAAGACTGCATTACAGCCGATACCAGCTCATCCTGCGCCGAGGCATAAGCATACAGCGCCTTACTGTCCGGACTCAATACAGGCTCGTTGGTGGGCCACATCTCGCGGTTCAGCATCAAAGTATCCCCCGGCCCTCCGCCACAACGGCTGATAAAAATATCGCGCTGCTCCAGTCTGGGCACTTTAACCGCACTGCCCGGATTGTTGAAGAGTACTACATCTCCCCGCTTTACCCGTTCAGGAAGTAATCTTTTATATCCTAATAGCGAAGGGAAAGGCAGACGCAAGCCATAGCTCCACTTGTTCACCAGTACCCTTTCGCCCTGATAAAGGCAATTCTCCATGCCTGACGAAGGGATGGTGCACGAAGTGAAGCCAAACGTCCTGCCCAGCACTACTACCAGCACTGCGGCAGCCATAGCTTTCCAGAGATTTCCCGACTTCAACAAATAATGAGCCTTATTTTATGCTGTCCACAAACTTAAACAAACGCTCCCATCGGATTTTTCCATCCAGCCATCCCCGGTCTTGGTCCAGTGAAAGCCAGATGAAGATAGGCTTACCCACTACATGGTCTTCTGGAACAAATCCCCAAAAACGGGAATCGGCCGAATTGTGACGGTTGTCGCCCATCATCCAGTAATAATCCATCTTGAATGTATACTGGGTAGTTTCCACGCCGTTGATAAAAATCTTACCGTCCTTTACCTCCAGTGCATTTCCTTCGTATGCATGGATAGGACGCTCGTACAACGGCAGATTATCCAGTGTAAGGTCTACGGTAGCTCCTTTCTTTGGAATCCATACCGGACCATAGTTATCGAGTGTCCACCCCGTAATCTTGTTCATCGGATACAGTCCGCCGGCATTTTCCTCCGGAACGTTTTCTATACGCTTCACCAAATCCTTGCGTCCCAGCAAAGCAGCCTTTGCCTTGGCAGTAAGTGGCATGTTGTATACCGACTCTTGTGCATAATACATCATCAAATCTTCCTGGCTGATACCCCATTCGTGACAGAAATCAAGCGGCAGCATACCGTTGGTATAGACCAGGTATCTGTATTGCACTTCATCTGGCTCCTTATTGGGCTGTCCGTCCAAATAAACAATGCGGTCCTTAATCTCCAGCGTCTGTCCAGGCATACCCACACAACGTTTTACGTAATTCTCTCGGCGGTCTACCGGTCGTTCCACAATTTCGCCATACGTTTCGGGATGCTCGTTGATATATTTACGTCCGGCCTGATAATAGAAATCAAACACCTGGCGTTCCTGCTCAACTGTCAGTTTCGAAAAATCTACCGGTTTGGAAAGTTGCTGTCCGGCCTGATAGCTCAAACGGTACAAATCCTCTGCAGGAACCTTGGTTGCCACGGTATCACCTGCCGGAAAGTTAAATACTACGATATCATTCAGTTTTACCTCTCCTGTACCTTCCACGCGCTTATAGTCCCACTGTAACCATTCGGCATACGATTTACAGTTAAACACCGGCAATGTATGCTGTGTAAGCGGCATGTGCAACGGTGTTTGCGGCACACGAGGGCCATAACTCATCTTGCTGACGAACAGATAGTCGCCCACCAGCAGTGATTTCTCCAATGAGGAAGACGGGATGACGTAATTCTGAAAGAAATACAGATTGACGAAGTAAACTGCCACCAGTGCAAACACAATGGCATCTACCCAGCTCATCACACTCTTCACCATTCCGTTTTCCGAATTCTTCCACCACGTCCACGGAATCAGTTTCGTAATGTATGCATCAAAAATAAACGGAATGACCACTATACCCAGCCAGCTCTGCAGCCAGATAATAAAAGCCAGATAAAGCGCCAGTACTACACCAAACTTTATCCACTGTTTTTTAGAAGCCTGAATTTTCATAGCTGTCCGTTAAAACTGAAACAAATCGTTCATGCCCAGGAAACCTTCGTGCGCAGCGGTATATTCGGCTGCCAGTACAGCACCCAGTGCAAATCCCTTACGGTTCTTGGCATCGTGCGTAATTACGATGGAATCGGCCTCCGATTCGTATGTAATGGTGTGTATACCCGGGACTTCGCCTTCGCGGATAGCACTTACGGGCAATTCATTTTCGGCACATTCTGTAGTTCCGCTCACGGTTCCGTCAGGAGCTGTCAGGGTACCCATTACCCACTTATCCTTGCGCGACAGGTTTTCCAAAATTCCTTCTGCCAAAGTGATGGCAGTACCACTGGGTGCATCCAGTTTGTGTACATGATGAGTTTCTACCATAGAAACCTCATAGTTAGGGAAATTATCCATAATACGGGCCAGGTATTTGTTTACAGCGGAGAAGATAGCAACTCCTAAGCTGAAGTTAGACGACCAGAACAAGGTCTTTCCCTCTTCACGGCACAGACGGCGCATCTCCTCACCGTGTTCGCCCATCCATCCGGTACTTCCGGAAACAACCTTCACACCGTTCTTGAAAGCTTCCAAACAATTACCGTATGCCACAGAAGGTGCTGTAAACTCGATTGCCACATCGGCCGAACGGAATGCTTCCGAAGCAAAGTCCTGACGGTTATCTACATCAATGATTGCTACTATCTCGTGTCCACGCTGTTTTGCTATTTTCTCTATCTCATGGCCCATTTTGCCATATCCTATCAAAGCTATTTTCATATTGACATATATCTTAAAATTATCCCTACAAAGATACTATTTTTCGATAGAAAGTCTTACATTTGAGAAACATTTACAGCTCGTTAACATGGAACAACTGCTACACTATGCATGGAAACACAAAATCCTGCCACTGCATCCGCTGCAAACAACAACTGGACAACAGGTGGAAGTTATAGACCCCGGACTTCAGAATGCAAATGCCGGTCCCGACTTTTTCAATGCTAAACTTAAAGTTGACGGTATTCTTTGGGCAGGGAACATTGAAATACACCGCTGCTCGTCCGACTGGTACCGGCATCACCACGACACCAATCCTGCATACGACAGTGTTATCCTCCATCTGGCTACGGAAATCGATACTGATATACGACGTACTAATGGCGAGCTGATTCCTCAAATGCAATTCAGTTGCCCCGACTCGCTGATACAGAATTATCAGCAGTTACTTTCCACCGACCGCTATCCGGCCTGTTTCGAAACCATTTCCCGCCTTCCGAAACTGCAGTTGCACAGTTGGCTCAATACGTTGCAAATAGAGCGGTTCGAGCAGAAAACCAATCAGGTATTCACCCATCTGGCACAGAGCGGTCAGCACTGGGAAGATGCCTTTTTCATCACGCTGGCACGTAATTTCGGCTTTGGCGTGAACGGAGATGCCTTCGAACGGTGGGCACGCTCACTGCCCCTGCGTGCTATCGACAAGCACCGCGACAGTCTTTTGCAGATAGAAGCTTTTTTCTTCGGTCAGGCCGGACTTTTAGACATAGACGCTACAGATGAGTATACACGCCAGCTTCAGCAGGAATACCACTATCTGCAACATAAGTTTCAGCTCCCTCAGGCGCCGGCCGTCAACTGGAACTATCTGCGCATGCGTCCCAATAATTTTCCGCATATCCGCATTGCCCAACTGGCGTGTCTGTATCATCGCTCGCAAGGGTTTTTCTCACAAATCATGGAGACCGATAGTCTGAAGCAGCTCTGCAATCTGCTGAAGGGCGGTACCTCCGATTACTGGCGTACACACTACCACTTCGGTATAACATCAGAATCACGTCCCAAAACCTTAACCTCCAAGAGCATCAACCTGCTTATTATCAACACGGTAGTGAGCTACCTGTATGCTTACGGCAAACACAAGAAAAACGATGGTTTGTGTCTTCGTGCCGGAAAATTCCTGGAGGAACTTCCTGCCGAGGATAATTATATCATCCGCATGTGGAAGAATTGCGGTATCACTCCGCAACATGCAGCAGACAGCCAGGCACTTATCCAACTGAAAAAGAATTATTGCGATGTCAAGAAATGCCTCTACTGCCGTATCGGGTTTTGCTTCCTCAAATCTTCTCCCAAATAGATTTTTCAAGCAAACGGTAGTCAGTTCTTTTATCATTTATATGGTGTAAGCTGATTACAGTAAAGACGAACGTTTTTTATTTGAATGAGGCACATGTATCATTTAAATGATAAACTTCAACGCTACCGATAAAAAAACGAGAGGGGCCACTGTAAGACTCCTCTCGCTTCTATAAATCAAAATATATCTAAGTTTAGAAAGCTTTCTTGTAAAGTTCAAGAATCATTTCTTCGGTGATTTCACGCGGATTGCCCGGTGTACAAACATCGGCAATAGCCGAAGCAGCCAGACGTGGCAAATCTTCTTCCTTGATACCCAACTCTGACAAATGCTGTGGAATACCCACTTTTATAGACAAAGCTTTGACAGCATCTACAGCAGCCTTGGCAGCTTCTTCACGGCTCATACCTTCCTTGTATGCACCCATAGCCTTGGCAATATCTGCATATTTATCCAATGCAGCCGGAGCGTTGAATTCCATTACGATAGGAAGCAACAATGCATTTGCTACACCGTGAGGAATATCGAAAATAGCTCCCAGTGGATGTGCCATACCGTGAACAGCACCCAAACCTACGTTAGAGAATGCCATACCGGCAATGTACTGAGCTACAGCCATACCGTTGCGGGCTTCTGCGTTAGTTGGTTCGAATACGGCTGTTTCCAGGTGACGGGCAATCATTTCGATAGCTTTGATTTCGAACATATCGCTCATTTCCCATGCTCCTTTAGTAATCAAGCCTTCGATGGCATGTGTCAGCGCATCCAGACCTGTAGCAGCAGTTAGACTCTTAGGCAAGGTGTACATCAGTTCAGCGTCGACAATGGCAATGGCCGGAATATCGTTCGGGTCCACACATACCATTTTCTTCTGGTTTTCCTCATCGGTAATTACGTAGTTGATGGTAACTTCGGCAGCAGTACCTGCAGTAGTAGGCAGTGCGATGATGGGCACTGATTTTTTACGGGTAGGAGCTACACCTTCGAGCGAAACTACATCCGAAAATTCAGGATTATTGGTAATGATACCAATCGCCTTAGAAGTATCGATAGAAGAACCACCACCGATAGCCAGAATAAAGTCGGCTCCCGAAGCAGCAAAAGCAGCTACACCGGCTTTTACGTTTGATACGGTAGGATTCGGTTTAATTTCACTGAAAACTTCGTACGGAATTCCTGCTTTTTCAAGTACATCCAACACTTTCTGAGCTACACCGAACTTCAGCAAATCCTTATCTGTAGCCACAAAAGCTTTTGTCAATCCCAAACGTTTAACTTCCTGTGGAAGAACTTCACGTGCACCCGGTCCGAAGTAAGAAACTTCATTCAATACGAAACGGTTAATCATAGTACAATTGTATAAAAGTTAATATTCAATTTTAATTCTGGACACAAATTTACATAAAAAGATGGTTTTCTGCCGATACTGCAACGGGTTTTATTCCTAGGCTTCCGCCAAAAATTGCAAATTAATGATTATCTTTGTTTCAATCTGATTAATAAAACAAGTATGGGAAAATATATTTTCGAGCTCCCCATGAAAGTACGCGATTACGAATGCGACTTGCAGGGAATAGTAAACAATGCCAATTACCAGCATTATATCGAACACACACGCCATGAGTTTCTGCTCTCGGCCGGAATCAGCTTTGCAGATTTACATCAAGAAGGTATCGACCCCGTAGTAGCACGCCTGAGCATGGCTTTCAAGACGCCGCTGAAAAGTGGTGATGAATTTGTATCAAAATTGTGGTTGAAAAAAGAAGGCATCAAATACGTATTCTATCAGGATATTTACCGTCTGCCTGATGAAAAGGTCGTTATCAAAGCAACTGTAGAAACTGTATGCTTGGTAAACGGACGCTTGGCAGAATGTGAATTGCTTCACCAGAAATTTGCTCCTTATCTTGATGTGCAGCCATGAAAGATGACGAACTGCTCTACTTGCTTGCGCTGACACGTCTGCCGGGACTGGGGATTATCGGTGCCCACCAGCTGCTGCGTTGCGTTCCCAACGCAACTTATTTGTTCCAGAACAGGAATAATCTGAAAAAAGAAATACCCAGCCTCTCTCCCCGCCTGTTGCAGGCATTGGATTGTCCCGATATACTGAGACAATGTGAGGCTGAACTAAATTTTGCCGACAAGAACAAAATAGTCTGTCTAACGGCAAACGATACGGACTATCCATCGCGTCTGCGCGAATGCGATGATGCCCCTCTGGTTTTGTTCTATAAAGGTAATGCCGACCTGAACGGATTGCATGTTGTCAACTTGGTAGGCACACGCAATGCAACAAACTACGGCAAGGAGATTTGTGAGCGCTTTATCAAGGACTTGAAAGAATTGCTGCCGGATACACTGATTGTAAGCGGACTGGCGTATGGTATCGACATTGCGGCACATCGGGCCTCTCTGCTGCAAGGCTTGCCTACAGTGGGTGTACTGGCTCACGGCTTGGACCGTATCTACCCGGCTGTGCACCGCAAAACAGCTGCAGAAATGATAGAACAGGGTGGTCTGCTTACAGAATTCATGAGCGGAACCACTCCCGAGCGGCAGAATTTCATCAAACGGAACCGTATTGTTGCAGGTATGTGCGATGCAACTATCGTTGTGGAATCGGCCGAAAAAGGAGGAGCGTTGATAACAGCTGACATCGCCGAAAGTTATAACCGTGAATGCTTTGCTTTCCCTGGACGGATAAGCGATCCCTATTCTGCCGGATGCAACCATCTCATCCAGAATAACCGGGCATCTCTGCTACTTGATGCAGAAGGACTGGTGAAAGCCATGAACTGGAATGCCGTACCGGTAAAGCCTGCTGCAATCCAACGCCAATTGTTTGTCGACCTCACTCTAGAGGAAGAAACCATCATACAGCAATTACAACAGCATCCTGATGGTCTACAGATTAACACCCTGATTGTAGTAACCAATATCCCTATCAACCGTATGACCAGCCTGCTTTTTGAGTTGGAAATGAAAGGAATTATACGTGCATATGCTGGAGGGATGTACAAACTGATTTAATAAAAGCAATATAATTCTGTAAACTTTTTCTGACAAAGTGTCGATATATTAGAAAAATATTCCTACATTTGTTATTCTCTATTCTTTATATTCCCTTTTCGTTTTAAAGCTTTCACGCGATGGAAGGTATAAAATGAAAAGAAGGGGCACAGCGGTGCCCCTTTTTTATTTATAAATATGCAATTCACATTTGTCTGTTTTACATACCTCATGAACAAAAAAAGCTGTGTCGTAATGACACAGCTTTTTTCATATTATCTATACTAAAACGAATTAGTCTTTCAGTTTAGCTTTGATGAAGTCACGATTCAAACGAGCGATATTGCTGATTGAAACGCATTTCGGACATTCTGCTTCACAAGCACGTGTGTTAGTACAGTTACCGAAACCAAGTTCATCCATCTTAGACAACATAGCTTTAGCACGGCGCAAAGCTTCTGGCTTACCCTGAGGAAGAAGGTTCAGCTGGCTAACTTTAGCAGAAACGAAAAGCATTGCAGAACCGTTCTTACATGCAGCTACACAAGCACCACAACCGATACATGTAGCAGCATCCATTGCTTCATCAGCAACAGTCTTAGGAATAAGGATTGCATTTGCATCCTGAGGAGCACCAGTAGGTACACTAACGAAACCACCAGCCTGCATAATCTTGTCGTATGCAGAACGGTCTACCATCAAGTCTTTGATTACAGGGAAACCTGCAGAACGCCATGGTTCAACTGTGATAGTATCGCCATCTTTGAAACGACGCATATAGATCTGGCAAGTAGTAGCACCTGTTGCAGGTCCGTGAGGATGTCCGTTGATGTACAATGAGCACATACCGCAGATACCTTCGCGGCAGTCGTGGTCGAATACTATAGGTTCTTTACCTTCTTCAATCAACATTTCATTCAAGATATCGAGCATTTCGAGGAATGAAGTATCACCCGGAATGTCTTTCATCTGGAATGTATCGAAATGACCTTTTTCCTTAGGTCCGTTCTGACGCCAAACTTTCAGCGTAAATGATATATTTTTATCCATTTTACTTCTTTTCTTTAAATTGTTTTACTTCGTCTCAGATTAGCTCAATTAGCTCTTGTAGTTACGAGTCTGTACTTTAATTGCTTCGTAAACCAATGGTTCTTTGTAAAGTACCGGAGCCTTGTCATCGCTTCCCTGGTATTCCCAGCAAGCTACATAGAAGAAGTTTTCATCATCACGCTTAGCTTCACCTTCTTCTGTCTGATGTTCTTCGCGGAAGTGACCACCACAAGATTCTTCACGGTTCAATGCATCGTAAGCAATCAGCTGACCCATTGTAATGAAGTCATCCAAACGGAATGCTTTGTCAAGCTCGATGTTCATACCTTCTTTAGAACCTGGGATGAACAGTTCTGTTTCGAATTCCTTGCGGATTTCTTTCAGACGTACAAGACCTGTTTTCAAGCCTTCTGCAGTACGTCCCATACCTACATATTCCCACATTACGCGGCCCAATTCCTTGTGGATTGAGTCTACAGACTTCTTACCCTTGATATTCATCAGGTGGTCAATCTTAGCCTGTACAGCTTTTTCTGCTTCTGCAAATTCAGGAAGATCTGTAGAGAAGCGTGGAACTGTAATCTGGTCAGACAAGTAGTTCTGGATAGTGTATGGCAATACGAAGTAACCATCAGCAAGACCCTGCATCAAAGCAGATGCACCCA
>CAJKDC010000026.1 GCA_905198575.1 uncultured Bacteroides sp. | reverse complement strand
GGTCTTGTCGCCTACCAGTGCCTGGTCGTGGCTTTCGGCATAAGAGATTGTCTTTTCGTCCTTACGACGGTTGGTTACTTCCCAGAACAAGCTGGATGGTTTCCAGTCTTCGTCTTTCTTTTCCTTGATAGTCTTAATCCAGTAATCAGGAATGTTCATTGCCATACGGTAATCGAATCCATAACCGCCGTCTTCAAACGGAGCAGCCAGTCCCGGCATACCGGAAACTTCTTCGGCAATGGTGATGGCGCGCGGATTCAACTGATGGATAAGGCGGTTGGCCAGTGTAAGGTAACAGATAGCGTTATCGTCCTGATGGCCGTTAAAGTAATCTCCATAATTGCAGAAAGCTTCTCCCAATCCGTGGCTGTAGTACAGCATAGAGGTTACACCGTCGAAGCGGAATCCATCGAACTTGAATTCTTCGAGCCAATAGCGGCAGTTAGAAAGCAGGAAGTGCAATACTTCGTTCTTTCCGTAATCGAAGCACAATGAATCCCATGCCGGATGTTCACGACGGTCGCCCTGATAGAAATACTGACAAGGGTCACCGGCCAGATTTCCCAAACCTTCTACCTCATTCTTTACGGCATGTGAGTGAACAATATCCATAATCACAGCAAGACCCATCTGGTGAGCAGCATCAATCAGAGCCTTAAGCTCATCAGGAGTTCCAAAACGAGATGACGGGGCAAAGAAACTTGAAACATGATAGCCGAAGCTTCCATAATAAGGATGCTCCTGAATAGCCATAATCTGGATACAGTTGTAACCGTCGGCTGCAATACGTGGCAATACGTTTTCGCGGAATTCGTTATAAGTACCAACCTTTTCGGCATCCTGTGCCATACCTACGTGGCATTCGTAAATCATCAGCGGACCTACGTTGGGGTTGAATACTTTCTTCTTGAATTTATAAGGTTTTGCAGGATTCCATACCTGTGCGCTGAATATCTTGGTCTGATCATCTTGCACTACACGAGTAGCCCATGCAGGAATTCTCTCACCTTCGCCACCATCCCAGCGTACCAGCATCTTGTAAAGGTTACCATGATGCAACGCATCTTTCGGAAGACGAATTTCCCAGTTATCGGTACCTCTCAGACGTTTCAGTTTATAGCGTGCTGTCGGTTTCCAGTCAGAAAAATCACCGATAAGATAAATTTCCTTAGCATTAGGTGCCCATTCACGGAATACCCATTCAGGACTTTCGAAATGCAATCCGTAATAAAGGTATCCACTAGCAAATTCTGGTAAGGATTTCTTGCCTACCAGTTCTTTTTCCTTGGCAATTGCATGCAAGTGACGACCTTCGATGGCTTCTGCAAACGGTTCAAGCCATGGATCGTTCTTTATAATATTCAACGTTTCTTCCATAGTAAACTAATGAATTTATTTTTTATAGATAAAACAATTAAAATCTCCAAAGCAAATTAAAGTCAACTTCAGGATGCCAGACTGCAAAAAACATTCTCTTACAGACGCAAAGGCATGACTGGGAAAGACTTATCTCCCAACAAACTTAAGAAATTAATTTTTATTAAACTAATAAAAACGTAATTATTTTGCATTTTGGAGGGTCTTTAAAAGAAAGCTGTGTATTTTTCCGTTCGAAGCTACAACCTCATGTCCAGACTCCCAGCTATCGCCACCGTTAAAGTCTGTCAGACAGCCACCTGCATTTTGCAGGATAAGTGCTCCTGCAGTAATGTCCCAAGGCCCCAGAAAAGCTTCAATGCGTCCTTCAAAACGTCCGGCTGCTACATAGCAGAGTTCGGCAGCTGCAGCACCTTGCAGACGTAAGCCGCCTACATGACCATACAAACTTTCTACCAGATGAGTTGCCACAGGCCTGTAGCGGGTTGAATCATAAGGGAAGCCCAATGCAATGAAAGCATCTGCACATTCGGCTACCGAGGATACGGTTATCGGATTTCCGTTCAGGTATGATGCGACTCCTTTCCATGTCCAGTAGCACTCATCACGGCAAATTTCGTATACCACGCCCAACAGAATTTCCTGCCGGCTGCGTAAAGCGATGCTGATACAATAAGGAGGATTGTCGTGGATGAAATTTGTCGTTCCATCCAATGGGTCCACTACCCAATAAAGGCTTTCATCAGTCAAACTTCCCGAACCTTCCTCGGCAATAAAGCCAGCTTCGGGAAGAAGTTGAGAAAGTGTTGCTACAATCCGTTTTTCTGATTCTTTATCAACGTACGATACATAATCGTGCGCATGTTTCTTTTCTATTTGTTCACGGCGAAATTTCTTCCGCTCCTGGCGGATAAATTCACCGGTTTCTTTGGCCAGATTGCATACCTGACCGGTAAGTTGTTCCAAATCGATTGTAATCATGATTGGTTATTATTGTTCCAGATGACCGAACTTGTATGTACCACGACGGATAACCTTACCGGTACTGTCTGTCTCTACAAAAGCACCGTCCTTCTTGCCATCTTTAAAGGTTCCTTCGTAACGGACACCATCTTTGTTGATGAGCACTCCCTTACCGTCTTCCCTACCATTCTTAAACTGTCCGGTATATACTGAACCGTCGACTGTACGTAAGACACCTTCGCCATCGGCCATGTTATTTTTCCATGTACCTTCGTATTCGTCTCCGTTGGCCCATTTGTAATGTCCCTTTCCAGAGCGCTGGTTACGTTTCCAATGGCCGGTATATTCGGCACCGTTGGCCCAAGTGAATGTACCTTCACCCTGCTGCATTCCGTTGCTGAACTGACCTACATACTTATCTCCATTGGTATAGACATAGATACCTTGCCCAGTCCGTTCACCGTTTACGTAATCACCTTCGTAGCGTTCGCCGTTTTGAAAATAGTAAATACCTTTTCCATCCTGTACGTCTTCACTCCAATCGCCTACGTACTTGTCGCCGTTGGTATAATAGAAAGTGCCCTTCCCGTGACGCATGTCGCTTTGCCATTCACCATCGTATTTAGACTGGTCGCCCCATATCATCACGCCCTTGCCGGTCTTCGAGTCGTTTACCCACTGACCGGTGTAGCTGGCACCTCCTTTCCACGAGTAAGTACCTTCACCGTTACGTTTGCTCTCGGTCCATTCACCGTCGTATACGTCACCGTTGTAATAGTACATTACACCCTTTCCCTGCTGGAAACCTTCCGACCACATACCTTCGTAGCGGTTGTTGTTCATAAAATAATATGTACCCTTGCCATGCTGCTGGTCCTGATACCACTCGCCAACGTACTTTTCTCCTTCCTTATATAAATAGGTACCCTCACCCTGGCGTTTGCCTTTCAGGTATTCCCCTTCATACACGTCACCGTTTTTAAAAAGAGTTTTTCCTTTGCCATTAGGCTTTTTACCTTTCAGTTCGCCGGTATACTCAGCACCGTCCTTGAATTTGTAAAAGCCGATGTTGATTTGTGCCCATACATGCACTGCGGTAAAGGCCAACAGGCCACATGTCAAGTATAATTTTCTAGAATTCATTCGCCTAAATCAATATTTTTTGTGTCCCAAATTTAATGGAATTATTTTTCTGCCTGCTGCTTTATAGCATTTTTTTACCTGCAACCACCTCTATTAAACGTTCTTTATCGAAATAAAGCTGCGCCAGACGACGCAATTCTTCGGCAGTTACCGTACGGATGGCCTGTACGGACTGGTCGTAGAAACTGTCGGGCAAGCCGGCTGTCTGAGTAAATATCCACGCTTCAGTAACCGACAAAGGTCCTTCGTAAGCACGGCATAAATCGCCCAACATATAGTTTTTCACCATCTCCAGTTCTTCAGCCGGAACAAGGTCTTGCTGCAGACGGTCTATTTCCGTATAGACTTCTGCAATAAGCGGACGCACATACTCATTGGCAGCCTCTGTACTAACAATAAGCATACCTGTTCCGGGATAAGAAACTACACCCGAAGCAATACCATACGTATATCCCTTGTCTTCGCGGATATTCGACATGAGACGGCTTCCAAAGTATCCGCCGAACAGTGTTACCAAAACCTTGAACTTCAGAAAATCGGGATGCAAACGGTCCAGTGTGAAGCATCCCATTTTAACAGAGCTTTGAAGCGCATCAGGACGTTCGATAAAGACATGACGGTCAGCTATAGTCTGTGCTTCATAATTGCGGTCTTCAGGAATAGAAGAAAGACTACCCCAACTTTCCTGACCGAAATGCTGTTCTACACAGCGCAGAATATCATCGGTAACTTTTCCCGATACGTAAAGAGTACAGTTGGCCGAGGAATAATAAGTAGTATAAAAATTGCGCAAGTGTGCAGCCGTAATGGTGTCATAATCCTGCAGGGCAGCATACTTACCAAGAGGATGTGCCGTACCAAACAGCGAACGGTTCAGTTCCTTGCGCGCAAGGACTTCCACACGGTCGGCATTAACCAGAAACTGCTGGCGATTGACATTACGTACAACATCGAGCTCCTTCTCCGGAAACAACGGTTCCTTAACCATCGACGCCACGATTTCAAGCGTCTGCGGGAAATACTTCACCAGCGAATAAAGGGTAATAAACCCATAGTTGACTGATGAAGAAAGGTCGAGCCATGCTCCGTAATAATCCAGTTTCGAAGCAATCTGCTGCGAAGTGTAACTGGCAGTGCCTTCGCGCAACATGCGATTGGTAAACATAGCCTGCAGCGGAAGTTCCTGCTGCCACTGACCGCCACGTACCAGTATGTCAAAACGTATCACATCTTCCGAGCCTACTCTGAGAATGTTCAGAGGGGTACCATTATTCAGAATTCTTCGTTCAGGAACAGGTATCGCAAAGTGTTCCATCGGCTTGTTCTGTGGTGCCTTTGTCCTGTCGAGTACTGCCGTCATTTTGCTCCGTAATGTTCTTTAAGAAACAATTCCGCACGCTCCAAATCCTGAGGAGTGTCGATTCCGATAGTCTCAACATCACTGAGGCCGACCTTGATGGTATAACCGTTTTCCAGCCAGCGCAACTGTTCTAGCGATTCAGCCAGTTCGAGAGACGACTGTGGCAATGCAGTGATTTCCTGCAACACAGCTGCACGATAGGCATACAAGCCGATGTGCTTGTAATAAGTATGTCCCTTCAGCCAGTCTTGCTTGCCGGCATTACGCTGATAAGGAATGATGGAGCGGCTGAAATAAAGTGCCTGGAAATTCTTGTTGACTACAACCTTTGGCGAATTGGCATTTTCCAGCACCTCAAACGCATCATCAGCACTGAAAGGTTTTACCAAAGTAGCAATCTGTGTAGAAGCATCGTCGAAACAAGCCTTAACAGCCTCCAGTTGCGAACGCTGGATAAAAGGCTCGTCGCCCTGAATATTTACAACGACATCGAAGCCCTGTCCTACTTTCGTATAAGCTTCATAGCAGCGGTCAGTACCACTCTTGTGTGCCGTAGAAGTCATCACGACCTTACCGCCAAAAGCCTTTACCGCTTGTTCGATGCGTTCGTCATCCGTAGCTACCCAGGCATCATCCAAGATGCCCGCTACTTGTTCGTATACTCGTTGTATGACTGGTTTGCCTCCCAAAAGTGCCAACGGTTTGGCCGGAAAGCGTGTTGATGCATATCTTGCAGGAATAATTCCAATAAATTTCATGGTATTTATACAGTTTTATCTTCGCAAAAATACAATTTTTTTTTCATACTTTTGTAGTATGAATAAAACATTTATACAAAATAGCCACTATTGTGCCGTCGGATTAGGCTCAAACTGCAATGCTGCTGAAAATCTGAAAAAGGTGCGTACTGCACTCGAAAAGATGTTTCCCGACATCCGCTGGTCGGACGTCAGACAGACGACGCCACACTCTATGTGTCCTGCTGCCGATTTCTTGAATCAGGTAGGCTGCTTTACTACTTGTATGCCTGCAGATGCTATTACCGCACAGTTCAAAACGCTCGAAAAAACACTGGGACGTACCCCCGAAGGAAAAGCTGTCGGTATCATCACAGCAGACGTAGACCTGCTGTATTACGATGAAACAATCCTAAAACCAGCCGATCTGGAGCGTGATTACGTACAAATGGGACTGGCTGATTTGAACCAGAAAGTCACTCGTTAAACTTAACGTACCCCAATCGTGTATAACGCACACCCCTGCTTTCGTAATGTCCCATCACCTTGGCAGAACGGAGGGAAAGAGACTGCCGGACCGCAATGACACGACTACGGCTGCTCAGACTGTAAGGCGAAAGACTGGCCGCAGCCGCTTTGACTAGAAACACAAAGCGGTTACCGTCCCTGTCGGCAGCCAGCACGTTCTGGTCTACATAAAAATCGGGCTTGTAATTATCTACCTGTAAGCGGACATTAAGCACGGTAAGCTGTAATCCTTTAAGCTTATCCCCCGGACTACCTACAAAATGACTGACAGACGAGATATTTCGTTTTTGGACAGTCAGCTCAAAATGAACTTGGGCAAACTGCCTTGCCAATTCCTGTACTTTATAATAAATACGGTTGTGAGGTTCGAACTTATTGGCCAGCCACAACATATACGCAGGGTCCACATAATAAATCTCCGCCATCCGCTTCCCCCGATAACGTCCAAAGGGCATGATATCATCCATCTGTCCGTAACAAGCTTCAAAATAGCTGTTGTCCTTAACCTCGAGAAGCGTATTGCAATTCTGCAGCAAGTCAAATGCACGGTCTACAGCTCCTTCGAAAGTAATTCCAAGTGTACGGACAAAGAGCGGCTGTCCCTCACCGGGAAAAAGACGCCACAATGCATAATAAGACCGATAAGCTGTAGCCACACTGATGGCATACGTTCCCTGGGCATCACTCCGACCTGTATTAAACGCTGCAATGCGCTCCAGGATGCGGGCTGCAGCATCGGGTTCCAGCTGATAAAATTGAATATGTGAGTCCATAGCGGATAGGGATTTTCTTGTTTCTGTCACACAATTTAGACATTCTCCACCAGTTATGCAAATAATTATAAGCTTTTACTATCGAAAAGTGTATTTTTTCGCAGTTTTTATTCTTCATTTACGCAGAAAGCAGCTTGATGACTATAAAAAAGGAGCCGTATCATTCGTATCTGATACGGCTCCTTTCTATTCTATCTAATCTTCAGATAAAAGAATCAATTGAACAAGTCATCCAGTCCTACGTTATCAATAGGTTCCGATTCGTCGAGAATATCCTTGCACGGGTCAAAATCCTTCGGGATATTGAAGGTATCTTTCTGCGAGTAACCCAATGACTTATCCGCATAAACTTTCTGCATATAAAGTCCCCACACCGGCAATGCCATAGCAGCACCCTGTCCGTCTGTCATGCGGTCGAAGTGAATATCACGTTCCTCACCTCCTACCCAGCATCCTGATACCAGATTAGGTGTAAAGCCCATGAACCATCCGTCAGAGTTGTTGTTGGTTGTACCGGTCTTACCGCCCATATCAGCAGTAATGCCATACAGACGGCGGCAACGTCCACCGGTACCTTCATTGATTACGGCACGAAGCATTACCAACATCTTGTAAGCACTGGTTTCACTGATAACTTCGTCTACATGTGCATTGAATGTGGCAATTTCGTTTCCTTCATTATCCTCAATGCGCGTAACAAAGAGCGGTGCCGTACGGATACCCTTGTTGGCAAAAGCTGTATAAGCGCTTACCATCTCGCCTACTGAAATCTCACAAGGACCCAGACAGAGCGATACGGTAGGCTGGATATCCTTATTCAGAACCCCGAACGAGTGGATAAGGCGAACCAGCGCATACGGATTAAGCTTACTCATCAGATAAGCCGAAATCCAGTTGTTCGAGTTGGCAAGACCCCATTTCAACGTAACCATTTCGCCATAGCGCTTGCGGCTGCTGTTTCGTGGTGTCCATGGAATACCATTCTCGTCCACCAGGGTATATTCTACGTTACGCGCCTGATCGCACGGAGAGAACCCATTCTCCATAGCCAGTGTATATAAATAAGGTTTAATGGTAGAACCCACCTGACGGCGTCCCACCATAGCCATGTCATACTGGAAGTAGTTATAGTTAGGTCCACCCACATACGCCTTGACATGTCCGTTCGACGGGTCCATCGACATAAAGCCAGTACGCAAGAAATGCTTGTAATAACGCAACGAATCCATCGGGGTCATGATGGTATCCTTGTCACCATCATAAGAGAATACCGTCATTTCGTGCGGAGTGTCAAATGCCTTGCGGATTTCAGCCTCAGAATATCCGTCCGCCTTCATAATGCGGTAGCGGTCACTCTGGCGCATGGCACGTGTCATAATGGTATTCACTTCTTCTGCCGTCAGCTGACTGGTGAAAGGAGCTGTCTTACTGCGTTTCTTTTCTTTGAAGAAACGGGGCTGCAAGTATTTGGCTACATGCTCGTACACGGCTTCTTCGGCATAAGCCTGCATACGTGAGTCAATGGTCGTATAAATCTTCAGACCGTCGGTGTACAGATTATAGTTGCTGCCGTCTTTCTTTTTATTCTTGGCACACCAGCCATACAATGGGTCAGTTTCCCATGCCAGCGAGTCCTCGTAATACTTCTGCATCTGCCATCCACGGTATTTTTTCTTTTCAGGTTTCTTGGCATTCATCACCCCACGTAAATATTCGCGGAAGTAAGTTGCCAGTCCGTCCTTGTGGTCCACCTTGCGGAATTTAAGCGTAAGCGGAAGCGCCTGCAATGAGTCGCATTCGGCCTGCGTAATATAACCGGCCTTGCGCATCTGGTCGAGCACCGTATTGCGTCGGCCACGACAACGTTCGTTGAAGCGGCGCGGATTGTACAATGACGGATTCTTGCACATACCGATCAGCGTAGCAGCCTCTTCTATCTTCAGGTTCTTTGGAGTCTTCGAGAAATAAGTGGCAGCCGCCGTCTTGATACCTACCGCATTGTAAAGAAAATCGAACTTGTTGAGGTACATCGTAATGATTTCCTCCTTTGTATAATAACGCTCCAGCTTCACGGCAATCACCCATTCGATAGGTTTCTGCAGCAGACGTTCCTGAATATTATCTGCTGTAGGCGAATAAAGCAACTTGGCAAGCTGCTGGGTAATGGTACTACCACCACCGGCATGCTTCTGCATCAGGATACCACGCTTGATAAGCGCACGGAAAAAGGCCCGTTCGTCGATACCCGAGTGGTCGGCAAAGCGCACGTCTTCCGTTGCAATAAGCGCATTGATAAGGTGCGGCGAAAGTTCCTCGTAATGCGCAAATACGCGGTTTTCCTTACTCAGCGACCAGGTTCCCAAAGTCTTGCCGTCGGCCGAAATGATTTCGGAGGCAAATTTCAACTGCGGATTCTCCAGCTCTTCTACCGGAGGCACGTATCCCACCCATCCACGGGCAATGGCTGTAAACACAGCGGCTACTGCCAGGATGAAAAGCACCAGCAGAAACCATAATACGTATATAAATTTCTTCCTCATAGTATAAAAACACTATTCCATTTTAATAAACTGAGCGCAAATGTACGGAAAAAAGTTTGTAATAATAACTAGTAAACAGAAACTTCGCTGAAATATCTTTAAAAGGGTGGATTTTTATTTTTTTTTCTCTACCTTTACATCGTATTAGATGTAACAATAATTGCACAAAAATGGAAAATAGAAGTTTAGTTACAATTGCCAACCACTCCAAAGAAAAGATTCTTTATCTGTTGGAAATGGCAAAAGAGTTTGAGAAGAAACCTAACCGCCGGTTACTGGCCGAAAAAGTTGTTGCAACCTTGTTTTTTGAGCCGTCTACCCGTACCCGTCTGAGCTTTGAAACAGCTGCGAACCGTCTGGGTGCAAGAGTTATCGGTTTTACAGACCCCAAGGTTACCAGCTCGTCGAAAGGTGAGACGCTGAAAGACACCATCATGATGGTAAGCAACTATGCCGACATTATCGTTATGCGTCACTACCTGGAAGGAGCAGCACGCTATGCCAGCGAAGTGGCTCCCGTGCCTATCGTAAATGCGGGCGACGGTGCCAACCAGCATCCCAGCCAGACCATGCTCGACCTCTATTCCATCTACAAGACACAAGGTACACTGGAGAACCTGAATATCTATATGGTGGGCGACCTGAAATACGGACGTACCGTACACTCGCTGCTGATGGCCATGCGTCATTTCAATCCTACCTTCCATTTTATAGCACCCGATGAACTCAAGATGCCGGAAGAATACAAGCTGTACTGCAAGCAGCACAACATCAAGTATTACGAGCACTCCGACTTCACCGAAGACACCATCGCCGATGCCGACATCCTGTACATGACACGTGTACAGCGCGAGCGTTTTACAGACCTGATGGAGTATGAACGAGTAAAAGACATCTATATACTGAACAGTAAAATGCTGGACAAAACGCGCGATAACCTGCGCATCCTGCATCCGCTGCCCCGCGTAAACGAGATTACGTACGATGTGGACGACAGTGAAAAGGCTTATTACTTCCAGCAAGCTAAAAATGGCTTGTATGCCCGCGAAGCCATCTTGTGCGACGTATTGGGAATCACCCTGGACGAAGTGAAAGCCGATACCTTGAAATAACTGATGTAGGACCTTTTAAATATTCCTTATATATATGAGCGAAACAAACGAATTGCAGGTAGCTGCACTGAAAAATGGTACGGTAATAGACCACATCCCTTCTGACAAACTCTTTAAAGTGGTTTCATTGCTGGGTGTAGAAGAAATGGACACCAACATTACCATCGGTAATAACCTGGAAAGCAAGAAGCTGGGTAAAAAGGGAATTATCAAGATTGCAGACCGCTTCTTCACCGACAACGAAATAAGCCGCCTTTCTGTAGTGGCACCCAATATCAAACTGAACATTATCCGCGACTACAAAGTAGTAGAGAAAACTGTTCTGGCATTGCCCGATGAAGTAAGAGGCATCGTGAAATGCAATAACCCGAAATGCATTACCAACAACGAGCCGATGGCTACATGGTTCCATGTAGTAGACAAGGAACACGGATTGCTGAAATGCCACTACTGCGAAAAGGAACAGAACCGCGATAACATCAAACTGATCTGACAGCGGGTATGAAGCAAGACTGGAAACCGGGTACAATGATTTATCCGCTGCCGGCATTGCTCGTAAGCTGCGGCAGCCATGAAGAAGAGTACAACATTATAACTGTAGCGTGGGCTGGTACAATCTGTACCAACCCGCCTATGTGTTACATCTCGGTAAGGCCGGAACGGCACTCCTATCCGATTCTGAAAAAGAATATGGAGTTTGTGATTAACCTCACCACCAAGGACATGGCTTTTGCCACAGACTGGTGCGGAGTACGGTCGGGCAAGAACTTCAACAAATTCAAGGAGATGGGACTGACCCCTGGCAAGGCCAGCATGGTGAAAGCTCCCATCATCGAAGAATCGCCGCTATGCATCGAATGCCGCGTAAAGGAAATTGTTTCCCTGGGTTCGCATGACATGTTCATTGCCGATGTGGTAAACGTGAAAGCCGACGATAAGTACCTGAATAAGGAAACCGGAAAGTTTGAGCTGGCAGAATCCAATCTGCTGGTTTATGCACACGGAGGCTATTTCGAACTGGGACCTAAAATCGGTAAGTTCGGATGGTCGGTAGAAAAAAAGAAATAACTCAACCTTTTGTTTATGAAGAAACACAGCCTCTCTTTTATCTTGGTTACAGGCTTGCTTGCAGCCTCACTTCCACTGCAAACCTATGCGACTCCTTTGGGCGGAAAAGAACCGGAGGAAAAGGAGAACCGCGTAAACGTGGGAATTAAGGGAGGATTCAACTCTTCCATGTATTTCGCCAGCCATCTGGAGATAGAGGGTGAAGTGATGCACTCCATCGAAAACTGGTATAAAGTGGGTTACTGGGGGGCTGTGTTTTTCCGGTTCAACATGAAAAGGCATTTCATTCAGCCCGAGCTGACATTCAATGTCTCAAAAGGGGCTATCCTTTTCGACCGCAACCAGAACCATCTGGAAACCAGCAAATCCCAAGCCTCTATCAATACAACCATTCGGTCTTTCGACCTCCCTATTTTTTACGGATATAATTTCATTAAGAAGGGCGATTACGGCATGGCTTTCTTTGCAGGTCCGAAACTGTCGTATGTATGGAGCCAGAAGACGGATACAGAGTTCAGCGGCTTTATCCAGAATAATATTTCGGAGGACTTGTATCCCCTGCAATACAGCGCCGTACTGGGACTGGGAGTCAACATTTCAAACATCTTTTTTGACTTCCGCTACGAGATTGGCCTGCACAACATTTCCAAATCCATTACGTATACCAACAAGGTAAACGGCGTTACGACCACACAGCACAACCTGACTGCCGACCGGCACAAGAACGTACTGAGTTTTTCAGTGGGTGTTATGTTCTGATAAAAAGCAGAAGATAGCTCCCGAACAGATATATTGTTAACAACATTAAACCATTACGAATATGAAAAGAGATGACTTGATTTTCGACATTATCGAAAAAGAACATCAGCGCCAGCTGAAGGGTATTGAACTTATCGCTTCGGAAAACTTTGTGAGCGACCAGGTAATGAAAGCCATGGGGTCATGCCTGACCAACAAATATGCTGAAGGTTATCCCGGAAAAAGATATTATGGAGGTTGTGAAGTAGTAGACCAGAGTGAACAGATTGCCATCGATCGACTGAAACAGATTTTCGGTGCCGAATGGGCCAATGTACAGCCGCACTCAGGCGCTCAGGCCAATGCAGCAGTATTCTTGGCTGTGCTGAATCCGGGCGATAAATTCATGGGACTGAACCTGTCACACGGCGGACACCTGTCACACGGTTCGCTGGTAAATACTTCTGGTATCATCTACACTCCCTGCGAATATAACCTGAATAAGGAAACCGGACGTGTTGACTACGACCAGATGGAAGAAATCGCCCTGCGCGAACATCCGAAATTGATTATCGGCGGTGGCTCTGCTTACTCACGCGAATGGGACTATAAGCGTATGCGCGAAATTGCCGACAAAGTAGGCGCTATCTTTATGGTAGACATGGCACACCCGGCAGGATTGATTGCAGCTGGTTTGCTGGATAACCCTGTGAAATATGCGCATATCGTGACCTCGACTACCCACAAGACACTGCGCGGACCTCGCGGTGGTGTTATCCTGATGGGCAAAGACTTCCCTAACCCTTGGGGCAAGAAAACTCCGAAAGGCGAAATCAAGATGATGTCTCAATTGCTGGATTCTGCCGTATTCCCGGGTATTCAGGGCGGTCCGCTGGAACACGTCATCGCTGCCAAGGCTGTGGCATTCGGCGAATGTCTGCAACCGGAATATGTGGAATATCAGAAACAGGTGAAGAAGAACGCTGCCGTACTGGCACAGGCTTTGATGGACCGCGGATTTACCATTGTCTCGGGAGGTACAGACAACCACTCTATGCTGGTAGACCTGCGCAGCAAATATCCTGACCTGACCGGAAAGGTTGCCGAAAAAGCACTGGTATCAGCTGACATCACCGTAAATAAGAACATGGTTCCGTTCGACAGCCGTTCGGCTTTCCAGACTTCGGGAATCCGTCTGGGTACTCCGGCTATCACAACACGTGGTGCTAAGGAAGACTTGATGTACGAAATTGCCGAAATGATTGAAACTGTATTGTCGAACGTAGACAACGAAAAGGTAATTGCTTCTGTCCGCAAGCGTGTAAACGAAACCATGAAGAATTATCCGATTTTTGCTTATTGATGATTCTGCATCGGCAAATAGAAAAATTAATCTTATAACAATAGAGCCTGACTACAAGTAAAATTGAGCCAGGCTCTATTTGCTTTATAATATTCATTTCATTAGAAAATTATATTAGTATTCCCTAAAATCTTTATTTTTCAAATCCTATTTTAGTTAATCCAAAAACAGACAATAGCTTGTATTCACTTCCAACTTCTTGTATTAAAGATTCAACATATTCTTTTGACCACAAAGGATGCACAAGCATATAATTTTCGCCATAAGGATCTTCTCCTATAAGTGTACCAACCTTTTCTTCTACTGTATAGTTATTGTTCTCAAGCATATTTTTGATTGTTGAGAAAATATAATCACACCAATAAGATATAGAAAAATCAATTACAGCATTTTGATTACTAGCAAGTCTTGCAATATCCAATCCAAGTCGCCAATCTAATATACTATGAACATTCTGATTCGAATAGTCACGAATACAATCATAACATGATGAGGTACAACCTGCTTGATGTTCTGACGATGTCAGCTGATTGTATATTTCTCCTCCTTCTGAAAGCGGTTCAATAATAGCTTTTTTAGGAACATGTGGATATCGTCTTCCTGAAAGGTAATTACAATATCCAGCCCCATTCTCAAGATTTTCAACAAAAAATATTTCTGCTTTCTTTGTTTGAGGTACTATATAAAATCCTACATTTAATTCCGAAGAATCTATGTCCAAAAACGCAGATATAGCTTTTCGAACCAAATATCCCCAAGAAAGGAATGCGGCTCTAACAGCGTAGCTATTCGCATTTTGTTCAAACATAGGAGAAAGACATATTGATTCTGGTATATGATCAACTGAAAGCGTCAAAACTCCGGTTGTTTTTGAAGCAACAAAAGCATAATCAGACTCACCTTGCAACTTAATTGTTGATTTTTTGTTCTCATCAAGTGCATTTCTTGAAACATACCGTCCTTTTTCATCTTTTCCTAAACGATATAATTCTCCATTATTATCGTTTATAAGATGAACTCTACCTTGCGATGGAGATATATTATTACGTATTATCATATTAAAAACCGTTGGGCACTCATTGAGATACTGTTCGCAATCTAACCGTATATCACTATTAGGAGAATACCATTCATAATCGCCATTGAAATCTTTTGGAGTATCTTTATCGTAGTCTACAAAGAAACCTAAAGGAGAGCAAATTTTTACTTGCTCCATTTCGTTTCCACAAACTGGACATTCATCCAATTGATTTGCTTCAACAATTGTTGAGTACCCACAAATATTACAACGACATAACGGTTGTTTATATACATTTAAAGACTGATTCTTGGGCTTAATTAAATGATTCAACTTATTATATTCATAGTCTACTACACCAATAGATTTATATACTTTCTTATCCTTAACTATCTCATGACCTGGAGCAAATGAATTAATAGCCATGTCTATATCCCTTGACACCACATCCTCTGAAGGAAGTTTTCCTTGCTGCTCCGGATCCTTTAAATAAAGATTTCTAACCCTTGTAGGAAAACCAAACATAGGCAATAACCCTGCATTAGCCAAACGTTCGCTTAAAAATTCTTGAGTATAAGTATCGCTACTAGCTATATAAGTAATGTCATCAATCAGGCAGGTACTAACATAGTCTATTATTTCATTTTTCTGTTTGTCGCTAATTTCTGTTCCATTTGTAACTACATCTACAATACGACATATTTCGCTATAATTTCCATCAATCCATTCTTCTAAAAATTTTTTATTATAGCTCCAATTTTCAGTAAGTCCAAAGTTCCCATGCACACTATCTTTTGCACCACTATCCTTTCTCAACGCTCTATACAAAACTTCCTTGATAACTATACGTTGAGCTATTTCTATCGTACGAACTTCCAAATAAGGATCTTTAGGAGTATCAGACACCATACGATTATACTCAATAAAATTAGTTTGGTCATGACTGGAAGACCGTGCAACAGTTAGTGCTATTGATAATGGATTTCCACGTCTACCTGCACGACCAACTCTTTGCTGATAGTTAAATCGTTGAGGTGGAACATTGCCCATCATTACAGCAGAAAGAGAGCCAATATCGACACCTGCTTCCATCGTAGTTGTCACACTTAATAAATCTATACCTTCAACGACTCTGTTTTCATTGTCCAAAAAGATTTCCTGAAACAAGCGTTGCCTTTTTCGAGAATCCTCTTTGGATGTCTGACCAGTCATTTCCTCACAATGTAAACGATATACACTATCTGTATTATTAAGTAGAGAAAGGTAATAATCTTCAGAATTAGAAATATCTTGCTCTGTAAGAATATGAGCTTCTCCTAATTTTTGATAACAATTTATACATATACCATTGGCACGATGCATATGTGTCGTCTTACATTTTGGACAAATCCAATATTTACTACCTACTTCTGCTTTTATAAAAGAGATTCCTTCTCCTGTAAGTAAAACCACATGCTTGTCAATAATTCCACGACTTCTTAAGATTTCTCTAAGTACTTCAATCTTTTGCTCAACATCTTTATTACTGGAAATATGAAAGATTGATTTTATCAAGTTTCTAATTCCCCTCGGGAAACTCTCCGTAGTAGGATATTTTGACGGAATATTTTTAATCTTACGTTTCTCTCCTAATATACGAATTGCAGCACAAGCTAATTCCCTCCATATAGGGTCTTCAATATCCTTTGACGGTGAAAGATAACCAAGTTTTAACTCTTCAAAGGATCGTTTCTTATTAGAAAAAATACTTGTAATTTGTTCTATTTTATTGGACGCACGAATTTTTTCTTCAGACCGTTTTTTGTTATCACTTAACCCTGGCTTTACCTTTAATTGGATAAAATCATATAACTCAAACCAAAATCCTGCTACGTTATCTCCTGTTACAGATGGCTTAGGCCCAGCCGGATTTATACCTTGTTCCAATAAAATCTTAAATACTTCATCTTCAATATAATTAAGATTTTGTCCTGAGGCACTATTAAGAAATTCATTTAAAACCTCCAATGCATCATCAGTAATTAAATCATCTCTCTCATCACGAATATAATCAATGTATTCACGAAAAGTCGGTGTATTATTTAAAGAACGAAATACATCTTTCTCTTCATCAGAAAGTTTACACCCCTTTCGATATTTATTAAGAATCTCTACTGCCTTATCATTACCATTGAGAGAATGTAAAATAGCCCACCTCAATACATCTCTGTAATGGTCAAGTTCTATTCCTGCTGAAAGTTTGGCAGCAGACTGACGACTATCCGAAAACAACACGAGTTTTGTATTTTTTTCATTAGCATTCCGCATTGACCGAATCAATGAGTCTGCAAGAATTTGAGTTATTTTTTGTAAACCTGTACTATGGCGACGAATAGGAGTCAAACTATTGTCATCTTCAATTTTATAAGAGACTTCACAATTAGGACATTTGTGAGGAAACATTGTGTCACGATCAGAGTCTTGAATATGCAACCAATACTCACCGTCAATATCATTTTTACATTCTCCCGTAGCAGGATCATAAGTTACACGTATCCAACCATCCTCGAGTTTGTCTTCATCTCCATCTTCATCATTCCTTTTCCAAAGGACACAATAATTAATAAAATCACTGCCTATAGGTTTTTCTACACTTAGAAATGTTCTGCCATTTTTAATTATTTGAAATCCTCCAAGAAATACTTCACCGCAGTTCTCACACACAAGTAGTTCCAATACCTTCATACCGCATGAACAGATATTGCGAGGACGTTTATAAAATTTACCTATAGTTCTATTTTTGAATTGATAATTTTGCACGGCATCTCTACAATTTGGAGAAGAACATGCCCACAAACCAGATAGATTTCTAAAGAAAAAATGTACGCGAAGCGGCATTATAAATCCATTGGTGGATTCTCCTTTACAAATTACTTTTATAATTGCAGCCGTAATAGTTAAAGCTTTTTCTGAATCCAATGCTAATTTTTTTGATATACTTACAACATCTAATGGAAGTATACCACGTGGCGTACTCATCGAATATTTCAACCATTGAACAAGTTGATACTTCTTAACCACCGAAATAAAAGACTCACATCCGAGAGCTGACAGAAATTTCATATCATTTTCTGCGGAATCATTTGCCTCATAATAAGCATAAAATTCATTACTAGGAATAAGAGCCGTTGGTTTGCTGACTGCTTTTTGAATAGGGTTAGAAATAATTGTAAACTTCTTATTGAATAAATTCTTATCAATGCCAAAAAATTCAGATAAATAATCGATTGACTGCTGATTCTTTTCTAAAGAAGCACTAGTAGCTAAAAATTGGATTTGCGGTGAATCTGGTGTTAACCCTAACCTGTCAAGCAAAATACGCAGAAGATAAGCAACTTCTGTTCCTGCTGTACCACGATATGTATGTAATTCATCTATAACTAAATGAAAAACATTATTATTATCCTCTGCCAACCATCGGCGGGTATCTTCAAATATTTTCAACTCATTATCACGCATGAGCATGACATTAAGCATACTATAATTTGTAATAAGAATATCTGGTGCACTATCCTGCATAGAAAACCTATCCCACATTTCTGAGGAGTCTCCTTCCATACAAGGAATATGATACAATAATTCTTTTTCCCCACTATTTTTTGCAGCATTCCAATCACGGATGAGTCTTCGCTTCTCTTCGAGTAATTTGTTCCTTACCTTTTCTTTTATGCCACTAAAAGGCGTTGCTCCTGTGTATCGTCCAAAATAAAAACGATTTCCATTCCTGTTTTTATCCAACCAATCAAGAGCACCATTTTGATTATCATTGCGGCTATTCAATGCTTTTCGAAGTCTTATCATCTGATCTTCAGCAAGTGCATTGAGGGGATAAAGAATCATTGTCCTCATTGCCCGATTCCGTTGCATTCCCCAATGCCTTGATTCTTTTACTAAGTCCGCAATAATAGGAAGCAAAAAACACTCGGTCTTACCAGAACCAGTACCTGTAGTTACAACAATACTTTTATGTTCAATATGGGCAGCTCTCAAAGCTTCATATTGATGGTCATAAAGTTTTCTTTCAATAGCCCCACTTTGTGAAAACAGTCCACAATTTACAAAATCATCCAATTCTTGATCTACACCTTCTACTACACAAAAATCTCTAAGTGTAGCCTTCTCATGATATTTTGGTACAATCTCAATAATTGGGGGTTGTGAAAGTGTGCCTGTTTCTTTTATCAGTTTATTTCGTTCTTGATTGTATTCCTCACGAAAGAATGGCAGCCCACTTCCTATATATTTATAATAAGAACTGCGTATTTCATTATAAATTTTTATTGGATCATTCATAAGTTATTGAGTTACAAAGAATTCTATTCAATTGCTTGACACATGATTTAGACATATTCCTAAAGTAATAATACCTTTTATTAACTTCTGGCATAACACCCTTGGACAATGAGTATAGTAATAAAGAACGATAAAGCAAACATGGAAAAGCAAAAAGAGGCAAAATAAGTAATTTACTTTCCTCTTTGTAAATTCCATTAGACTCTTTATTAATGGCACGGCTATAACAATATGCTATAGAAAATGCTTCTGGATTTATTGTTCTATCAGGAAGCTCACGTATATAAAGTTCATCAGGAATTGAGAAGTAACGTACAAATCCTTCTGATTTTAATTTTGCTAAACCTTTACTGGCATTTCTATTATAATATTTCAAATCTTCTTCATCACGAAGTGACTCAGGAAAACTATCTACAACATCCTTGACTGTCGGAAATCTTTTTAAGTTTGACAAAGGATTAACTTTTATAATTGAATAGTTTTTATAATTTTCTAAACTATCTGACATATATATACCTAATGCCAGTTTCTTGATTTTCAAACTATTTGGCCTATGATTAACATAAATGAAATGAAAACCATAATCAATTATAATAGGAGCTGTAAGGGCATAATAACCTTTTCCAATATAATCAACAAGCCCATTATACACTAATGGCCAGAAAATACTCCATTCTGGATGAGGAAGATTTAATTTGTAACTATCATTTAGAAAATTACAATGCACCTTAATATTTTCAAGGCTACGCTTTTCAAATTTACTTAGCCAAGCATAGAGTAAATTTTGAAGGTTTATTAATCTCTCATTCATCAACATATTGTTCAAACATATTTTGGACTTCAATATTTTGCTCTCTTTCATTACAAAGTTCCTTTGGGGTAAGATAGCCTAGACTTGCATCATCAGCAAATTTCATTTTTTCTAATGATTCAAAATAAAAAGTCTTGTCAATGCATCCAAAGTATTTCAATGAAGATGCAGGCATTTTAATAAGTTCTTCCTCTGCTACAGTACAAAGTATACGCAAATTATTAGGATATGGAATATCAGATACTGGGAATTTACTTATAATTCCTCTTTGCAAATCTATCAAAGGTTGCAAATAGTTAGGAAGATATGAAAGATTTATATTTTGCAAAAGCAAGAAATGCATAGTATCAATTTCTTCCATACTTTTTGAAACAATATACGCTAATCCATTTTCCCATAAATCTTCAAAAGAAGTCCATTTCACACTTACATATTCTGTCAAATATTTACATTTATGAGATGCGAATATAAAAGATTGTGCTATAGACAGACTTGGACAAAGTACAACGTAGTATTTTGCCAGCATTTTACCCATAATCGTTGGTGATATTTTTGGTGCACCATTTGCTTTCATAAAGTTCTCAAGTGATTTTATATAGGCTTGAAAACGGCAATTAGGTTTATCAGAAAAGTTGATTTCCTCAAGTGAAAACTTTTTCAGATTTTTATTAACTGAATGAGTTCTTGACGTATCTGTAGCATTGATAACTTCATGTATTATCGAAAAATCTTGAATAATAGAAGCTTTTCTGTCATTTAACTTAGCAATAGATTCTTCTAAAGTGGCAATTGCCTGTTTCTTATCTTTTACAGTTTCATCTAACAGTTCAATCTCCAGATTCTTTTCTTCTATCCTTTCCTTTATAATTTTTTCTTGTTCAGATAGTTCACATAAAATATTTTCCGCATTTTGACACAATAAATCAATTTTCTTTTCTTGTTCCTTTTTTAAACGTAATAATTCTACTTCATAATTTTCTTTAACCCTATGTAATCCTAAATCATTCTCTTTTTCCATCTGCTCTAACAGCACTACTTTTTGATCTTCAATACTTTTCAGAACAACATCACCAAACCATGGAGTCTCTGCTATTTCTTTCAAACGGTCAAAAAGTAAAAACAGCTTTGCATTAATCGCTTTCAAACGATTTAATCTGCATTGCAAGATTGATTCATCAAGGTTCTGCATAGAAGTCAACATTTCTGTTAAAAAGGCTTCCAGATTGCGAAATGATTTATTCTTAATAATATCAGCCCAATTTTTCTTTACAACTTTTGAAAGATACCAATTAATCAACTGCTCGTCTGTTGTTATATCAATATATCCATCTTGCTTAGGTAATGAAATACCTATAAAATATTTTATGCCATCAATTGTCACAATATTTAGAGATGTAATCTCCCAAAAGTTTATAATATTCTCACTATTATTCGGAATTATTTGATAAACTCTATTTTCACAAAGAACCAATATTTCTTCGTTGACATCCAATAGATTATTGCTCTCTAAAATGTCAAAGTTATGTTGACCATCGTTAGAAAAAATTCCTTCTATTGTAAAAATCCTCTTCCCGTATTCTATTACTTCACCATCCCAATTCCAAACATAACTTTCTGTTCCATTATTATTACTAGGTTTCACACATATACAAACTATTTTACCTTGAAGGTTTTCGTGGTACAAAGAGAAATTATAAGCGAATACTTTTCCATGTGATGGGAATAAGTAAAGAGCTTCTGAAGAAGTAAGTGAATTAAATTCATAAAAATTATCGTCACAATACCCAATCACATCTATTTTACCGTTGAGCTTATTTTCCACAAGTCCAACCACTCTATATTGTTCATAATCAAACGATTCCATTATATTTCCTTTATTAAATTAATAGCTACATTATGTTCTTTATCATGGAATTGACCAAATACAAAGGCTTTGGCCCAGCGTCTAGTCACACTTTCATCAATTACAGTGTCCAAATCGCTTAAAAAAGAGAAATCCAATCCTACAATACCTTGGTCTAAGTTTTGGTTTTGCCACATTGCTGGTTTCTTTTTTATATTCCATTTATTGTAAGTGTCTTGCCAATCTTGGATACTTACAGATGTTTCAACCACATTTATCATTATTCTCTTTATATTAGGAAGTTTTATGTAGTGACTGCCAATCGTAAGATTATTTAATGAATAATCTCCACTTATACTCCCCTCTTCTACCATCTTACCATCAATCCACACTATTGAAGGTTTATGTAGACGTAAGATAGGTAATGCACCTTGTAAGTATGCATTTTTACCAATCTTCAAACCTCCATATAATTCGTATATTCGCTTTTCTGTGAAAAAATCTTTAGTCGAAGACCTTCTTAATATTTTATATATAATAATATTTTTATTTTCAAATAGGATTTCACAGCCTTTCATTTTATATTCTAGACTAAAAGGTATCTCGTCTGTAAAGCACAGCGCTAATCTGTACTTCTCGGATTCTTCCGTATAATCGCATTCAGTAGTTTCAATATATCTTACCTCTCGCCAACGGTTTTCATACACATCATCTCTCTGAAAAAGAAGAAGTCCTTTCCATCTAAAAGGGAAGTATAGATAAATATCGGAATATTTCATAGCATTTAACGAAAATTTTCGCTGAAGCTTTAAATTTTCATCTCTTAGCTCTATAGTAGTCAAATCTTCAGTAAGATATCCATATACATCATTAAAAGCAGGATTAGTATGAACAACTTCTTCACGAAATTTGTACTTTCCATTCCATCGTAAGTAAAAGTTATATATTTGCAACAAATAGTCTTCCGGAGAAACAGAATTACTAACTACATCTTTAGCATGTCTGGTTTCGTAATAATTTGATAATAATCTTTTGTTTATAATCCTCCAAAACTCTGTTTGAGTAACATCCTCCCCTGGATATAGATTGTTATCAACAAATATCTTGGCAATATATAATAAATCCTCATCAGTAAACACCCTCAAAGCTTGTTGGATAGGAAATTGTACATACCGCCCTGTCCCACTACGAGGCTGACAGCGAGTTATTTTAAAATGATTATTTTCACACCATTCATATAATGACAACCAAACGTCTTCCTGATTTTCTTTCATCCAGTGATGTAAATCGTCTATACTCCAATTTATCACTTGTGATAGACGGTTATAATAGTTTTTTGCAGTATATCCCTCTGCATTAGCTCTTTTAGTGGCTGCAAATAATTGAATAGCAACAATACCTTTAATCGTTAAATGGTCACGACAATAACAACGCAGAGTTTTACGCACATCAAGCATTAGCGCACCTTCTGTTGTATGATTCTCTTTACAGAAGTCATCAATAAAAGATTGGTCTACAACCAATGCTACATAAGAACCTAAGTTTTCTTTTGAAAAAATATGTTCATCCACATAATAGCAAAATGTCCTAAAGATGTCACTTTCCATGTTACCTAATTATTTGGTTAATGCAAATCAGGATGTTGTAAAATTGATTCTGAAATAATTTAAAAGTTTAATAACTGAATCTAATTGGTACCTATCAAAGCCTTCCATACTTCAATTCCTCTTTCAGTATCTCATAAACATAAGCCGAGCTCTCAATATAAAGTCCCGTTGCTTCATCAGAAAGCTTGGCAAAAGTTTCGGAGTTATAGAATTCCTTGAGCGCAGTCGGCAAGTTGTAACCGTTATCCTGCATCAGATAAGCTACTATATCTTTAGTAATCCCTTCTACTAAATATTGCATCCGTTTATTCATATTCTATGTAAGTATTTAATGGCTTCTGCCGAGTGAAATAAATACTGCGATGAAACTTTTTTATATTTCAAACCATTCACAAGCATTTGCAGGTCAATGATACCATCATCAAAATTACGAAACAAAGTAGCAATCGTATCATCGGCAACAGGACCTATCACAATGTCAAAACAATGTGTTGGCTGTGCGCTATTTCGGCTGCGGTTGGCCATAACAAATAAAGCCCATTCTTCACAAGGATTTTCAAAGATTTTGACTGAAAGAGTCTGCAATGCCGCTTCATCAAATTCAAATTCAGTTACGACAGGTTCCCCGCCATGGATAGCCGATGTACGTTTAGCCATCTGTTCTGCCTGTTCCTTAATCTCTGTCAGATAAAATCCTTGTCCGAAATCTTTGTAAGGTTTACATTTCGACAAATCTATCTGCTCGATTGCCAGATTCGATCCATGATATAGTTTCATTGAATACCTCCTCCATTATTTAAGCAAACTTGTGTAAGGTCCTGAACACTGTCCTCGAACGAAAGCAAATGTTCAGCATCATAATGTTCTGTCAGAAAATCAATTCCCTTAAAACGTATCAGATAATTGTTCGCCTCACGAACAGAAATATGATGTGTCTTGGCAAATTCACTGATGGCCGCCACAACATATCCTATCACATTTTTATTGATTACTTGGGTGTTTTGCAACGAAACAGAGGCTGACATGCCAAGCGCGTCAAGTACCTTTGTTACGGTTTTTATCGTAAGACCCTTTCCGCTTTCTATTTTAGAAATCTGGGCTTTACCGACTCCAACCCGCTCCCCAAGCTCTTCTTGAGTGAAGCCCTTCCGAAGACGTTCATTTCGAATCAACAAACCTATATTTTCTATTCTGTCCATCATACTATATATTATCTATGCAAACAAATATACAAATTTGTTTCCTAAAAAGGAAACAAATATAGATTTATATTGCATACTATCTTTACTTTACTCCTGACATTAGACCGGACATCATTCCCAATCCCATAAAAAAAGCCGTTTTAGTTTTTCGCACCACTAGCGATTCACTAAAACGGCTTTCTTTTTCGATTGCTCAATCAAGCCGACCGTACTTATCCATTTGATCACACTTGTAACAAAGTTTTATCATATTCAAGACAAACATACAGCAAAGTTATGCCATACGTTTATCATTGCAATGATGCGGCAAAAACGCTCCGTCAGACCGACAGGAACGTTACTTTACGTAAGGTTTCAGCTTATCGGCAATTCGTTTATAGCCATCACGATTGGGGTGAAGGCCGTCCGAAAACAACTTCTCGTTTATCTTTCCATCCTTGCCCGTAAGCACCTCCGAAAGATCCAGCACCTGCACGGCAGCATTGTCGGCAAAAGCTTGCTCGATACCGGCATTCAGCTTAACCAGCCGTTCCTCACGGTCCCTGCGTGGCAAAATCTTAACCACATACAATTCTGCTTGCGGTTGCTTCTTGGCAATCAGAGCTACCGTTTCCTCAATGCCCCGGACAATCTCTTCATCCGTATTGTCATCCAGATTATTGGTGCCCAGCATCATAAATATCTTCTGCGCACAGAAACCATCCAGCTCGCCATGCAGCACCCGCCACTGTACGTTCTCTATCCGGTCCCATCCGTAACCCAGATTCACGACCAACTTACCCTTGAACAGCTTCTGCCATACATCATCGGCCACTCTGCGCTTTTCGTAAGGCAGTCCGCCCCAAAAGTGAGTGATGGAGTTACCCAGCATCACAATCTGCGGCTGAACCTTCGCATTGTAATCCAGAATTTCCTCATGCCGCTTTGTCCACTGGTATGTGCAAGAATCCCGATGCTGTCTGCTTGGGGTAAACGATAAAGCGGCCTGTTCCGGGAAAAGGATACCGCTTATTTTCTTATAATAAGCATCGGCATACTGCTGCATTCCGAGGTCGGTAGCATGCACTCCGTCCACCTGGCTGTCCATAGACAGTGCCAGCTCATCAAACGTAATGTAATGCAAATTTCCGGCTTCATCTTTCATCGATTCGTATACGGCACGCAACTGCTCGTTGGTTTTACGGAACTCCTCCCCTTTTTTATCCGAACTGTAGAAGCCCATATAGCCATCGTGCTCTACCAGCAGAATCGGCGCTTTGCTTTTGCTGCGCAATATACGGATACCTTTCTCCAGACGCGGACGAATCAGCTCTGTGCGGTCGTTCGTCATATTCGGCATACAGTCTATCACATACATTGCCGCATCCACTTCGGACAGAAGCTTGAAGAAACCTTCGTCCAATTGCCCGTTGCCCGAAAAGCCCAGGTTGACGACCGGCATATCCAGCTTACGCTGCAGGATATTGGTCCAGGCCATACCGGGACGTGAGGCACATGCCCCTTGCGCAATGGACGTTCCGTATATCACGACCGGCTTCTCGGCCGACGGACGCACGAAATCGAAGCGGCTGCCTTCGGGCACACCAATCTGTAAAGACTTCACACCGTTGTACAGAGGCAGATACAAGGTGAATTCGTTTCCCTTATCGTGCGTGTTGCGGTATGTCAGGTCGTTATACGTATAGCGCACCGTATCACCGAACTGATAGTTGGCCGCACACCAATATTGCTGTCCATTGCAGTCCATCGTGTAAAGGTCTACTCCGCTGACACCTGTTGCAGGCATGTGGGGCATCGAGAATCCTCCCGTAACCTGATACTTCACCTGAATTTGCGAAGCATTGGTGTAAAACTTCACATAGAGTCCTGCTGTCTGCAACGACAGGTCCCACACGGGTTTACGGACCAGTTGTTCGGCCCGCTGCGGCAAACGCTGGTAGACCTTTCCGGTTTCCGCATTCCAGGCTCTTCCCTGAATGGGTAACAGCGAATCGACCGCCGGGTTATACCAGGCTGTCTGTGCAAGCAGACAAAGCGACTGCCCGAATAATAAAGCAGACAATCCTGCAAACTTGAAAGTGGTTTTCATACTTATTTTTCTTTTAGTGTTATTTCATCAACTGTATCAGATGTGAGGCTACACAAGCATAACCTTTGTCTGTGAAGTGAATATAATCGCCGCTGTAAAGTCCGTCACGAATCGTTCCATCTTCGTCAAGAAACCAGCCTGTAGGATTTGTGTAACTGACCTGAGCTCCGAAGGTATGCGCGCCCAGCAGTTTATGAATGCGGTTGCACTGTTCACGGACTGCACTGCCCTGCTCCTTTCCGGAAGGGAAAAGTCCCAACAGGATAATCTTTGAATCAGGGAACTGCCTGCAGGCCTCTTCCGTAACGGCGATGATACCTTCAGCCGTATCGTCTGCTGTGTCCTGACCGACTACCAGATTATTGATTCCGATGGCAATCACCACATATTCCGGAGTACACCGGTTATAGTTTCCGTAACGGACACGCCAAAGCAAGTTCTGCGTACGGTCACCCGAGATACCGGCACTTTCCCAGTTTCCCTGTCCCAAAGCGTCGTCCATGGCCTGCTTGCCCGGTTTGTAGCTGACGAGCTTACGCATGCCGCCCCAACCTTGCGTAATGGAATTGCCCAGCAACAGCAGTTTCAGTTTACGTTCGTTCAGCGTGGTTTCGATATCCTGTGCCACCGAATGCCACTCCGAGCCTTCCACCCATCCGGCAGCCGAGCGATACTCGTTTCCGGGAACGGCATGGGTACAATTGTTGGACCACCGGCCGGTAGCTTTCAGTATGAAACGTACAATGGATTCGGGATTGTTCAGTGAATGCGGATGATGGCCGATACCCGGTTTGTGAATCACGGTAATCGGGGCACCGAGACGTTTCATTTCTGCTTCGAAAAGGGCTGTATTCTCTGACACCGGAACAATATCGTCTGCATCGCCCACTACGTGCAGTACCGGAATGTCTGCCTGTGCAATCTTGGCCGCATGATTCAGCGGATTCTTTTTCCAGCGCAAAGCCTGTTCCTCATTCTTAAAGCCGTAGGCTTCCAGCATCCGTGTCACATCCTCGGCCGAACCTGCATAAGCACCTTTTCCCATCGGCCAACTCTTGATGTCCATGACCGGTGCATCGGCATAGATGCAAGCCACTTTATCAGAGTTCTGTGCAGCCCAGTTGTAAACAATCAGTCCGCCACGGCTCATGCCCTCCAGTACGGTCTTTTTATGAAAACCATTCTTCACCAGATATTTGTAAAACTTGTTCCAACGTTTTACTGCCTTATCGGCACCATACAAGTCGGCTACATCGCAATATACCACATGGAAACCT
>CAJKDC010000025.1 GCA_905198575.1 uncultured Bacteroides sp. | reverse complement strand
TATGCCGATTCTATGTTTAATTTTAATTTATCGGTAAAAATTTACCGAAGTATTGATTATATAAAAATAAAAAACCACAAATACCAGCTTCCACCTAAAATGCAAGCAGGTATTTGTGGAAAGGTAGATATTATTTAATCTCTAATTACAATCTTGCAATCATCCAAGCTATCGATTATAGCCAATGATTCTACATGTATGCCGGCGTTACGCAAATAGTCACCTCCATGCTGAAATGCCTTTTCTATTAAGAAACCCATGCCAACAAGTTCGGCTCCAGCCTTGTTAACCAAGTCGATTACTCCTTTCGCTGCATTACCGTTAGCCAGGAAATCATCTATAAAAAGCACCTTATCGCCTTCACACAAATAATCCTTACTTACACAAACATCGTAAGTACGGTCTTTTGTGAAAGAATAAACCGTAGTAGTCAGCATGTTTTCCATGGTGCTTGGTTTTTTCTTCTTTGCAAAAACAACGGGCAACTCCAGCAAATACCCTACCATTATAGCGGGTGCAATACCACTTGCCTCTATTGTCATCACTTTGTTAATCTTTGTACTAGCAAAACGTCGCACAAACTCAACGGCCATTGACTTCATCAAAATCGGGTCCATCTGGTGATTTATAAAATTATCAACCTTCAAGATTCCCCCTTCGAAACATTTGCCATCACGCAAAATACGCTCTTTTAACGCTTTCATATCACAGCTCCTTTTTATAACTTTTTGTATAAAGCTGCAAAATTACATGTTTTTCTAATATCTACCCAATGAATACAGCCCTATAATGATTATTTTTATTCATTATTGTCTTCGAAAGCATCAATCACAATATCCTCTAATTCCTGAAGATTCCATTTTGATACAGTACAACCAGAGACTTCGATAGTACGTTCTTTAACTTTCAGCTGATACTGATACATATTTCCTTTTTCCAAATTTGGATCAGATAAAGTAGTTGTAGCCACATAAGACTCACCTCCTACCGTATATTTGCAAGTAACCGTCAGTCCAGACGTCAAATCAACCGGATTAAGTAAACAATATAGTGACTCACCTTCTTTACCACAAGGCTTATTTACAGACAAAGCAAGTTCAATACCTTCACTTGGTTCCTGAACTGTTGCGCTAGTTGAAACAAACGAATAAGTAGCTGGTGCTACAATTTTATCTCCATTTAAAGTCAGCGATTGTAAAGTTGCGGACTCGTCTCCATCGGTAGTAATTTGAATCGTAAAGGCCATTAAACTATACTGGTGACTAAAAGACAAGGTTACTACTCCATTTTCTCCAAAGTTCTGAGTATGACTGGCAGTCAGAAAATCTTTTTTGGATACATCTTCCAATGTTCCATCCTGAACTAACAGAGATGGCATCGGAATATTATCTCTCTGCGCTTCTTCTACATACGGATAAAAAGATTCAAACAAGAAATTATTTTTATTATCAGGCCAATACAGTGGTTCTGAAGCCTGCCAAGATACTCCATTATACGTAAAAGCAACAGGATTTGTAGACTCGGCCATAAACAGTCCTATTTTATCTCCTTCTACAAAAGCGCTTTCACCTGTTTCTGTATTATTAGAAATACGGCTTTGAGAGTGAGCATCAATCATTGTTTTCAATACAATTGGAGAAGTTTCTGCATTTTCATCAGTTCCAGGCATTACTTCTTGCTGACACGCAGCTAAAGTCAAAAACAAAGCTCCTAAAAAATAATTTTTCATAATACTAATTTTATAAGTTATACAATAGGTTTTTGTTTACTGACTATTAAACGAAACGGCTTATCTTTTTTCCATATGCTAGCATTTTTTTAATAGAATAGTCACACCATTTAGAAAAAATATTCCGTAATTTGTAACCCACAATAAAAACAAATAGACTTATGAAAAGAATTAAACTTTCCTTATTATTTGTCTTACTAGCCGTATGCACAGTATTCGGACAGCAAGCCAAATATGTTTTCTATTTTATAGGAGACGGTATGGGTGTCAATCAAGTACAAGGAACAGAACTTTATCTAGGAGAACTGGAAGGAAAAATCGGAATTACCCCTTTGCAGTTTACACAATTCCCTTACTCAACTGTTGCCACAACCTTTTCTGCGACCAATGGCGTTACAGATTCTGCAGCAGCCGGAACTGCACTGGCAACAGGCCATAAAACTAAAAATGGAGCTATTGGTGTTTTGAAAGACCTTTCTACTCCTGTAAGCAGTGTTGCAGTATGGGCACAAAAAGCAGGTAAAAAGGTAGGTATAGCGACCAGTGTAAGTGTAGACCATGCTACTCCTGCCGCTTTCTATGCACATGAAGGTAGCCGTGGCAATGCATATGGTATCGGGAAAGACCTTATCACTACAGGATTTGACTTTTATGCAGGTTCTGACTTTGTAGATCCTAATAACAGCGAAAACAAAGACAGCCAATCCGAAAGTCTGTACAGTTTAGTAGAAAAGGGAGGATATACAATAGCTCGTGGCTACAAAGATTACCAGAAAAAAGCCAAGAAAGCTAATAAGATGATTTTATTCCAACCAGAAGAAGCATCTCAAAAAGATAATTCAGCTATTCCGTATGCAATCGATCGTAAAAAGACAGACCTTACATTATGTGATATAACCCGATCTGCCATCAACTTTTTAAATAAGGATACTGAAAAAGGATTCTTTTTGATGGTTGAAGGAGGAAAAATAGACTGGGCCTGCCATGCTAACGATGCAGCTACTGTATTTCAGGAAGTTATAGACTTTGACAATGCGATTAAAGTTGCATACGAATTTTATGCTCAACATCCAGATGAGACTCTGATTGTTGTCACTGCGGACCATGAAACCGGAGGATTAGCTTTAGGATGCGGTCCTTATGCACTCAACCTCCAAGTCCTCAAAAATCAAAAATTAAGTCAAGGCGGCTTTACAACTGTAATGAAAGACTTAAGAAACAAGAATAAAAATGGTATCAGCTGGGAACAAGTCAAAAAAGCACTCGAAGAGAACTTCGGATTCTGGAAAAGTGTATCTCTGACAGAAAAGCAAGAAGCCAGACTAAAAGCTGTATATGAGAAGAACAAAAAAGGTGCTTCCGAAATGACTGCCAGCGAATATCAGAACGATGATCCAATAGGTGCTGTCGCTAAAGAAATTATAAACGAAATTGCATTAGTAAACTGGGCCAGCGGTGGACACTCTGCCGGATATGTACCTGTCTTTGCTATCGGTGCTGGAGCTGAGAACTTCCAAGGAAGAATAGACAACACTGAAATTCCAGTTAAAATTGCAAAAGCAGCAGGATATACTGTAGAATAAAACCCTTTTAGAACTTCAAATAAGGCGATAATCGTTTAAGGTCTTTCTCAGAGAACTCTTCGAATAGTGAGAGCTGAGAAAGACTTTTTATATTTCCACACTTTCGTCTGTATTCTATAATAGCCTTAGCCTTATAGAAATCCATATAAGGATGTGAACGAAGCGCATCCAATCCCCAATTATTAATCTCCAAATAACGTAAAGGCTTGCCACTAACAGTAAACCACTTATTTAAAGAAACTTTTATCTGTTTAATATCTTGCAATTGGTCAACTGCAACAAAACCGCCTAATTGATTCCGATAAGCTATAATCTTGCGAGCCAAAAAACTACCTATACCAGGAACTTGCTTCAATAGAACAGTATCAGCCGAATTTAAATCAACAAGTGTACCTTCTGCAAACTTCTCCGTTTTTTCATAAGGCGGTTTCACTTCAACCGTATCCTCCTTTCTCAAGACAGACTCAGGAGGAATATTTGCCGTAATCTGAACAAAAGGCTTTAATTGTTTAAAAAGACTAGAATTCATCCCATATATACGAGATAGTGCTGCAGCGGTTTTAAATCTCCCTCCTTTTTCACGATAACGCAATATATTCCGTGCAATAAAAATTGGAATACCCATATCGACCAACTCCGCAGAATCTGCCGTATTGGGATCAAAAGGTCGAAGAGCTAATGCATAAAGTTGTTTTCCTGCCAATTGTTTTTCCTCTTTTACAAGGAACGTAGCAGAAGATGATTTTTGCTCTCTTCGGATTGATGCTAAAAAAGTATCAATCCGGAGAGAGTCAGCAGCAGTCATGTTTTCAGGGAGTTTTTTCCCTTTCCGGACGGATGCAATTACCCAGCCGGACAACACGATACACAGAAGTACGGATAAAGCCAGAATAGCCCTTCGCTGTGATTTAGTATAATAGAAAAAATCGTCAAACATTACAATTTCAACCAACCTAACTCATTTACAAAAATGAGCACAATACCAATTGGAGCCACATAACGCAAAATAAACAAATATATTGGATAATATGGAGCTTTTAAATGACCATAATTGGTTACCTGATTACGAACCATCGATTTATCAATTGCCCAGCCTACAAATAATGCAACCAACAAACCTCCAATAGGCAACATAATCTTAGCTGTCAAGAAATCTAAGAAATCAAAGAAGTTCAGACCTCCAATTGTATAATCACTCCATACGCCTAATGCTAATGAAGAAACTACACCTATAACCAAACTACCCAAAGTTACCATCCAAGCTGCTCTTCCACGGGTAAAATGGAATTTTTCATGCAAAAATGCTGTAGAAACTTCATGTAAAGAAATTGTAGACGTAAGCGCAGCCAAGGCCAGCAAGATATAAAACATTACAGAACAAATATAAGAAAGCCATGGTATGGCTCCAAAAGCCTGCTGAAATACATTAGGCAAAGTCACAAAAATCAAAGAAGGTCCTGTGCCTGGCTCTATTCCCACAGCAAAAGCTGCCGGAAAGATAATTACCCCTGCTACGATAGCTACAAAAGTATCAATCAGCCCTACACTCAGAGCTGTGTGCCCCAGTCGAGCTTCTTTGCCAAAATAAGACGCATAAGTAGAGAGACAACCCATACCCAAACTTAACGAAAAGAATGCCTGTCCCATCGCTCCCAAAAATACATCCGGAGAGACCTTACTAAAATCTGGCTGGAATAAGAACTTCAAACCACGCTCAGCATTTGGTAATGTAAGAGAACAGCCAGCCAACACCAATAATAAAATAAAAAGCATGGGCATCATGATTTTAGAAGAACGTTCAATACCATCTTTTACCCCCTTTACAATCACATAATGGGTAGTAAAAAGAAAGATTACCAACCATAACATCGGTCGGAAAGGATCTTGAGAAAATTCTTGAAAGCTTGCAACATATGCACTTGCCTCCTGATTTACAAAGGAATTTGTCAATGCCTGATACAAATACTCCAGCGTCCATCCTGCCACAACTGTATAATAGCCCAATATAAGAAAGCCAGTAAGTACCCCTAAGTAACCTGCCCACTTCCAGGGAGAATTAGGAGACAAAGCTTTAAAAGCTCCTCCGGTACTCGCCTTGGAGCCACGGCCGATTGTAAACTCTGCAATCATAATCGGCAACCCCAATATAATGACACAAGCTAAATATATCAAAATAAATGCAGCACCTCCATGATTTCCTGTTTCATAAGGGAATCGCCAAATATTACCTAATCCTACGGCCGAACCAGCTGCAGCCAACACAGCACCTAATTTGCTGCTAAAACTTACTCTTTCGTTATTATGCATATCAAAAATTATAATTATAAGCAAATGAGGGTGCAAATGTATAAAAAATATCGTATTTTTGCAGCAAAGATTAAAATTTATAACATGAATATTCGTTTAAAAGACTACCCTATTACTTTTTTAGTACTAATTGCCATCTTTTACCTTTCGTTTTTTACTCCACCCGAAACCCAATTAAGTGAAGTTCCTTTTATTGATAAATGGACACACATTTGTATGTATGGCGGACTTGTTTCTATAATTTGGATGGAATACTTAAGAAAGCACTCTTGCATTACAAAACAAGTTATCTGGATTTGCTTGGTATTTCCAACAATATTAGGCGGTATTATCGAATTGATGCAAGCTTACTGCACAACAACCCGAAGCGGTGACTGGCTAGATTTTCTGGCTAATACACTAGGAGTGATATTAGGTAATTTATTAGGCTATTATGTACAACGTCCATTTTGGTGGAAAAAGAATAAATAAGAATACAAAAAAGACTTGCTATCAATGCCTTCAACAGGCAAAGATGGCAAGTCTTATCCATTTAAGACGTTATATATTAACGAAAATCCTTTAATTCAGCCTGTAATTTCTGACGAGTGAAGAAAATACGACTTTTCACTGTACCAAGTGGCAAGTTAAGCTTATCTGCAATTTCACGATATTTAAATCCGGAAACATACATAGCAAACGGTACACGGTACTCCTCTGGCAAAGCATTAACTGTCTTGTACAATTCTTTTAGGTCGTAAGCACCCTCGGTAGAATCAGCATACAATTCATGCTTTGAATTTAAATAAAACTGATCGTCTGTATGGTCTACAAATGTCTGGTCTCGTAAAGCCTTTCTATAATTATTAATAAACAGGTTACGCATCACCGTGTAAATCCATCCTTTAAAGTTGGTTTCTTCTGTATATTTTTCCTGATTATCCAATACTTTTAATGCAGTTTCCTGAAACAAATCTTGAGCATCTTCTGTATTAGCAGTCAATTTAAAAGCAAAACGAAGGAGCTCCGGTTGAAGGCTCAACAAATTCTGTGAGAAAGAAAAAGTCTTCATAAAATTACAATCTTGATTTAATACCTTTACATGTTTTTTCTTGTGCAATGCAAACATACAAATCAAATTGTACCTAAAATTGAAAAATCTCGCCTATGAAATGGTAAAATCTTCTAGATAACAAGTTCTCCCCCCTTTTATATCTATTATTAAGGCATTATTCCCCCATCCGGACAGCTTTAAGCTATATTTTTAAGGTTACTTCCACTGAGAAAAAGGATATTTCATCAAAGAAGAATTATAGAATCGAGGATCTCCAGTCACTTCTTTTCCAATAAAATCTGGCAAATCAACCTGTTCTTGCTCCGTACTAAGTTCTACTTCTGCCAGAACCAATCCAGCGTTTTCTCCATAAAATTCATCAACTTCAAATGTGTGTCCTTCGAAGTTGACTAAATAACGTGTTTTATCGATAAAACCATCCACACACAAATGCATCAATTCCTCCGCTTCAGAAAGCGGAATTTCTTTTTCCCATTCATAGCGGCTTGTTCCTGCCTGATTGGAAGGTCCCTTAATAGTAAGATAACCTTTTTCTCCACGAACGCGAACCCGCACGGTTCTGCCATGCTCACTGCAAATATAACCTTGTTTTATCCGACTCGCTGCAAATGCCATTTTTTTAAAAGAATCATTTGCTACTAAAAATTTCCGTTCAATTTCCTGTGCCATAATTCTACAAAATAAAAAAGGACCTCCACAATACATCTTTATTGTAAAAGTCCTTTTGATAATTCTACATAGTATATTAAAGCATACTATATCCAATAATAGTCAAAATAGCCAATACCACCAGTCCCACACACAGACGAATTATCAATCGTTTGGCTTTTTCTTCTTCACGATGACTATATGTCACTTTTTTATTCTTTCCCATAGTATTCTCAAAACAATTAAAGGTTAATCAATTTACTTGTTTCAAAAATACTAAGTTTTATGAAGAAAACAAATGGTAACTAGCAAAATTTAAATATTAGAATCTCCTTCAGAGAATTCCATCAGATAGGCTTTGATAAATCCATCAATTTTTCCGTCCATCACACCGTTTACGTCCGATGTCTGGAAATTAGTACGATGGTCTTTAACGCGGCGGTCATCAAAAACGTAGCTTCGAATCTGTGAGCCCCATTCAATTTTCTTCTTTCCAGCCTCAACCTTAGCCTGTTCTTCCATACGGTGCTGCAGCTCTTTATCATACAGGATAGAACGCAACTGGCGCAAAGCATTTTCTTTATTCTTAGGCTGGTCACGGGTTTCCGTGTTTTCAATCAGAATTTCTTCTTCTGCTCCTGTATAAGGATCTTTATATTGATAACGCAAACGTACACCAGACTCTACTTTATTTACGTTCTGACCTCCGGCACCTCCACTTCGGAATGTATCCCACGACATACGTGCAGGTTCAATATTTACCTCGATTGAGTCATCCACCAGAGGAGTAACAAACACAGAAGCAAAAGATGTCATACGCTTTCCCTGAGCGTTATAAGGAGAGACACGCACCAAACGGTGTACACCATTCTCACCTTTCAGGTATCCATATGCATAGTCACCCTCAATGTTCATGGTTACAGTCTTGATTCCAGCTTCATCGCCTTCCTGCAAGTTGGCAACAGACAGCTTATATCCGTTACTTTCTGCCCAACGCATATACATACGCATCAGCATAGAAGCCCAGTCCTGACTTTCTGTACCACCGGCACCAGAATTAATCTTCAATACACAATCCATCTGATCGGCTTCAGAACGCAGCATATTTTTAAGCTCTAATTCCTCCACAGCACCTTGGGCTTTTGCAAGAGCATCGTCTACTTCTTGTTCGGTTACCAACTCATCCTTGCAAAAATCAAAAGCCAACTCTAGTTCATCGGCCAATGTTTTTACCTCGTTATAACCCTCAATCCATTTCTGAAGGCTTTTAACTTTTTTCATCTGTGCTTCGGCCTTCTTGGCGTCATCCCAAAATCCGGGCGCTTGTGTACGAAGTTGCTCCTCTTCTACCTGAATTTTCTTATTTTCAATATCCAAATAGCGATAAAGCGCAGCAGTACGTTCTTTTACGTCTTTCAGTTGTTCTATTGTTATCATCTCGATTAACTTTATACTATCAGTTTGCAAAATTAGCCAAAAATCATGATTTTGCCGAACGAATAGAAACGAAAAAATATTTAAATTATTGCTTTATCCACTGAAAAACAGAAACCTGCCCCTCCTTTTTTAAAGATTTATATCCCAAAAAGGAAAGACAGGTTGTGCTTAAACAGATGCCGGAGAAAGTTTTTATTCCACGTACATTTTCTCTATTTCCGCAGCATAGTTCTTCAGTAAAACTGCACGTTTGATTTTCAGCGTATTGGTCAGTTCACCCTTTTCCATACTAAAAGGCTCTGGCAACAGCGTAAAACGTTTAATCTGTTCATAATGAGCAAACTCTTGCTGCAGCGTATCAATCCGCATCTGGAACAACTGAATAATTTCCGGTTTTTCCAAAAGTTCTTTCATACTTGCATAAGCAATGCCATGTTTTTGTGCATATTCTTCCACCTGTTTATATTCGGGGACAATTAATGCTGATACAAATTTACGCTGGTCAGCAATAATCGAGATTTGATCAATATAACGGTCTACTACCAATTTCGTTTCAATAGCCTGTGGAGCAATATACTTTCCGTTTGACGTTTTAAACAAATCCTTTATACGGTCTGTCAGATAAAGGAAGCCATCCTTTATATAACCGGCATCACCAGTATGGAACCATCCGTCTTCGGTAAAAGCCTGACGCGTAACTGCTTCTTTTTTATAATAACCTTTTGTAATCGTTTCGCCCCGAAGCAAGATTTCATTGTCCTCGCCAATCTTTATTTCGATACCAGGCATAACCCTTCCGACAGAACCGATACAGCCATCTCCCTTCCATTCGCATGAAACTGTAGCTGTAGTTTCCGTCAGTCCGTAACCGGCAATCATATTAATACCAACAGAAAGCACAAACTCTTGCACCTTAGGAGGTATAGCCGCACCTGCAGTTGGGAAGAAATTACCATTCTCAATTCCAATTGTTTTTTTCAACAAACTGAAAATCGTACGGTCATAAAATTTATATTTCATATGCAAAAAAGCAGGAGGAGTTTTTCCATGCAGCAAATAATCCACATTATGCTGTTTTCCCACTTTCAATGCATCCAGCATCAGCATTTTCTTCAAGCCTGTCGTTTCATTGATTTTTTCCTGAACCCCGGCATAGACCTTCTCCCAGAAACGTGGAACACTACACATCGCAGTCGGTCTTATTTCACGAATCGTCTTCTGTATATCTTGCGGGCGCAAATTAATACACAATGTACAGCCTTTATTCAAGCAATAATACGACCAGGCTCTCTCAAAGATATGTGTAAAAGGCAGGAAGTTCATAACTACATCATTCTCACCAAAACCAATAAGTCTTGTATCATGTGCAGCAAAAGCAGCCTCATAGCAAGAATGATGCAGCATAACACCTTTTGATTCGCCTGTAGTACCTGACGTATATAGTATATTTGCTAAATCCGTTTTTCCTGATGAAGCAATACGAGCTTCGAACTGTTCTTTATAATTCTCACCATCAGCAGCTTTCAAGAAATCAGAAAAATACATAGAATTAGTATCTCCCTGAGCCAACGTCACCGAATCATCAAATATAATAATCTTCTTTAAAGTCTTGCACAAGTTCTGTACCCGGTAAGCAACATCATACTGATATTGTTCACCCACAAAAAGAAAACGAATACCAGCATCTTCCAATATATAATGCACCTGTGCTTCAGAACTGGTAGCATATAATGGTATAGTTACAGCACGACAACCAAAAGCTCCAAAATCAACATACAGACATTCTGGCTTGTTCTGCGAAAATACACCAATATTTTCCTGGACTCCTACCCCTAAAGCCAATAGTGCCTCCGACACATTTTCTACTGTTGCAGCGAAGTCCCGCCAGCTTACAGAAAGCCATGTATTAGTATTATAATCACGGTATTTTAATGCAGTTCTATTTCCATATTTCTCTGCCTGATTATAAATAAGCCGTGACAAATAAGAATTACTCATGAAATATTATTTTAAATTATGCAACAAAGATATGGTTTTATTTGGAATTATTCACTATATAGCAATAGTTATTTATACGTTACTCAAATAGTTAAGAAGAAAACTGCTATTCATTAATTGCATACACAACTGAATTAAACGCTATAAAAGAATTCATTTAAAGAACAAAATATGTATCTTTGCAGAAAACAGATACACATTCCCAATATGACAGATATTAATTATTATTCATCAGAAGCAATTATATTGCTTCAATCATTAATAAGAATTCCCTCTATCAGCAGAGAAGAGGAAGCAGCTGCCGATTTCCTGCAGACTTATATCGAAGAATGTGGAATCATGACTGGACGTTCAGGTAACAACATTTGGTGTATAAGCCCAATGTTTGATATCAACAAACCAACAATCCTACTCAATTCCCATATCGATACCGTAAAACCAGTGAACGGATGGCGCCGACAGCCATTCACTCCTAAAAGTGAAAATGGGAAAATATACGGACTGGGTAGTAATGATGCAGGTGCAAGTCTGGTCAGCCTTTTCCAAGTCTACCGTTATTTATGCACTACAGAGCAAAGTTATAACCTCATTTTCCTGGCATCCTGTGAAGAAGAAGTCTCAGGGAAAAACGGTATTGAATCTGTTTTAGGCCAACTGCCTCCTATTACACTTGGAATCGTAGGTGAACCTACAGAAATGCAACCGGCCATTGCAGAAAAAGGATTGATGGTGCTTGATGTCACAGCGCACGGAAAAGCAGGACATGCCGCACGTAATGAAGGAGAAAACGCAATATATAAAGTACTAAGCGATATCGAATGGTTCAGGAGCTATCAGTTCCCCGAACAGTCTGAATTACTGGGACCTGTAAAGATGTCGGTAACACAAATTAATGCCGGGACTCAGCACAATGTCATCCCGGATACTTGTACTTTTGTTGTAGACATCAGAAGCAACGAGTTTTATTCGAATGAACGTCTTTTTGAAGAAATCAAACAACATATAACCTGTGAAGCAAAAGCAAGGTCATTCCGATTGAATTCTTCACGCATAGACCCGGAACACCCATTCGTGCAGCGCGCAAAAGCCTTGGGAAGAATTCCTTTTGGCTCACCGACGCTATCCGACCAGGCTTTGATGCCCTTCCCTTCTGTAAAAATAGGCCCGGGAAAATCGTCCAGATCACATACGGCCGATGAATATATCCTGATTAATGAAATAGAAGAGGCCATCCGTATCTACATAGAAATTCTGGACGGCCTGAAATTATCTTAAAGCATTATCCTCCAAACCGGATTACCGGGCAATCCAAAGCTCAGGGTTCAGTTTGGAGGTTTCTTTTCTCAGTTGGAAATGCAATACGATATTGCCCTGAGGATCTGCTCCAACAGAACCAATCGCATCACGTGTCTTAATCTTGTCACCTTTTTTGACTGAGACATCCGACAAGTTGCAATATACAGAGATATAACTTCCATGACGAACCAATACATTGTTCAGTCCGTTGTATTGAAATACAGCTGAAACTTCACCATCGAAAATAGCTCTGGCTTTTGCACCTGCTTTTCCACGGATATCTATACCCTTATTGTCCAAACGCACATTCTTCAATCCAGGAACTTGGTATTGCCCGTAATGTCCTACTACAGTATACGAACCTGTTATAGGCATTGGCAATCGCCCTTTATTCTTTTCGAAGCTTCCGGCCAGGCGTTTGTCGGCATCATCGGTTTCAAAAACATCAACAGTACCAGTTGGCTTTGCAGGCTCCGAAACAGTTTTCTTTGCCGTCGCCTTTTCTGCGGCTTTTTTTCGAGTCACTTCAGCTGCTTTCTTCTTGCGTTCTTCTTCTGCCCGTTTCCTTGCCTTTTCTATTTCGATCTGTATCAGGCGGTCAATTTCCTTATTCAACTGATTTGCCGACTGACGCTGCTGGGCAAGTTCATTACGCAAACTCCTTTCTTTCTTTTGCAAAGAAGTCAACAGTTTTTTTCTATCCTTTTCCTGAGCTTCCAATTTTTCCTGCTCAGTCTGTCCCTCACGCAACAGACGTTCCTTTTCATCACGAGTGGCATTGATTTCATCCTGCTTACGGGCAATCTGCTCGCATTTACGATTCAGTTCCAAAGCTTGAAAACGCTGGAAGCCTGCATACTCACGGACATAACGCAAACGCCTGTACATCTGCCCAAGCGTCTCTGCCGAAAAAATAAACATCAGTTTTTCCTGTACCGACTTGTTTCGATACATGTAGCGAACTGATTTAGCATATTTACTTTTTTTATCTGCAAGTTCTTTATTCAGACGCTTAAGCTCTGACTGCAGCAATTGCTGCTCTTTCTGAAGAGCTGCCACATCATTGGCTATTACGGCAATATATTTCCTTCGTTGACTTATTTGTCCCGTAAGCAATGCCAAATCAGCCAACTGACTTTTTACATCCTTTTTTGTTGACTGCAACATCGATTCGGACTGCGAAATCTGTTTCTGCAGTTCCACACGACGCTCCTCCAACTGACGAATCTTACGTGTGCTCTGTGCAACGGCAACATGCATCAGAAAAGGACAAAACAACAAAAGCAAATATCTTTTCATTTCACCAACATTTTAAGAAGTTCAGTAACTTCTATTTTTTGATATTTCGAAGGAATTTCAGTATGTATAGCCCAATCTCCACCGACAGCCAAACGAGAGAACTGCATAGAAAGTTCCAGCTTTTTGTCCGTCCCTAGAAAAGCAGCTTTTACATACACTGGAAATGGTTTTCCATCCAATGCCTTAAAATCCCGATAAGTCCACTTCAGCTGATAAGGTGTATTTTTCTTAGCAATGCAACTTTCTTCCAGCCATCCTTCTTCAACCGTAGTATAAAAGCTGTAATCCATGCTTCTAGTACCTTTTACCCGCAAATGGGCTCTTTGGTCGACTGAGGAGATTTCAAAACGCGAAGCATCCTCGTGCATAATTGCAGTTTTATCCGGAAGGAAAAGCTCATTCAGAAAAAGAGCCTGTAGTATATGAAAGTTTAAGTCTGTCTGCGCCAAAGTTTCCAATGCCTTGAAAGAAGCATTGACGTAACGCTTATGTAAGCGGTCGATAAGGAGCAGACCATCCGGGGAGATTTCTGCACGCGCTACTTCTATACCCAGTAATGGGGCCACAGAAAGTTGAATAACCTCTCCCCGTTTAATACGCATCGAAGCTGTAAAGCGGGTTGTTTTACCATCAACATTCAGGGCAATAGCAACCTTCCCTGACACTCGGTCCCAATCAGGAGCATTCTCGATAACCTTCTCCACATAAAGTCGTCCTGTCAGTCCTCCTACAGAAGGTTCACGTTCCAGTTTGCGTGTAGAAGAACATGATGCCATCACAACCAGCAGCAATCCAACTGCCAGGCGACAAACCCACTTGTATGATTTATCCCGACCTTTCATTCTTCGATATATTTCTTTAATTTAATTTTCTGCTTTAATCTGTCCAACTCCTCTTCTGTCCGAGGGGTAGTACCGTCAGCAGGATCCTCTTTCACTGATTCAGCCTGTTTCCAATACTCCAAAGCTTTTTGCTTTTCACCCAACATATAGTAAATATCACCACAGTGCTCGATTACCACTGAGCTCTTTTCACCGCCATTCTTCATAGCCTCATCAATGTAAATCCGGGCTTCTGTATATTTACCTTTCTGAAATAGAATCCAAGCGTATGTATCCAAATAAGTTTCATTCTTAGGTTCAGCCTTAACCGCCTTATAACTCATCTCCTCAGCCTTGTCAAGATGTTTCTTATCTACTGAAAGGAAATATGCATAGTTATTCAGAGTTCCAATATTATCCGGTTTATAAACCAGCGAAGAATCATAAGCTGCATAGGCCTGCTCATTCATATTCTTCGTGTGATACAAATCTCCCATGATGGCATAAAAGTCGGATGCTATATCTTTGTTACTTTTTTCATTTATCTGGCGCACCCCTTTACTAAATACTTCCAATGCCTCATCCGTTTTTTCCTGCTGATAATAAGCAAGTCCTGCATAATAATAAAACTCCAAGACCTCGGGAGTAAACTCCATCGCAGGGAGAGCTATTTTTATGACTTCATCCAGTTTGTTATCACGTATGGCATAACTCAAAAGCTGTAAGCGTGCCGGAGTGTTCTCGGGATCTATATCCAGAACCTGCCATAGAACTGGTTTGGCATCTTTTTCCATATTCTTGGTAATCAGATACTGCGCACATAACATAGGGATATCGGCATTCGGCTGTGGGCGTTGAAGTACTTCCTTAAAAAGAGAAAGTATTTTCAGGCTATCACGGTCTGTCTGTTCAGACTGCATAATCAGCTGTCTGAATATATCCAGCTTAGTTTTACTTTCAACCTGGTCATTCAGCAATAAACGGTCCAATTGCTCATGATACAGGCTGTCCTGACCCATTTTCTGATAATAATTTGCCAACGACATCATAGCCGGTGCATAAGAAGGTTCCAGCTTTAAGACTTCCTGATAAATTGCGTATGCCCGGTCTGGTTTATTGTTATTAAGATATAAATCTCCCAAAGCCGTGCGGTAACGCATATCATAAGGATACTCTTTAGACAAGTTCTCCATCTCACTAAAGGCTTCCTCCTCCTTGTTCATGGTCAGATACACCTGAAATTTCTGCAAACTCAACGGTTCGGATTTTCCATCCAGCTCTTCCAGTCTGTTTAGCGTGTGAATTACCTGATCATAATTCTGAACCCTTCCATACAAATCGGACAGAGCCAGCAAAGGTTCCAGCTTTGACGGGAATTGCTCGGTCATATCTTCGTATACAGAAATAGCTTCAGGCAGCATATTCTTGCTTTGATAATAAGCAGCCAAAGTCTGTTTATACCAGAAATTAGACTGATCTGCACGTACCGCTTCTTTCTGCATACGCTCACCTAACTGAGGAAGCTTTAAAAACATGTAGAATTGTGATAGTTCGTACAACGCTGCCGCACCCTGCGGATTAATATCGAGGCAATGATTATACAACTCGAATGCAGCATCATACTCCCCTTTTTGTTTCATCTTTAAAGCTTCAAGAAAGAAGTAATCGTACTTTCTGCTCATTTCCGGAGAAAGTTTCACTGTCTTGAAAGCAGATTCCACCTGAGCACTTTTCTGCTTGGCCTGTCGTGCTGTTGTCCCACAAGATGCCAAAATCAGTGCAACCCCAATGCATATACCGATAAGAAGCTTTTTCATAAACTTATCATTTTTTACCTGTGTGTCCAAATCCTCCTGCACCTCTCTGGGTTTCATCCAGACAGTCAACCATTTCCCACTGTATTTGTTCATAACGGGCTATCACCAACTGCGCAATCCGTTCTCCATCGTTGACCACAAAATCTTCGGACGATAAATTCACCAGTATAACTCCTATTTCGCCACGATAATCAGCATCAATCGTACCCGGAGAATTCAACAGCGTGATTCCTTTTTTCAGTGCCAAGCCACTGCGAGGACGCACCTGAGCTTCGTACCCTGCTGGCAAAGCAATAAAAAGCCCCGTAGGAATCAGGCAGCGTTCCAACGGTTTCAAAACCACCGGTTCGGATAAATTTGCACGTAAATCCATCCCGGCAGACATTTCGGTAGCGTATGCCGGCAACGGATGTTTTGACTTATTGATAATCTGTACTTTCATATTGTTCATAACTTTATATAGGTTGCAAAGCTACACATTTCGGACTAATTATCTAAACGTTTACAGTTTTTTAAAACGAATCTTTTATACTTTTGTAAAGAATATAATCACTCCATAAGATATCTGTTTATGAACTGGACTCAACTCATTTCCAACAAGCGATTTGGTCTGGAAGACCTACACGATTTACGCAAACACGACCGGACTGAATTCCAGCGTGATTACGACCGGCTTATTTTTTCGGCACCGTTCCGCCGGTTGCAAAACAAGACTCAGGTTTTCCCGTTACCGGGAAGCATTTTTGTGCATAACCGACTTACACACAGTCTGGAAGTATCATGCGTAGGCCGTTCACTGGGCAACGAGGTATCCAATCGTCTGCTGGAGTTACATCCCGAACTGAATCAAAGTCATGTTTCAGAAATTGGTTCTATTGTAGCTGCAGCCTGTCTGGCTCACGATTTAGGAAATCCACCTTTCGGACATTCCGGCGAAAAAGCCATCGGCACTTATTTTTCGGAAGGAAAAGGACAAGTCCTGCGCTTTGAAATGAGTGATGAAGAATGGGAAGACCTGACTCATTTCGAAGGAAATGCCAATGCCTTTCGCTTACTGACTCACCAGTTCGAAGGCAGACGTAAAGGAGGTTTTGTCATGACTTACTCTACCCTTGCCTCAATCGTAAAATATCCTTTTTCGTCACAGTTGGCAGGCAAAAAACAAAAATTCGGCTTTTTCACAACCGAAACAGATGCTTATAAAAGGATAGCCGACGAACTCGGAATCATAAGATTATCTCCTCTCAATGAGCCTCCCCGATATGCCAGATACCCCCTGGTTTATCTGGTAGAAGCAGCCGACGATATCTGTTATCAAGTAATGGATATAGAAGACGCTCACAAACTGAAAATTCTGACCACAGAAGAAACCAAGTCCTTATTCCTGGGATTTATTGAAGAAAAGAAAAAAGAACACATTGAACAAATATGCCAGATAGTGACCGACACCAACGAGCAAATCGCTTACTTGCGTTCAATCGTAATCGGGATTCTGGTAAAGGCCTGTACACAAGTCTTTCTCAACAATGAACAGGATATTTTAAACGGAACATTTAACGGTACACTCATCAAGCATATCCCACAGCCACTGCAACAAGCCTATGAGTGCTGCACAGATACCGCCATGCGGAAGATTTATTGCTCTAAAGAAGTGCTTGACATCGAACTGGCAGGTTATCAGGTTATTTCTACTCTTATCGACTTGCTGATTGAAGCCGTCAGACATCCTGAAAAAGCATATTCCCAATTGCTGATAAACCGAATATCCAGCCAGTATGATGTTAAGTCCCCCACACTCTATGGTAAAATTCAAGCCGTTTTAGATTATGTTTCGGGAATGACCGACATTTATGCTTTGGATCTTTACAGAAAAATTAATGGCAACAGTCTGCCTGCTGTTTAACAGGCCACATACTGCTCCAGCAATTTCCCTACAATACCAGTGCTTCATTGCTGAGATAAACTCACATCATTCGAATAGCGAACATTCGGCATTTATATGACACAGATTTGTCTCAGCAATAAAAAAGACAGTGCTTACCGTTTTTCCCAATACCGATAAAACGTTTCTGTTATAAAACAAAAACTGCATACTTCAGTATCAAGAAGTATGCAGCCTCACATCATATATCAATTTTTATAACGGTCAACCCAATTATTCTGCGACATGCGATTTTACAAATGACTCAATATGCCGAACCCTCTTCTCTTCCAGGATTTCGTCTACAGCAATCAGTATACCTGTTTCTTCAACATTTCCGAAATCCTCATTGATGGCAGTACCAAACATGCGCATCGTAGGCGACAAGCTCATATAAGCATTTACCAATGGAGGAATATTATATCCTAGTTTTCGCACTTCCGAATTCAGAATTCTATAATCCTCTTTAAAAGAATCGCAGCAGAACAATTTTTCAAGTTCCTGTGGATCAGCCTCAATCTGTAACGGATGCACTGGCACAATCAGATGTTCCTTATCATCAAAATGCTTTTTCAGGAAATACAGAATCATATCACGCCCCAAACGGTTGTAGCTAGGATACATCGTCATTTTTCCGAAGAAGTATTTTACATTCGGTCTGATAACCGTTAAAGCTCCCAAGCCATCCCATAAGTTATCCAGGGCAAACAAGCTTTTAGAGCCCTTTCTGGTAGACTGATACTCCAATGTGACAAACGAGCGGCCCAACTCAACTGTCGTCGGTAAGAAATCCTTCAGGAATCGCTCCGAGAAATTAAACATATGAGCAGTAGCTAATACAGGCTGGCCATGTTCGTCGAATTCTACTTCATCGCCAAACATATAGCGGTAGCCACCTAAAATTTCTTCTGCTTCAGGATCCCAAACGACCAACTGTTTATAAGGATTCTCCATCAAGTCGTATTCATCCAAGTCCATAGACTTACCAGACCCTCCTCCTGCAGCCCTGAAAGCAATCTCACGCAGACGGCCGATTTCTTTCAATACGTTTGGAGCATTTTTCCAAGTAACAATATAAATTTCATTGTTGCTTTTATTCGTAAACCTCAGCCTCCGTTCCTCGGTCAACTCTGACTTCAGGACATCTCTACCAATCGGTGCAATTATATCTTCCATATATTATAAATATCTTTTTTACAACTTATAAACAACTTCTTTCACATAATCAGCCCACTGTGCCGGTGTTCTCGATTTATCAAAAGTTTGCCAAGGAATAGGTTTACCAATAGTGACCTTAAAGGTTTTATGCCGGTTTTTCAACATTTCATCTGCAAGATAAAGCATCGCAACATTAAACTTAAGTCCAAGAAACTTACAGAAATTAGCCAAAGAATAAAAGAAATCTGAGTTTCTTCCCTCAAAATGAATAGGCACAATATTCCTATGCGACTCTACGCTTTTGACAATGAAAGTTTTCTTCCACTCCAAATCTTTTATCACCCCTTTCTGCCGACGTGAGCAAAGACCTGCTGGGAACATTATAATATGATTATCCGAAGAGAAGCCAGCCTCAACCATTCTAGGAAAATCACGAGACTGTGAACCTGTTTTATTAATCGGGATGCATAAAGGAGCAAGTCCATGCAGATTCATAAGCAAATCGTTTACCAAATACTTGATTTTCCCATCGTAATGTTTTCCTAAAATATAGCCTAAAGCTACTCCGTCCTGCCCTCCCAACGGATGATTGCTGACAAATGTACACAATCCCTCTTGAGGAAGATTTTCCAAACCTCTTACATCAAGATGTGCATCCAGGAACTCAAGACATGCTTCCAAGAAATCAACACCTACCTTATCTGTTGTTTCTTTCAAAAAAACATTCAATTCATCCTGATGTACAATTTTCTTCAGATAAGAAGCTACAAAACCTGGTATATACCTGGCTTTGTCACCTGCCTTGTCTTTAAGGATTTTATCAATATCAATTAAAAATAACGAATCGTTATCCATCTTCATCTATAGTTTTCGTTGCAAATGTAACTTAACTTTTTAAAAATAATGCATCTGAACAGAAAAAATGAGAGTTTTGAATCACAAAATTTCATTTTACTATCCTTAAAAGCAAAAAAAATGCACACGACTGCAAGATTTTGTGCATATATTCCCTCTTCTATAAAGGATACATGCATTCTCGGCAGAAGGAGATGCATCCGTTTATCCTTTTACTTTAATAAAACAGCATACACAAGTGATTTTCAAGCATTTAAAGAGAGGCATAAACTGTTGATAACTTTTTCATCTTTTATATCTCTAATTATAAGGAAATATGTAACTTTACGGCTCGAATATTTATATAATAATGTAAATACTGATGTAATATGAATGAAACAGAACAGACTTATCATATTCCTGTCCTTTTGCACGAAAGCATCGAAGGAATGAACCTGCAGGCAAAAGGCACTTTCGTAGATGTAACATTTGGCGGCGGAGGACATTCAAAAGAAATCCTGCGTTGCATGGACTCTGAAAGCCGTCTGTTCAGTTTCGACCAGGATGAAGATGCTGAACAGAACATTGTAAACGACAAACGATTCACGTTTGTCCGTAGCAATTTCCGATATCTGAGTAACTTCTTAAGATATTACGGAGTAGATGGCGTAGATGCAATTCTTGCAGATTTGGGAGTTTCGTCACACCATTTCGATGATTCAGAGAGAGGTTTTTCCTTCCGTTTTAACGGAAAACTGGATATGCGTATGAACAAACGGGCCGGAATGACCGCTGCAGATATCGTAAACAACTATGATGAGGAGCGATTGGCCAATTTGTTCTATTTATACGGCGAACTTAAAAACAGCCGGAAAATAGCTTCCGTTCTTGTAAAAGCCCGTTCCCAGAAAAAAATAGAGACCATAGAAGAATTTCTGGATGTCATAAAACCGCTGTTTGGCAAGGACCGAGAAAAAAAAGAACTGGCAAAGGTTTTTCAGGCATTGCGTATTGAAGTTAACCAGGAAATGGAAGCTTTGAAAGAAATGCTCAACGCTGCAACTCAGGCTTTAAAGCCGGGAGGTCGTCTGGTAGTCATTACATATCATTCGCTGGAGGACCGCATGGTAAAAAACATCATGAAGACAGGCAATGTAGAAGGGAAAATGGAGCAAGACATTTTCGGACGGACAAACAGTCCGTTCAAGCTGGTCAACAACAAGGTCATTGTTCCGTCCGACGAAGAGATTGAACGGAATCCTCGTTCCAGAAGCGCAAAACTAAGAATAGCAGAAAAAAAATAATAAAATAATCATGAAAGAAGCAACTGAACAAGAAAGGAATCAAGCCGCTCATATTACGTGGCGTACAATTTTGGGAGGAGATATTCTTACCCATGATTTCTTAAGACGACAGGCTAATCTTGTCATCTTGATTGTTATACTTACGATTCTCTATATAGACAACCGCTATTCATGTCAGCAAGAATTAATTGAGATTGACAAATTGAAAAAAGAATTGGTAGACATCAAATATGATGCACTAACATTGTCTTCTCAACTGACTGAAAAAAGCCGGCAGTCAAAAATTGAAGAATACATTACTGCTGGAGGAAAAGAACTGGAAACAGCAACAACCCCACCCTACTTAATCAAAAAAGATTAAAAGCATGATACAAGATCACAAAAAAATAATGCTCCGTTTCTCCTTCATCCTGTTGATGATGGTGCTGGTGGGTATTGCCATTATTGTTAAGGCGGCTTTTATCATGTTTGCCGAAAGACAATACTGGATGGATGTTGCTGACAGATTCGTAAAAGAGAATGTCATCGTACATCCAACCCGAGGTAACATCATTTCGGCAGACGGAAAGCTAATGGCAAGCAGTCTGCCGGAGTATAAAATCTACATGGATTTCAAAGCAGGAGGTACGGAAAAAGACACGATGCTGATGAACCACCTGAACGAAATATGTGAAGGATTGCATCAGATTTTTCCAGACCAAAGCGCAAAAGATTTTAAACGAACTTTCTTACAAGGACGCAAGAAAGGAAGCCGTAGCTGGCTGTTGTACAACAAACGTATTTCATACATTGAATTCAAAGAAGTAAAAAAGTTGCCGGTCCTTTCACTTAGCCCATATAGAGGTGGACTGTTTGCACAAGAATTCAACCAGCGTAAAAAGCCTTTTGGTTCTCTGGCTATGCGTACATTGGGTGATATGTATCCGGACATGACGAAAGGGGCAAAAAATGGTCTGGAGCTGACTTACGACTCTATCTTAAGAGGTGAGGATGGTATTACCCACCGCCAGAAAGTTATGAACAAGTATCTGAATATTGTGGATAAACCTGCAGTAGACGGTTGTGATATTATTACTACTATCGATGTAGGAATGCAAGATATCGCAGAAAAAGCGCTTGTAGACCAGCTTAAAAATCTTGAAGCTGTTTTTGGTGTGGCAATCCTTATGGAAGTCAAAACCGGAGACATCAAAGCTATTGTGAACATGAGCCGGACACCAAGCGGCAATTATTACGAAGCAAAAAACTTGGCCGTAAGTAACCTGATGGAACCGGGTTCAACCTTCAAAACCGCTTCTATGATGGTTGCCATGGAAGACAAATACATCACTCCTAATTATACTGTAGACACCGGAAATGGTATTCTGAAAATGCACGGCAGTTTTATGAAAGACCATAACTGGCATAGAGGCGGATATGGAGTTTTGGATGTAACTCACATCATGGGTTATTCTTCCAACATTGGAGTATCGTCTATCATCGACAAGTTTTACGGAGATAATCCTCAAAAATTTGTCGACGGTTTAAAACGTATGAGTATAGATACTCCTATCCATTTGGGAATTGCTGGTGAAACAGCTCCAAGGATACGGGGCGTAAACCAAAGATATTGGTCAAAAACGACTTTACCGTGGATGAGTATCGGTTACGAAACACAAATTCCACCTATTTACATTGCCAATTTCTACAATGCTATCGCTAACAACGGAACAATGGTCAAGCCCAAACTGGTCAAAGCGATAGCAAAGGACGGAGAGATTATTGAAGAATTTCCAACTGAAATTATCAATCCTAAAATATGTTCGGACACGACATTGATGTATATACACGACATCTTAAAGCATGTTGTAAAGAACGGACTGGCAAAACAAGCTGGCAGCAAACAATTTGAAGTTGCAGGAAAGACCGGTACTGCCCAGATTTCACAGGGAAAAGCCGGATATAAGGCTGGCGGAGTTAGCTACCTTGTAAGCTTCTGCGGATATTTCCCGGCCGACAACCCTAAATATACATGTCTGGTATCTATACAGATTCCTCATGGCCCAGCTTCTGGAGGATTGCAGGCAGGAAGTGTTTTCAATAAAATAGCTGAGCGAGTGTACGCCAAACACCTTTCCAGCAACCTTGCGAATGCAAAAGATTCTACTGCAGTATTGGTTCCCGACGTAAAATCGGGCAGTTTGAATGAGGCGGCTTATATTTTAGGTGAACTAGGAATCAAATATAATGGTTATCAATTCCAGGAAGGAAATCAGACTACTCCGAACTGGGGAAAATCTGGAATAAACAACAACGGTGTGACTTTCAGCTCGATCAAGCAAAATGCCAAGTTGGTTCCGAATGTAAGAAATATGGGAGCCAAAGATGCTGTATACCTGCTGGAAGGAGCAGGATTGAAAGTCCGGCTGAATGGCATAGGTAGAGTAACATCGCAAAGCATTCCTCCTGGAAGTTATTTGCATAAAGGACAAACCATAGTATTAACATTGAAATAATTAGAGCATTATGAAACTGCAAGATATAATCAGACCGATTGCGGATGTTTGCATAAAAGGAACAACCGACAAAGAAATAACCAATATTCAAATCGACTCTCGAAAAATCAAAGAGGGAGGATTGTTTATTGCCATCAAAGGTACCCAGGCCGACGGACATGCTTACATTGAAAAGGCTATCCAACTGGGTGCAACAGCTATCGTATGTGAGGTGATGCCAGAACAGACTTCTGAACATATAACTTATATACAAGTGAAAAACTCTGAAGCGATAGTTGGAGAAATAGCAACGACCTTCTACGGAAATCCTACCTCTAAACTGAAACTGGTAGGTGTGACAGGGACTAATGGAAAAACGACTATTGCTACCTTATTATATAAGATGTTTCGTCACTTCGGATACAAGGTTGGGTTACTGTCAACGGTATGCAACTATGTTAACGAAAAAGCAGTGCCAACAGAACATACAACTCCGGACCCAATTACCTTGAACCAATTACTGGGAGAAATGGTTCAAGAAGGATGTAGCTACGCCTTTATGGAGGTCAGCTCGCACGCTGTCGTTCAGAACCGTATCGGTGGACTTCAGTTTGCCGGAGGTATTTTTACCAATCTGACACGCGATCACTTGGATTACCACAAGACATTTGACGCTTATCTTAAAGCTAAAAAGATGTTCTTCGACAATCTTCCAAAATCGGCCTTTGCCTTGACCAATGCTGATGACAAAAACGGTCTGGTCATGACACAAAATACAAAGGCTCATGTAGCTACTTATTCACTGAGAAGCCTTTGCGATTTCAAAGGAAAGGTATTGGAAGACGGATTCGAAGGCATGTTGATGGATATCAATAACCGTGAAGTCAATGTCCAGTTCATTGGACGTTTCAACGCATCCAACCTGTTGGCTGTATACGGAGCTGCTACATTATTAGGAAAACAGCCGGAGGAAATCTTGGTTGCTTTAAGCCTGCTCCATCCGGTATCTGGCCGTTTCGATGCACTCCGTTCACCCAAAGGTTACACTGCAATTGTAGATTATGCACATACCCCCGATGCTTTGGTAAACGTACTCGAAACAATTCATGAAGTTCTGCGAGGAAGAGGAAGCGTGATTACAGTCGTAGGAGCTGGAGGAAACCGGGACAAAGGAAAGCGTCCTATCATGGCACAAGAATCTGTTAAGCGAAGTGATAAAGTTATTATTACATCAGACAACCCTCGATTCGAAGAACCACAAGATATTATAAACGATATGCTGGCTGGTCTGAAAAAAGAAGAATTGCAGAAAGTTATCAGCATTACAGACCGAAAAGAAGCTATTAAAACGGCCTGCATGCTTGCCCAAGCAGGTGATGTGATACTGGTGGCAGGAAAAGGTCATGAAAATTATCAAGAGATAAAAGGTGTAAAACATCATTTCGACGACAAAGAGGTTTTATGCGACATTTTCAATAACGAACAATAAAATAAAACATAAGGATGTTATACTATTTATTCAATTATCTGGAACAGTTTGATTTCCCGGGTGCACGTATGTTCGGGTACGTATCATTCCGTTCACTTATGGCTATCATTCTGTCATTACTTATTTCTGCCATTTTTGGAGAATATTTTATCAACTTGCTCAAAAAGAAGCAAATTACAGAAACACAACGAGACGCCTCTATTGACCCTTTCAACGTAAATAAGACAGGAGTACCCACAATGGGGGGAATCATCATTATCACTGCTATTATTATTCCTTGCCTGCTATTGGGTAAGCTACATAATATATACATGATATTGATGCTGATAACAACTATATGGCTAGGTACACTTGGATTTCTGGATGACTATATTAAAGTGTTCCGTAAAGATAAAGAAGGACTACATGGAAAATTTAAGATCATCGGGCAAGTTGGACTTGGACTTATCGTTGGTCTCACACTTTATCTTAGTCCGGACGTTGTTATCCGGGAAAACATTGAAATCCAGCAGAACGGACAGATTGTTGATGTTGTGCACATTCCACAAGACCAGAAATCTACACAGACCACAATTCCGTTTTTCAAAAACAACAACTTGGATTATGCTGATTTCGTAGGCTTTATGGGTGAGCATGCTCAAACTGCAGGCTGGATTGTATTTGTCCTTATTACAATCTTTGTGGTAACTGCTGTATCAAACGGAGCCAACCTGAATGATGGAATGGACGGAATGGCAGCCGGAAATTCGGCTATAATTGGAGTAACTTTAGGTATTCTGGCATACGTATCCAGTCACATTGAATATGCCAGTTATCTGAATATCATGTATATACCCGGTAGCGAAGAACTTGTAATTTTCATCTGTGCCTTTATCGGAGCATTGATTGGATTTTTATGGTATAATGCTTTTCCGGCACAAGTATTTATGGGCGATACCGGAAGTTTGACTATTGGAGGAATCATCGCTGTGTTTGCAATCATTATCCACAAGGAGTTACTGATACCCATCTTATGCGGAATTTTCCTCATCGAAAATCTATCTGTAATTCTTCAGGTAAACTATTTCAAACGCGGGAAAAAGAAAGGGCACTTACAACGAATTTTTAAGCGTACCCCTATACACGACCATTTCCGTACAACAATCGCACAATTGGACCCCAATTGCAGTTATTTGTTTACGAAACCAAGCAGTGTTTTTCACGAGTCAAAAATTACAGTACGATTCTGGATTGTATCCATTGTACTTGCAGCAATAACGATTATAACTTTAAAGATTAGATAACGCCATGGCAAAAAGGATTGTCATTTTAGGAGCTGGAGAAAGTGGCACAGGTGCCGCTGTTCTGGCAAAAAAACAAGGTTTTGACACTTTTGTATCAAACATGTCTGCTATAAAAGAGCCATATAAGCAAATGTTGGATGAACGAGGAATTACATGGGAAGAAGGTCAGCATACCGAAAGCCTGATTCTCAATGCAGACGAAGTTATAAAAAGCCCGGGTATTCCTAACAATGCCCCTATCATTTTAAAACTGAAGGCATTAGGAACTCCTATTATATCTGAAATAGAATTTGCAGGACGCTATACCAATGCAAAAATGATATGTATCACAGGTAGCAACGGAAAAACGACAACTACTTCACTGATTTATCATATCTTCAAGAAAGCGGGACTAAATGTCGGACTGGCAGGAAATATCGGACAGAGTCTTGCATATCAGGTTGCAGAATGCAATTATGACTATTATGTCATTGAGCTTAGCAGCTTCCAGCTGGACAACATGTATAAATTCCATGCTAACATTGCTGTATTGATGAATATCACCCCAGATCATCTGGACCGGTACGACTATACAATGCAAAACTATGTGGATGCCAAATTCCGTATCATTCAGAATCAGACAGATGAAGATGCCTTTATCTTCTGGAATGATGACCCTATCATCCAAAAGGAACTGCACAAATATGGTATTCACGGACATTACTACCCTTTTGCAGAAAAAAAGGAAGAAGGAGTGGCTGCTTTTACTGAACAGGACAAGGTTTATTTCACAACTCCTATTGCATTCAACATGGAACAGGAGGAACTGGCACTGACGGGTACACACAATTTGTTCAACTCCATGGCTGCCGGTATCTCTGCCAACCTTTCAGGTATCCGAAAAGAATGTATCCGTGAAGCTCTCAGCGATTTTAAAGGAGTGGAACACCGACTGGAAAAAGTTACACGTGTACGTGGAGTGGATTATATCAATGACTCGAAAGCTACAAATGTAAACTCTTGCTGGTATGCCTTACAAAGCATGAAGACTAAAACCGTCTTAATTTTAGGTGGAAAAGATAAAGGAAATGATTATAACGAAATTGCAGATTTGGTCAAAGAAAAATGTAGCGGACTAATTTTCTTGGGATTACACAATGAAAAGCTTCATGATTTCTTTGACGGATTTGGCCTGCCTATTGCCGATGTAAAAAGTATGAAAGATGCAGTAAACGCAGCTTATCAAATGGCAAAAAAAGGAGAAACAGTCTTACTAAGTCCGTGCTGCGCCAGCTTCGACTTGTTTAAAAGTTACGAAGACAGGGGCCGGCAATTCAAGGAATGTGTAAGAAACTTATAAAAACAAGACAAGCATGGATTTAATAAAGAATCTATTTAAAGGAGACAAGGTCATCTGGATTATATACTTTGTTTTGTGCATGATTTCCATTATTGAGGTATTTAGTGCTTCGAGTACACTTACCTACAAAAGTGGAGACCATTGGCGTCCTATCACCATGCACATTGTATTGCTCACAGTAGGAACAATCATTGTACTTATTGTGCATAATATTCCATGCAAACGCTTTAAGTTGTTTGCTGGCCTATTGCCTTTTTCCTGGCTTGCACTTATTGGAGTGCTCATAAACGGAGCTTTGACCAATGGTGCCAAACGATGGATAGACTTGGGGTTCTTTCAGTTTCAGCCTTCTGAGGTTGCTAAAATGTGTACCCTTATTTCTGTCGCATACATTCTTTCTAAAGCCCAAGAAGAAGAAAGTGCCAACCCGAAAGCTTTTAAACAGATTTTGATAGTGACAGGTATTACTATTATGCTAATTATCAGTGAGAACCTATCAACAGCCCTTTTATTGGCAAGCAGTGTTTTCCTACTAATGTTTGTAGGACGAATACCGCTGAAACAAATGTTGATGCTTACGGTTGCTGGAATAAGCTTTCTTGTCGTTGCTTTTGCTACCATCAAATTCATTCCGACATCTGCATGGGATGCAGTGGGATTGGATCGTATGTCGACTTGGCAAAATCGTATAAACGATCACTTCAAAAAAGAAGATGTACCAGCTGCCAAATTCGACATTAATAATGATGCACAGGTTGCTCACGCCAACATCGCTATCGCAAGTAGTAATATTATAGGAAAAGGCCCGGGAAATAGTGTACAAAGGGATTTCCTCTCACAAGCCTTTTCTGATTTTATCTATGCTATCATCATAGAAGAAATGGGATTAATAGGCGGTGCTGTAGTGGTTATTTTATATTTACTGCTACTAATCAGAGTCGCCAAAATAGCAAGAAACTGTGACAGGTCATACTATGTATTCCTAATAACGGGATTTGCCATATTAATTTCTTTGCAGGCGATGTTTAATATGTTGGTTGCAGTAGGTATTATCCCTGTAACAGGACAGCCTCTGCCACTAATCAGTAAAGGTGGTACCTCGACTTTAGTGAATTGTGTCTATATTGGTATCATCCTAAGCATTAGCAAGCATGTTAATGAACTGAAAAAGAAAGAACAAGAAGAGGAAGCTCAAAAGCAATTGGAAATTCAGCAAGCAGCCGAACAAATCATCAAATATGCTCAAGATATGGCTACCTCCTCCAATAGTATTTCTAAAGACAAGAATTAATTAATACAATACTTCGGTAAATTTTTACCGATAAATTAAAATTAAACATAGAATCGGC
>CAJKDC010000024.1 GCA_905198575.1 uncultured Bacteroides sp. | reverse complement strand
CCACCATGAGTGCTGAAAGTAAAACAGAACCAGGCGGATACTACACCTACCCGCAGGCACTGGAACAATTCCATGTGAGCGATGAACGTACCGCTGTAGAGATAGAAAAGGCGCTTAAAGCACTGGGGCGCGAACCGGTATGGAAAGACTGGGACGCTTCGTTTGATTATCTTAAAACAAGTAAAACGGTTTAAATAAAACCAATACCGATGGCATATTCTGCCATCGGTATTCAATAAAAACAGATATGGAAAGATATAACAGGCAAATCATACTACCAGAAATTGGTCCAGAAGGACAAGCAAAATTAAATGCAGCCCGTATCCTCATCGTCGGTGTCGGAGGTCTGGGCTCACCGATTGCACTTTATCTGGCAGGAGCAGGTGTCGGCAACATCGGACTGGTAGACAATGACACCGTAAGCGAAAGCAACTTGCAACGGCAAGTTCTCTACACTGAATGCGAAACCGGTCTCCCAAAGGTTTTTCAGGCTAAAAAACAGCTGGAAGCCCTCAATCGCCACATTAACATTGAGACATACAATACCCGGCTCACGAAAGATAATGCAGCAGAGATAATCAGCAAATATGATATTGTTGTAGATGGCTGCGACAATTTCCAGACCCGTTATCTGATAAACGATACATGCCTATTATATAATAAGGTGTACGTCTATGGAGCTATCCGCACATTTGACGGACAGGTATCAGTCTTTAACTACAAAGGCAGCAAGAATTACAGAGATTTATTCCCAGACGAAGAAGAGATACTGGCAATGCCGGCACCTCCTAAAGGAGTAATCGGGACAACACCGGGAGTAATCGGATGCGTACAAGCCAACGAAGTCATAAAAGTAATCTGTGGATTTGGTGAAGTTCTTTCAGACAAACTATGGCAAATCGACTTGAGAACGATGCAAAACGACATTATTTTATTCTGAAATACTAGGATAATTAATCGGCGTTTTTTATCTTTGTGATATTATATATATAGTATATGAAGGTAATCCTGATTACAACCCCTACATATTTTGTAGAAGAAGATAAAATAATTACTTCCTTGTTTGAAGAGGGACTTGACATTCTGCATTTGCGTAAACCGGATACAGCTCCAGTATACGCAGAACGATTATTGACATTAATTCCTGAAAAATATCACAAAAGGATTGTAGTCCACGGACATTTCTATTTAAAAGAGGAGTATAAGTTAAAAGGAATTCACCTGAACCATCGCAACCCTACTGCTCCAGAAAATTATTCAGGACATATCAGCTGTTCGTGCCACTCCTTACAAGAAGTACAATCGAAAAAAAATAAATTCGATTACGTGTTCTTAAGTCCTGTCTTCGACAGCATTTCCAAAGAAAATTATAATTCTGCTTTTTCGGCCGAAGAAATTCGTGCTGCAGCCAAACAGGGCATCATTGACAAACGTGTCATCGCCTTAGGAGGTATTGACGAAGAAAACATCCTGCAAGTAAAAGACTATGGTTTTGGAGGAGCTGCAATCTTGGGAAGTATCTGGAACAAATTCGACCCTACCCAAGATTTTAACTACCAGAAATTGTTGGAACAATTCAGAAAATTAAAAAATTTAGCCGACTAAGGTTATTTTTCCCATTTTGGTTTGTTTGCCTTAAATAAATGGCGTAACTTTGCAAAAGTATTAGTAAAGATTATATATCTAGTAATAAAAAAATGAGCGAACATACTCCTTTTAAAGTTTTTTCTGGAACTAATTCCAGATACTTGGCAGAAAAGATCTGCAACAGTCTTGGCTGTGAACTGGGTAATATGAACATTACACACTTTGCAGATGGTGAATTTGCAGTTTCGTATGAAGAATCAATCCGTGGTCAACATGTATTCCTTGTTCAATCCACTTTCCCCAACTCAGACAATCTGATGGAGTTACTCCTTATGATTGATGCAGCAAAACGTGCTTCAGCTAAAAGTATCATTGCTGTTATCCCTTATTTCGGATGGGCTCGTCAGGACCGTAAGGACAAACCTCGCGTTTCAATCGGTGCTAAACTTGTTGCTAACTTGCTGAGTGTTGCAGGTATTGACCGTCTGATTACAATGGACTTACATGCTGATCAGATTCAGGGCTTCTTTGATATTCCTGTTGACCACCTGTATGCTTCTACTATCTTTGCTCCATACATTCAGTCTCTGAATTTGGAAAACCTGGTAATTGCAACTCCAGACGTTGGTGGTTCTAAGCGTGCCAGCTCTTATGCTAAGTTCTTGGATGTACCTTTGGTTTTGTGTCACAAAACTCGTGAAAAAGCCAATGTTGTAGCTTCTATGCAGATTATCGGTGATGTAAAAGACAAGAACGTTATCCTGATAGATGACATGGTTGATACAGCAGGTACTATCACTAAAGCAGCAGACATCATGAAAGAAGCAGGTGCTCGCTCTGTACGTGCCATCGCTTCACACTGCGTTATGTCAGGTCCTGCATCTGAACGTGTTCAGAACTCTATGCTGGAAGAAATGGTATTTACTGACAGTATTCCTTATTCTAACCGTTGCGCAAAAGTTAAACAGCTTTCTATCGCTGATATGTTTGCTGAAACTATCCGCCGCGTGATGACTAACGAATCAATCAGCTCACAATATCTGATCTAATTTTAGATAGTTATTTCTTAGCTTACATACAAAGAGCTGTACTTTACCACCCTAGCAGCGGTAAAAGTACAGCTCTTCTGCTTTATAATATTCCTTCTCATGAAAATACTTTGGCTAGACTTAAACAGCTCGTACGCACATAGTTCACTGGCACTTCCGGCATTGCACGCCCAAATTCCTGCACACACGGCAGAATGGGTTAAAGTTTCGGCTACTATAAACGAAAACTCCGGAGTGATTGCAGCAGAAATTTTCAAGCATAATCCCGATATCATTGCGGCAACAAACTGGCTCTTCAACCACGAAGCTCTCTTGCATATTTTAGCAAGAGCCAAAGCCCTATGCCCTCAGTGCTGCATAGCATTAGGCGGTCCGGAATTTTTAGGCAACAACGAGGAATTTCTCCGCAAGAACACATTTGTGGACTGCGTATTCAGAGGAGAAGGAGAAGAGAATTTCCCCAAATGGTTATCAGTATGGAACCAAAAAGAGGAATGGAGCTCCATCGAAGGTTTATGCTATTTAAACCTGCAGCATCAATATATAGACAACGGTATAGCCAGAGTGATGAACTTTGCGAATCTGACATGGCCGGAAAAGAGTGAATTTTTCAACTGGGAAAAGCCTTTCGTACAATTAGAAACGACAAGAGGCTGCTTCAATACCTGCGCATTTTGTGTCAGTGGCGGAGAAAAACCGGTACGCACACAGTCTCTGGACGTTATCCGCGAAAGAATCCGGACAATCCATAGCCATGGCATTAAAAATATCCGTGTGCTCGACCGCACATTCAATTACAACAACAAAAGAGCCAAAGAACTTTTGGATATCTTCCGTGAATTCTCACCAGACATCTGTTTCCATCTGGAAATTCACCCTGCCTTACTGACTCAGGAGCTAAAAGATGAGCTGAAAACGCTTCCGAAAGGGCTACTTCATTTAGAGGCTGGTATCCAAAGCCTGCGTGAAGAAGTGCTGGAAAAATGCGACCGAAAAGGCAAACTGCAAGACGCTTTGGAAGGATTAAAATTCTTATGTTCACTGGATAATACGGAAACTCACGCAGACTTAATTGCCGGACTTCCACTCTACAAACTATCAGAGATGATGGAAGACGTACGGGTACTTGCTGAATTCGGTGCCGGAGAAATCCAGCTTGAATCGCTGAAATTACTTCCAGGAACTGTAATGAGAAAAAATGCGGCAGAGCTGGGCATTACCTACTCTCCTTACCCACCCTATGAGGTCCTACAGACCCGTGAAATCAGTACAGAAGAATTACAGATTGCCAATAATTTGTCGCGCACACTGGATAATTACTATAATACACCTGCCTGGCAAAGTATTACGCGCCAATTATTGATTAATGAAGCTGATTTTCTGGAAAACTTCATGTACTATCTCACTGAACTCAGAGTTATCGACCAGCCTTTGGGATTGGAAAGACGGGGCATACTCTTATATGAATTTTGCAAAAACAATTACCCGAACTATCTCAGTGAAATGAGTATGGCTTGGATAGAAGCCGGCATGTCATTAAGAAAGTCGCCGGCAGAAGCTGTAAAGACCAAACATATTCACCTGCCGGAAAAATGGGAAACTGTTTGGGGAGATTATAAAGAAAGCCTGAAACTAGCGTATTTTCCGGATGTAATGAATAATAAAGAATACTGGTATGGCTACGAAACCGAGAAACAGGAAGCCAAACCCACCTTTAAAGCCGTAGGAGTATAAGGAAGAATAAACATAACAGAAACTATACACTTACACAATATTACGCTTTCGTTTCAAATCAAGTTCAAACAGGCAAGCCTTTGAAACAATAAAACAATCTGTAACTTTTTGAAACAGAAAAAGTATCAGACAGGTTTTAGAGCAAGCAAAAAAGAATAAGACACCCATAAAATGCTCCCAAAAGCAAAATAAAATGATTTATAAGAAATATAAATATTCAGAAAGCCGGAAATATTTTTTGGATATTATTTTGAATTGTCTGAATAATTGTATTCCTTTACAGCGTGAAAAACATCTATCTAAAATAGAAAACAATCTTACAATTTAATTAATATGAAAAAGTATCCTAAAATTGGTATTCGTCCAACCATCGACGGACGTCAGGGCGGTGTTCGTGAAAGCCTTGAAGAAAAAACAATGAATCTTGCAAAAGCAGTTGCAGAACTGATTTCATCAAACTTAAAAAATGGTGACGGTAGTCCGGTAGAATGTGTTATTGCTGATACAACCATCGGTCGTGTTGCAGAAAGTGCTGCTTGTGCAGAAAAATTTGAACGTGAAGGCGTAGGCAGTACCATCACTGTAACATCATGCTGGTGCTATGGTGCAGAAACTATGGATATGAATCCTCATTACCCGAAAGCTGTCTGGGGTTTTAACGGAACAGAACGTCCGGGTGCAGTATATCTGGCTGCCGTATTGGCCGCACACGCTCAGAAAGGATTGCCAGCATTTGGTATCTATGGACACGATGTTCAGGATTTGGATGACAATACAATCCCTGCTGATGTAGCTGAAAAGATTTTACGCTTTGCACGTGCAGCACAGGCTGTAGCTACTATGCGCGGAAAATCATACCTTTCAATGGGTAGCGTATCAATGGGTATCGCCGGTTCAATCGTTGACCCGAACTTCTTTCAGGAATATCTAGGCATGCGCAATGAATCTGTAGACTTGACAGAAATCATCCGCCGAATGACTGAAGGTATCTATGACCACGAAGAATTCGAAAAAGCTATGGCATGGACTGAAAAACACTGTAAAGTGAACGAAGGTCATGACTATAATGTTCCTGAAAAGACAAAATCACGTGCTGAAAAAGATGCAGACTGGGAATTCATCGTTAAGATGACTATCATCATGCGTGACTTGATGCAGGGCAATCCGAAACTGAAAGAACTGGGATTCAAAGAAGAAGCTTTGGGACACAATGCTATTGCAGCTGGTTTCCAGGGACAGCGCCAGTGGACAGACTTCTATCCTAACGGTGACTACTCTGAAGCTTTGATGAACACTTCATTCGACTGGAACGGTATCCGTGAAGCTTACGTAGTAGCAACAGAAAACGATGCTTGCAACGGTGTTGCAATGTTGTTTGGCCACTTGCTGACTAACCGCGCTCAGATTTTCTCTGATGTCAGAACTTACTGGAGCCCAGAAGCTGTTAAACGTGTTACAGGCAAAGAATTGACTGGCATGGCAGCTAACGGTATTATCCATTTGATCAACTCTGGTGCAACTACACTGGATGGAACAGGTCAGCAGACTGATGCAGAAGGCAATCCTTGTATGAAACAACCATGGGATATCACAGAAGAAGAAGTAAACAAATGTCTGGAAGCTACCAAATGGTATCCAGCAAACCGCGACTACTTCCGTGGAGGTGGTTTCTCTTCTAACTTCCTTTCAAAAGGTGGCATGCCTGTCACTATAATGCGTCTTAACCTGATTAAAGGCTTAGGCCCTGTTCTGCAAATTGCAGAAGGATGGACTGTAGAAATCGATCCTGAAATCCACAAAGCATTGGATGAACGTACTGACCGCACATGGCCTACTACATGGTTCGTTCCACGTTTGTGTGACAAACCAGCGTTTAAAGATGTTTACTCTGTAATGAACAACTGGGGTGCTAACCATGGAGCAATCAGCTACGGACATATTGGTCAAGACTTGATTACCATGGCTTCTATCTTGCGTATCCCGGTATGTATGCACAACATTGATGATGATAAGATTTTCCGTCCTGCAGCATGGAATGCATTCGGTATGGATAAAGAAGGTGCAGACTACAGAGCATGTACTACTTACGGACCTATTTACAAATAATTTAACATCACACGTACATCATGATTACAAAAGAACATATAGAAGAATTTATTGCACAGGCTCACCGAGTTGGCGATGCGAAACTAACAATCTGCAGTAGCGGTAACTTGTCATGGAGAATTGGCGAAGAAGCATTGGTTTCAGGTACCGGCTCATGGGTTCCAAATCTTCAGGCAGAAAAAGTATCTATCTGCAACATTGCTACCGGTGAAGTTAAAAACGGTGTAAAACCTTCAATGGAAAGTGGTTTCCATTTGGGTATTCTTCGCGAACGTCCTGATGTAAATGTCGTATTGCATTTTCAGTCAGAATATGCGACAGCTGTTGCCTGCATGAAAAATAAACCAACTAACTTTAACGTAACAGCAGAAGTACCATGCCATGTAGGTAGAGAAATCCCCGTAATCCCTTATTACAGACCAGGTTCTCCAGAATTGGCTCACGCTGTAGTTGAAACAATGAAAGATCATAACTCTATCCTGCTTACTAACCACGGACAGGTAGTTTGTGGTTCAAGCTTTGATCAGGTATTCGAAAGAGCTATGTTCTTTGAAATGGCTTGCAGAATCATCGTACAGTCTGGAGGAGAATATTCTGTACTTACTCCGGAAGAGATTAAAGATCTTGACATTTACGTATTGGGCAAGAAAACAAAATAATAATCTTTAATATATAGCCACAGCAGAAAATATGCCATAAGTAGGTTCTGTTGTGGCTTTATTTTTTATCTGCATAATTATAATCTATGGCAAACACATATTTAGCAGCCGATTTTGGTGGTGGCAGTGGCCGAATTATGGCCGGGACTATCGAAAACGGGAAGTTAGTTTTGGAAGAAATCCACCGTTTCCAAAACAGACAAATAAAAATAGGGAATCATCTCTATTGGGACTTTTTAGCCTTGTTTCAAGACATGAAAGAAGGAATGAAGAAAGCCGCATCTAAAGGATATAATGTAAGGAGTATAGCAATCGATACGTGGGGAGTAGACTTTGGTCTGATTGACAAGCACGGCAATCTGATTGGGAATCCGGTATGTTATAGAGACAGTCGGACAGAAGGACTTCCTGAAGAGTATTTTAAATCGGTTACCCCACAGGAACATTACAAGGAAACAGGTATTCAGGTAATGAATATCAATACACTCTTTCAGCTATTCAGCTTAAAAAAAGAAAATTCTCCCCAACTGGAAATTGCAGATAAACTGCTCTTCATGCCCGATTTGTTCAGTTATTTCCTCACTGGAGTTGCCAATAATGAATATAGCATAGCTTCTACTTCGGAACTCGTTAATGCCCAGACACGCACATGGTCTGAAAAAACAATTGCAGAGTTGCAATTGCCTCGCCATCTGTTTGGAGAAATCATTCCAGCCGGTACTGTAAGAGGTACACTGAAACCAGAGATAGCAGCAGAAACCGGACTAGGAAAAATAGAAATCATCGCAGTAGGCTCACACGATACAGCCAGTGCAATTTTTGCAGTTCCATCTACAGAAACAGACAAAGCATTTCTGAGCTCCGGAACATGGTCTTTGTTGGGAGCAGAAATAGCCGACCCGATTCTTTCGGAAGAAGCACGCATCTGCGGCTTTACAAACGAAGGAAGTACGGGAGGTAAAATCAAGTTCCTGCAAAATATTACCGGACTGTGGATTCTTCAACGCCTGATTGCAGAATGGAAAAGCAGAGGCGAGGATACTGACTATGACCGTATCATCGGAGCAGCAGCCAATGAAAACATACCAACCGTAATAGATGTAGACGACAAACGCTTTACCAATCCGGTAAATATGGAAAACGCCATCAAGGAATATTGCAATGAACACCAGCTGCAATGCCCTGTTACCGTCAGTGAATTTGTGCGTTGCGTATGCCAGTCATTAGCCAGCCGCTATCAAAAAGGTGTAGAACAGCTGAACAAATGCTTACCCTCTCCTATCAAACAATTGCATATCATTGGAGGAGGTTCACAAAACAAACTTATCAATCAGCTGACAGCTAATGCATTGAAGATACCAGTATATGCAGGTCCTGTTGAAGCGACTGCAATAGGAAACATTCTTTTACAAGCACAGACGACCGGCGAAATCGATAGCAAAGAAAAATTGCAGGAAATATTATTCAATACTGTTACCCCCAAAATCTATTTACCACAATAATACTAAAAAACACCGAAATCAACCATGAAAAAAAACAACGAATCAATTCTTTCCAAAGACGGAGTAAGTTATCTGGTTCCGTTTATACTGATAACATCTTGCTTTGCCTTATGGGGGTTTGCTAATGATATTACCAATCCTATGGTAAAAGCATTTTCAAAAATTTTCCGTATGAACGTGACAGAAGGAACATTGGTACAAGTTGCCTTCTATGGCGGTTATTTTGCCATGGCATTTCCTGCAGCCATGTTCATACGTAAATATACATACAAAGCAGGTATTTTACTAGGACTTGGACTCTATGCCTTAGGAGCCTTTCTCTTTTTCCCTGCAAAAATGACCGGAAGCTATTACCCATTCCTGTTAGCTTATTTTATATTGACCTGTGGACTGTCTTTCCTTGAAACAAGTTCCAATCCATATATCCTATCTATGGGTACAGAAGAAACTGCTACCAGACGATTAAATCTGGCTCAGGCTTTCAACCCCATCGGTTCTTTGTTAGGAATGTATGTAGCCATGAACTTTATTCAAGCTAAACTGCATCCCATGGATACAGAAGAAAGAATGAACCTCTCTCCGGCTGAATTTGAGGCACTGAAAGAGGCTGACCTAAGCACACTTATCGCCCCATATCTTACCATTGGTCTGGTAATCCTGGTTATGTTGATTGTAATCCGTATGACAAAGATGCCAAGAAATGGAGACCAATCTAAGGAGATTAATTTCATACCGACATTGAAACGAATCTTCTCTATTCACCATTATAGAGAAGGAGTCATTGCACAATTCTTCTATGTCGGAGCACAAATCATGTGTTGGACGTTCATCATCCAGTATGGAACTCACTTGTTTGCATCTCAAGGTATGGAAGAGAAAGCTGCAGAAGTTCTGTCCCAGAAATATAACATTATAGCAATGATTATATTCTGCATCAGCCGCTTTATCTGTACTTTTATTTTAAGATACCTCAATCCGGGATTACTGCTGAAGATATTAGCCATAGCTGGCTGTTTCTTTACTTTATGCGTAATTTTCCTACAAAACATATGGGGAATGTATTCACTGGTAGCAGTATCAGCCTGTATGTCGCTCATGTTCCCGACCATATACGGTATAGCCTTAAAAGGACTTGGAGATGATGCAAAATTTGGTGCAGCAGGCTTGATTATGGCCATTCTTGGAGGATCAGTTCTTCCACCAGTACAAGCATCTATCATTGATATGCAGACCGTATTTGGCATGCCAGCAGTCAATGTATCTTTCGTATTACCACTAATCTGTTTTATCGTAATTATTATTTATGGTAGACGTTCATATCTGCGTGATTTAAGAGATGCAAAAAAATAAAGCATACGAAAGAAAATAATAATAATCCCCAGTAATCAACTTCGATGAGGTGCTTACTGGGGATATTTTTTCACTTAATAACGAATTATTTCATTCTATCTCTAAGTTCTTTTTCCTGCGCTTCGGACCAATACCCGCAATCAAGTTGCATAAAGACGGAAGTATATGGCAACAGAGATTCTGTCTTGATTACAACCACATTGAAAAGAGAACCAGCTTCATCCAACTTCTTAAATACAGTTTCATGTAATACTGAAGCTATGCAGCCGCTGGCATGCTTTTCCAACGTAGCAAGCAGCTCGCTGCGCAAAGAAGATATACCCGGACAAAATGAATCATCCAGATAATCAAGCTCTTTATCTACATAAACAACCGGACGTACATGAGGTAAAGCAGCAATTTGTCCTAAAACATACGGCAACACATCAGTCAGTTGCTCATTGCTGTTCAAAATCTTCATTGCAGGCGAACTCTGCATGGGGAAAGCTTTATCTACGACTAATACCCAGTTACGGTGCCCCAAGAAAGGCAAATAATGTTCAAATTCATTTTTCCAATTGTTTTCCATAAGTATTTTAATTTTTAATGATAGGATGCAATGCTAAAAGCAGACACAAACGTAGGAAAAATTTATATATTTGCCAATTATTAAACCCAATAAAAAAGAAAAGCCTACATGACTGATCTGACGATATTCGCAGCCCCCCTGCAAGGTTTTACTGAAAGTGCCTGGAGAAATGCACACGAAAAAGTTTTCGGCAACATTGATGCATATTATATTCCATTTATTCGAGTCGAAAAAGGTACGATCCGTAACAAGGACCAAAGAGAAGTCTCACGTCAAACAAATAAAGTAAGACGTGCCATCCCGCAAATAATAGCCTCAACACCCCCTGAAGTACAAACGCTGATACCCTATTTATCGGGACAAGGATACAACGAAATCGACTTGAATATGGGATGCCCATTCCCATTGATTGCAAACAGGCAAAAAGGTTCGGGAATACTTCCACATCCGGAAATTATAGCAAACCTACTTCAAGAAATAGCGCACTATCCAGAGATTAGATTTACGGTAAAGATGCGATTAGGCTGGCAATCTGAGGAAGAATGGAAACAGATACTTCCCCTACTCAACCACTCATGCTTGCAACAAATAACCCTTCATCCTCGTATTGGGAAACAGCAATACAAGGGCTCGACAAACCTGGAAATGTTTAAAAGTTTCTACGAGCATTGCGAATTACCCCTAGTATATAATGGTGATTTGAATAGCATTGAAGATATTGAAAAGATAAAAACACTTTTCCCGAACATTAAAGGAATCATGCTAGGTAGAGGCTTGCTGGCAAATCCGGCCCTAGCTGAAACCTTCCGGACCGGCAAAGTATATACTTATACCGAGTTGGCCCGTAAAGTATACGACATGCATCAGCTGATAGAAAAAGAGCTTACACAAACTATAGAAGGAGGTGACAATCAGCTTTTGCAAAAACTAAAAACCATGTGGGAATACCTTTTGCCCGACATGGAGAAGAAAAGCAAAAAAGCCATACTTAAAGCCAGAGACATTGCAGAATACCATAAAAAAATAAACGAAGCCCTGTTGTTATCTCAATAGACCAACAAAGGCCTCGCTCGTTCCCCCATTATTACACAGTCTGCAATTTACGATACACTTCTCCAACCAATTTGCAGGCTGTTTCCAAACTAATACTACCCGTATTCAGCATCAAATTATAGTGATGAGGTTCTCCCCATTTATTACCGGTATAATATTCATAGTGATGAATCCGGTTCCGGTTTATGCGGCGAATCTCCGATACGGCCTCAGCTTGAGAAAGACCATATTCGTCCACACAGCGCTGTACGGCACTGTGCTCGTCCGAATAACAAAAGATTTTCAGGACCTTGGGATAGTCTTTCAATACAAAATCAGCACAACGCCCTACAATAATACAGGACTCCTTATCTGCCAATTCCTGAATTATTTTACTTTCGGAAACAAATAAAATATCATCCGATGAAAGGCTGGACTCCACAGGCTGTTCGCTATTTTTCGACAAAATACACTTCATCCAGAACGAAGGAATAGACTGCTCATTTTTCATAATAAACTGCTCATCCATGCCACTCCGCTTTGCAGCCAGGCCAATAAACTCCTTATCATACAAACCTATGCCCAATTTCTGAGATAACATCTCACCCAGTAAATGACCGCCACTTCCATACTCACGGGCTATTGTAATAACAATATTCTGGCTATGACTGCTCTCCGCATTGACTGTCTGAGCCGAATCTGTAATCCATTTATCAAGAAAGTGATAATACGGAGTCACAAAGTGTACAATGGGACCAACAATAAGTGCGGCAACTACAGTTCCTTCACGCACTCCATATATCCCTGACATAAAGATTAAGGACAAGAAGCAAGCCAACGCCACCAGAACTATATCAAAACCCAGTTTAATGTAGCCAAACTCACCTCGAAACCGACGTGTAATCACCTTGACGAAATATTCTCCTGCCATCATAGCCGCATTTGCCTTTACTTCGAGTGCTATACCCACAGCCAATATGACCAGCCTATCAGCAAAGCGACAATCATATTTAGATACGACAATGGATTAAGCCAGAAAAGAATATAATGCATACATAAATCGATGAACATACCGAAACAGAACGAAATGGGAATCTGCAATAAATACATTCGCAAATCGGATTTAAGATCCTGACGGGACATCAAAAAAGGCTCAATCACAACAAAAAGCAGATTCAGCATAATTGTCCACTGTCCAATTGTGAAAGGTGTAAACATACTCAAAACGTACGTTACACTGGTAATAGGAGAAGTTCCCAATGCTGCCTTTGTAATAAAGGCAATTCCCAAAGCATTCACAAACAACGACACACAAAACAATAAATAGCGCCTAAACATAACTTTACTCATATACAAAGCTTTATTCAAAATCACTGCAAATTTCATCAGTTGCAAAAGACAGATATGGAGAACTTACCCCAAAAGGCGCACGCCAGCATCAAGAATTGGCAAGAAGAATGTATCAAAACTACCCGAAAGTATTCGTAGATGGCGCCCATGTTGATGCTCGTTCCACCTATAAAACCCGAGCTTTTTTATCTATGACTGCAGCGTGTGTAGAGCTAAAAGGAATCAATCCCAAGCTTAATATCACGACAGATGCCAGCCAGCATGATGCCTATTACCTGAAATATAAAAACCCTATTTACTCCGACAGTTGCCAACACAACGCTGATTCTATCTTTGCAGAAGCCAGAAAGCGTTTCATCCACCCAGAACATATGATGAAACAACTTTTTACAACCGACTATCTTTCTAAGATAACCAATCCGGAGAAACTAATGGCCGACCTGTTCGAATATCATGGAATCAGCCAAAGTTCGGACAATATGCCCAATCTGGATTATCTATTTACAACACAGGAATTATACGAGCTATGGCAGCTTAATAATTTTGAATGGTATTATGAGCAAGGCCCATCGCCATTAAGTGGAGGTAAAATGCCATATCTGGCACGCAACTTGCTGCGTAACATTGTAGAAACAGCTGATACAGCCCTCACAGCAAAAATTCCCGGTGCAACTCTGCGCTTTGGTCATGATACAAATCTTGCCCCACTAGTAGCCTTGATGGAGATTGAAACATACAACCATGCTACCTCCGATTGGGATTCCATTCCCAATTATTATCAGACATACCGCATCATACCAATGTGCGGAAACTTACAACTCATCTATTTCCGTAAAAAAGGGAGCCAGGATATTCTCGTCAAAATTCTATTAAACGAAAAGGAAGTTCATCTTGCCAATATTAAAACAGACAGTTTCCCATTTTACCATTGGAATGAACTGAGAGATTTGTGGATAAAACGTACAGATGCCATAAAGCTTCCGCAATTGCCAAAAAACATGAAAACAGACTAAGCTGTTGAAGCAAAAAAAGAATGACTTCATATACCACAAGCAAATTGTGTACATGAAGTCATTCTTTTTTTAAAACTATGCTTTACTATTTATTCCGATGACAAACCGTGCCAGTAGCCTGATAGGTAGGCATAACCAAAACCTCAGCTATTTGCACATGTGCCGGAGCAGAAGCTGCATAATAAACCACATCTGCAATATCATCACCCGTCAACGGACATATACCTTCATACACGGCATCAGCCTTTTGCTTATCACCGCGGAAACGCACAACAGAGAAATTAGTTTCAACCATACCCGGCTTGATGTTTGTTACCCGCAAAGGAGTATCCACCAAATCGATACGCAAACCATCCGAAAGTGCTTTTACCGCAGCCTTCGTAGCGCAATAAACACTTCCACCGGCATAGGCAGCATCACCGGCAATAGAACCAATATTGATAACATGGCCACAGCCACGTTTCACCATGCCAGGAACAATCAACCGGGTCATAGCCAACAGTGCTTTAATATTGGTATCAATAACAATATCCCATTCTTCCAGCGAACCTTCGTGTTCCTTATCCATACCGATAACTAAACCGGCATTGTTGATAAGTACATCAATATTGTGCCACTCTTCGGGCAATGTCTCCACTGCCCTACGCATAGCCTCACGATCACGAACATCAAAAGCCAATACCAATACTTCTACACCATTAGCAATAAGTTCCTGCTCCAAAGCAGATAACTTAACCAGATTACGGCCATTTAATATCAAACGACATCCCATTGCCGCAAATTTACGAGCACAAGCCTGTCCGATGCCACTTGTAGCCCCTGTAATAAAAATCGTTTTTCCTTTCATAGGACTTACATTTTATGCTGAAAAATTTTACTTATTCAATTCATACATCACCTTCTGTGCAACCTCCAGTGCATCACCTTCCGGATTTTGTGGATAGTAATTATGCTGCAATGTCCACGCTTCTTCCAATGCATAGAAATCAATCTCAGCTGGAGTCTCACCACGCATTTTTGCATCCAAATACTCAAAATAAGCTTTCCAACGCATCGCATAAAAATCTTTCATCAGACCATTCCATTCTTTATGGGCATAATCACGCAGTCCTCCATTATCAGCAGCTTCGCGATTTCCCCAGGTAGTAATCTGTACACGTGCATTCCATTCATACCTGTCTTTTTCTTCCGGAGTACCCCCCATATTACGTGCCCGTTGTATCCAGGTACCAACCCGGAATTCGGAACGTGTTGCCAACAAACGGTCTTGCAAACTGAATAAATCCATGAAACGAGTAGAAGCTATCTGAAAAAGAGGACGGTCTCCAGACAAGTAAGCACTGACGACTACCGGATAAAGCAGACGACCTTTTTCGGCCACGGCCTGACGGACGATATCTACTGCGTCATAAGCAAAATTATCATTCCCGCGAAACTCATCCGCAGCTTTCAGCAATAAGTCTGCGGCTTTGATAATATCAGCCGGATTATAGTAATCCTTCATTTCCGACCAACTGGAAACTTGATAAGCCTTTAACGAAGGACGTGCACAAAGTATAGATTCATGAGTGCCTTGCTGAGTAGATTCAACAGGACAGTTGTATATAGTATTACTCAACAACGTCCAAGCTTCAAGCACCTGTTTATTGGCTTTTCCATATCGTGCCTTTACATAATTTGCCAGCCATTCATCCTTAGTGAAACGATTGCTCCGCCAAGGCAATTCACACAATAATTCATACATCACCGGATTATTTTCGGTTCCTTCCATAGTCATACCAACTCCTTTAAGAGTATTTCCGAAACGACTTTCATTCGCCTTGTAAAATCCATCAATAACATGGGCCATTTTTCCATGCAAACCTACGTTACCACCATAATTCAGCAACATACAGTAAAGCCAGTCATGTTTACCAAAGCCATCTTTCCGATACCAGGTTGAATTAGGTTCACCCCATTGCGGGCGGCTTTCTGAAAAAAGATCCAGCACAATCATATCTCCAGCTGGCAAACCATTTATCATTTGCGGATAAGGGCAATTCTGCCATGCCTGTGCCACCCATACCGCTTTCGGATTGGCCTGCTTCATCGCTTTCCAGATAGCTTTGCCAGCTGCATCCAAATCAACTCCAGCCACACTACCTCCTTCATGAAACGGATCCATACTATAAAAATCAGCCTTACCGTAAAGTTTTGTCATTTCCTTATAATACAAGGAAGCTATGCGCTCAAAGTTTTTATCAGTAGGTTGCAAAAAAGCCGGTCGTCTGTAACCACACCATTTACCAGGATTAGCTACATCCAATCCCAGTTTGTCATGTGCATTATTGGGAACCATACCCGAATATCCAGGCAATACAGGGTGGATACCAAACTCACGCATACGCTGAAGAATACGTTTTTGAAGCTTTGCTTGATTTTCATACCAGCTGTCAGGATTAGGTCCTCCCCATCCTTCCAAGTTATTCATCAGCCACCAAGCCTGAAAAGCAGGTCCAGCTATAAATTTGTCTATTTCATCACGAGTATACCCCAATTTAAATAATACATTGCGCCATACAGTACCCGTACCTACAATAGACAAAGGTAGATTAATACCATGCAAAGCCATCCAGTCTATCTCCTGTTCCCAGCGCTTCCAATCCCAAAATGCCATCGTATACGAATAGGTACAATAGTTAAAATCAAAGCGATACTTCAACTGAGTTTCATGGCGCTCTGGAACAGGAACAGCAGGTAGCACATCCGGTAAATCAGCATGCATGCAATTCCAGGAAAGATGAATACCAGCATAGTATTTCAGATACCAGTTAATACCCGTAGCAATGCTTACATAATTGTTACCACGGACTACTACCTTATTACCTTTCTGGTCCAACTCAAAGTAATCGCAAGGAGCTTTTTTCTGCTCTATAATAAACTTATGCGAAGCTCCTTTGTCAATACGTTCCAACAACCCTGTTATGGGCGATGCCTTACTCAATATAGTTATACAAAGAAATAATGATATGTAAAATAAACGTTTCATCATAAAATCAGCTATAAATGATTAGTTATAAATATCTTCTCCAAAAGCCCATCCACTATAATTAGCATCCAATTTTCGGGAAGTACTCTTAAATTCTACCTGAAACGCTGTCCGTAAATTACAATGCAGGTTGCAGATTTGTTTTTCAGATGGCATTATCTCCAATCTGTTACCATTACGTTTCACCCGACAATTATATCCTACCAGCTCTCCATCAGCACGCTCTACTACAAAAGCATTTGTCAGCATAGTTTCCTCCATGCACTTAAATAGCTCGTGCACATCATTATCCTGCGTATTTACAGTCTGCCAATCACTTATCATGTCAACATACTGTTCTCCAATAATCAATGTACGTGTATCATATAATTCGGGATGAGGATTACCAAAGCTCAATGAATCGGCTGTAACATGCGAATCCGCACTGCAGGCTTGCTTGGCTTTGACGTAAGGATCGACTACAAACGCCCAACGCAACTTCCCTGTACGATAATCTATCAGATTAGAAAAAGCTCCCATTGCATTATAAGTTTCTCGCAGCCAACGTTCTTCACCTGTCAACAAGTATGCATAGTATGTTGCATAAGCTCGCCATCCACTCCAACCATGAGGCGAATTAAACATATTAGGTAGCAACTGCACATCGTATTGAGCCTCCCAATAACGCATTGTTCCTCCACGGCGACGTGCATCGGACACACGAAGTTGGGTAAGGCAGTCATGACTATTCAAAATATCCAACATAGCACGCGTATAAGCAGAACGTTGTTCCTCGTCTTTCTGCATCAATGCCAGCATACCTATCTGTAATGCAGAACATGATATCATACCATCTTCAAAGGTCAGTTCACCTTCCGTTTCAAAATTGCCTTGAGAAGCCACCAGTTGGTCAATGGCCCGTTTGGCAGATTGAAAATGGCGTTGTGCAATTTCATTCCAAGAAGCATCCACTAATGCTTGTTTCCGTTCGGCAATAACCAGTTCGAGCATACTCTTGGCTACATAGATAACACTGGTATACACCGTATTATGATTCACATAGGCGCCATCAGCACGTTGCCAAGTATTCATCAGCCAGTCAGCCAAACGTGAAGCTTTTTTTAAATCATTTATATCACCGTAGGCTTGGAACTTGTCGACCAACATTCCAATTGTTCCAGAAGTATTCTGTATGCGCGAAGCATAATACTTCGGTTCCATTTTTTCTTCATCATGCAACAATCCGAAAAGGTAATCGAAACGTTGCCGCAGAGGCGCATCAAATGTTTTATCCGGGAAATATCGTGCTGCAAGAAAAGCCGAATGAAAACCATACCAGCTTTCTATGTGAGAAGTCGCCTTCTGATGGTATTTCAAAGCAGCAACCCTCGCCTGTTGAAGCGTCCATTTCCAAGAAGCATGGGCAGTCAATACACCTTCCGCTATTTTATCTCCATCACAGACCTTTACCGTGTAAAGCCCTACTGCTGGAAGTTCACACTCTATGGTACGCACTTCATTCTTATGAGCAATAACTTTAGTTTCAAGAGCGCGCCCATCGTCATCTGTAACTGTTACTTCGCCCGAAGCAGACAAGACATCGAATACAGCCTTCTCACCCGGTTCCCAAGTGGTCTGTTTCATATGCAGCATTGGTATGTCCGCTACTTCATGCAACCGTTCTTCCAACTGCTCCAGTTTCGAAATGTGTACAAAAGCAATCGTCCACGACTTCCGCTCACCACGTTGCAATTGCCACAAATGCTGTGGGTTTCGTTGCGGTAATGGAAGCGCATTCAACAGATCCAGATTCAGCGACTCAATTCGGTGTCCCATAAACCAATGTGGAGGCGGGTCCTGATATCCCAAATTATACGATACACTCCAGGAAGCTACCGGCTGCGGACTGACAATTCCCAATGTCTGGCCTGAAGGAGTCTGCATATAACCATAAAAATGAGTCTTTTCATTCCGCATCAGCGTCGGGAAAAACTTACCAAACCAATCTGGGTATTTATCCATATAAGTATCAATGCCCAGCTTTAGACCGGCTTTTTCAGGCTGAAAAGCAATATTTCCTTTATTTGTAAGCGTTATCTCCAAAGCTGGAAGCCCATGCCATTCCTTATATATAAGAGTACACTCCACCCCGTCTATAGTAGCTCTATAGGAACGTATTCCGTCTGGAATCCATTGAGCTTCTTTATTTATACCGTCAACAACAGCATAAAATGAAGGCCCCCTATTAGACTGACTCTTAAAAAAAGGAATTGTATCATTCCCCTGCTTATCATTAAATACAATCTGCTGCAAACACCCCTCCTGCGAAATACTGCATTCCCAATTATGCTGTTTCCACACTGTTGTTTGAGCCGCAACAGTAAAAGCAGCCAGTAAAAAGCCTGTGGTAAAATTAAACTTTTTGATATTCATGATATTTTCATAAAAAATTTTTCATAGTATGGCAAAAGCCTTTGAAGGCTTCTTCCTACAAATTTTATCAAATCTCTTTTCTCAAAAGAATAAGTAAAATTATAAAAAAGTTCGTTACAGACCAAACAAAAGAAACCCTGCTTCAATTCTTCATGTCAAAGAATAGAAACAGGGTCATACATTAACAATTAGTTATAACCGAATAATCTGTTTTTCATGTTCAGACAAACTAAAATTCTTCAGTTTCAGCATCCGTTTTCCTATTTCCAGACGTTCTAGCTGTAAACTACCTTTCAACACCTGCATCTCTACAGTATCTGTACCGACTGTACAAATACCCCATGCTGTACCGTTACTCCAGAAATATTTGCCCGGGACATCAGTAAAATGCATACTACGGTTTACTCCGGAATAACGATAATCTGCCATAGCCACAACAGCAGCCCAGCTAGCCATTGAACGAGCATACTGATGCCCACACTCAGCCTCACTGAAAGGATTACGCTTGGCTCCATCATGACGGTCGCGTATCGCTTTGATACACGTTAGCGCCTCATCCTGCATACCTTCGTATATCATACCTACAGCAACACAATACTCAAATCCAGTCATTACTTCGGCAAAATAAGGGAAAGGAACTTCCAACCGTCCTTTAGGCCATGAAGCCATCAGTAAACCAGCCTCATCCCCCATAACATACGAACGCATATTATTAAAATGCCGGCTAAAGTCTGATACGAAATTATACTTCATAATGCTTTGCAAAGTGGTACGGATATGCTGTTTGTCTGCTAAATATCCCAATCCACAGATGTGTGCCATATACTGCCCTACAAGCTGATCAACCAAACATCCTTTGCCCAACTGAAAAGGTGGTACTTGCGTATTAGGATTACTCATATCAAGAAATTCGAAAGTCTGCGGATCAGTTATCTTATGTTCGTAATACGCACCGTTAAATAAATAAGTGTCCATCCACTCAGAACCTTTTTCAAACAAAGACCGGCACTTACGTGCAAAGGACTTATCGTGCATGGCATCAGCCATTTGAGCAGCAGCTTTCAATGCCCCCATATACCAGAATCCCATCTGAGGATTAGGACCGAAATAATTTACGTCCATTGTATTATGCTGGGACCCTTCCATCACACCATCCTGATTTCCGTCCCATCCCTTCTCTATCCATGCATAGGACAATACTGTCTTCACCTGCTCCCAGTTGTCTGCCAAAAAGCGATTATCACCAGACAGTTGCCAGTCACGGTAAAACTTCATAATACATCCCATCTGCCCATCGGCTGCAGCCGCATTTCCACCGGCCGCTTCCGATAAAGGCAAGGCCGCCCTAAAATTCATCAATCCATTTTCTTTGGTAGCATAATTAAATTCCACATCACGCATAGAACGTGCCAGTTCACCAAACAAAAATGCTGTAACCATTTCATAATTCCAGACATGCGTACACGAACCCTGACAAGATCCAAAACGGTCCATTACACCTTCCCATCCCATAAGATGTCCATCCGGCAAGCGGAAAACAGTTTGTGAGCGCAAGGTGGACAGATTGAACAAAGCTGCTTCTTTCACAACATCCGGATAGGAGCAATCCAACAAAGCATTAACAAACGAAAGCGTTCTTCTTTCCAATTCAGGAAGCTGCGGAATAATTTTGCAAGCAGTTTGCCAAGCATCGGGATACTGCGTGCTATAATAGTTACCTACTACCGTAGGCGACCAGGCTTTCCGATTCGGGAAATTCCACGTTAGAAAAAACGTAAAAGTCTTGGTCTCTCCCGGCTGTAACTCCTTCTTCACTGCCAACGAAGCCATTGGATCTTCGTCATACTGCTTCGGTAGCTCAGTCAGTACACCATCCGCACTAAAATCGTCCCAAAAACCTAAAATACCGTTATTCCAGTCATCGGCCTTAGAAGAAGTTCGATAACTCACACCTTCACTTGCCTGTGTAGTGAGAGCCATATTTCCATAAGCCGGATCAGCTTTATCAACACCATCCGAATAAAAATAAACGCCTTTTAAATTATCGTTTTCTTTATAAGCATTCTTATTCTCTTTACAACCTACGGGAACATAGTCTCCCTTCCAGTTTGTAACGTATTTACTACCGTCCTTACCTATAAAATTCCGGATAGAACCACAAACCGCTACTTCCACCGGTACCGTTGCCGTATTAGTAACCTCATACGACAAGACGGCAATGGGGATACCACTGGCATCAGCATCCCCCGGAATCAAAGGATTAAATCCTTTCACTGTAACCCGCACCGGAAGATCAGGATCTGTCAGATGTACCTGTCCAAAAGGATAAGCAGCATCAAACGAGCTGCTTTTAAAACGGGGTAGTCCGTGATGATCTACGGGACGTCCTTCGTAATGCTGATATTCGTGCGAATAAAGGGAACCCGCCAATAATGTAGTCTGCGCCTTACCTCCTTGAGGATGAGTATAAATTGCAAAAAAAGGAGCATTATTTCCAGGAGTAACCGTACTGTATTTCTTTCCAGGAACATTCATAATCTCCCAATCACGCAACTCCCCACGACCGCCCAAAGAAACAGTTCCAGTACCGATTCCTCCTAACGGAAGAGCAATCTGATACAGATGCTGCTGGTCATAGTGTTTCAATACCGGCCACTCTTGCGGTTGCCATTCTTCCGCTAATATCTGTCCGGATACCAATGTGCAACACAACAATATTTTAAAATTAAGCATAATATTAGATTTCTATTTAAAGCAATTATTTAAATAATTCATGGCTCCATTACAAGCTTTACCTCCTCGCCTTTCGACAATGGAATTTCAAATATCATATCTGTAAAGCACGCCTTTTTGCCATCCTTATAATTCACAGTACAAGTCTTACCTGGCCATGGATTCTGAATTTTACATGGACGTCCTTGTTCACTCTTAATCAAGACATACTCTACATTTCCTGCATTACAACTTGCCGATATCAGAAAAGCCCCGTGAGTACGCAATGTTTTAAAAGCCGCTTCTTTCTCTTTCGGCCAGACTGGAAAAACACGGATAACACCTTCATATCCCTGCAACAACATTTCATTGATACAAGAAGGCACAGCACTCAATGACTCTATTCCGCCGCCCTCCTGAGGAATCCAAAGATTCGGCAAGGCTGTCTTACGGATTCGCTTTTTCAATTCATCAAGCAAGCGATTACCATCATATCCAACCCTTGCAGCTGCAGTAAAATAAGTTTCCACTCCATTGCCAAGGTTATCCCAGCGAGCATCTCTAGGACCATTATAAGGAAGTGTATCAGTATCCCAACGGTAGATTTCATCACGCAAGATACGAGCAAAAGCAGAATCGGTAATCACCCCGCATGCACCCGATGGGAACAGCAATCCATGCATCATAACACGGCCAAAACCAGGAGCCGTTCTGCTACCCGAACCATTCCCGCCTTCACATGCCTTAATACGAATTGCCCCGTCTATTTCTACTGTAGGTATTGCACTGAGATGCGTCAATATATGATTCCATTTTTCTACCTTATCCTGATCAACCTGCAAGAATGAACTCATCTCAATAATTCCCTTAAACAGCATACGACATAAGCCTAAGGATACCGTAGGATTGATATCTCCATAATTCTGTTTATAATCCTTACCTTCCCATGGACCTACTTCCCAGAAATTATCGTCATAGCTGACATATCTTCCATCTTCATAAACCAGATAATCTTCCCAAAAATCAGCCACCTCCCGAATAAATGGATAAACTTTCTGCGCATAGTTCTTATCGTATGTATGGTAAAAACGCATGAACATATTGGTAGTACAGAATACAGCATTACTTTTCTGTCCCAAAAACATATAACCTCCTTCTATATTATTTTCAGGTGTGCCATACTGCCGCATCATAGCTTCAGGAGTAAGCGGGAACATGCTGGAACAAAAACCTTTCGGTCCGATTCCTACCGAGTAATAAACTCCCTTTTTATGAAGAAATTCCCTGGCATGTTCTTTAGCTCGGGGCATATAATCCAAAATAGGCTGGTCGTAAGGCTCCGACAATTCGATATGATTGGATGAATATACTCCCCACCACGGAGCCATATAATTATAATTCGTATGATAATCGCCTGCCCAGCCATTAGCTGTAGCATCCATTGTCAATGAAGTTCCCCACAATCCTGGAGCGAAATCTTTGTCCCGACTGCAGCAAGCCAGTAAATATTGTGAACCATAGTAATATTTCTCCAGGAATGAATCATTCAATACGACCTGAGAGGCCCGCCAAAAATTGGTCCACCATGCTTTATGCTGTTTATACAAATCAACAATTCCCGCCTTCTTCACGTTTGCAACCCTATTTACAGCTTCCTGAGTATAATCAGGGCTGTCATGGTTTGAGCAGAAAGACAATAACAGAGTTGTCTTTTCACCTGCTTCCAGAGAAAACTTCGTATTCTCTGTTTCAGTGCTAGAAAAAGCAACAGCTACAGCAGAGGGCCATTCCAGATCTTTTCCTTCAAACTTACGCACAAACCAGTTGATACCTTTTTCTTCACCCGAACTATTTTGCGAATCCATACCTTCGGCCAAGGCAAAGGAACAGTCCAAATCCACAGCCCCTTGTACTGCTTCCAATTCTACAACAACCGTATTCTGCGTAGCAGCACACCAGGCTTTCATACATAAAGAAGAACCATCCTTCCGACTGTAACGAGCGGTAACGATGCCGTCAGACAAAGATTGCTGCACATCATAAGCAGCATCCTTCATACCAGATGCCTTGATGTACAATTGTCCCACATAGCACACACCACCGTCAGGATAACCATTTTTCGCTTTCCAAAAATCATTTTTCGAGAAATAGAAGACAGATTCCTCAGCGCTTCCACCAAGTACAAAGCCAATATCACCGTTTCCATTAATAGCGCCATCGGGAACTTTACTATTAGGAGTTCTCCGGGGAGCACAATCCCACTTTCCTATATACGAAGGGACAAACACATCCTCTTCAGATGCGCTATTATTTAAAAAAGACTGGCATCCTGTACAAAAAGCCAGTAATGCCAGACCAGAAATGAGTATACTTCTTTTTTTCATACAAATAATATCATCAGTAACTACATTTCATTACTCAAACACCGAAGTTACAGGACGACCAATCCAAACCTGCGGCTGTTCAATACCGAACATATATCCGATAGTCGAAGCGATATCGTAAACCATTGTACACTCCGGAATCTTGTATCCCTTCTTAATTCCTTTACCATATAATACTATGGTAGTTTGCATCTCTTTCATTGTTTTGCCACCATGTCCCGTATTGATACCACCATGATCTGCGGCAAGTACAATCACTGTTTCATCCATCATTCCAGCCTCTTCTACCGCTTTGACGATCTCACCCAAAGCCTTGTCCAGATGAGCTACAGTTGTAAAATACTGTTCCGATTCCCATCCATGCGTATGTCCGGCACCATCCGGTTCAGCAAAAATTACAGAACAAAAAGCAGGTTTCTTGTTCTTTATGTAATCGACAGTAGAAGCTACAGCCGACTGTGTATCTGCAGAAGATAATCCTGCTGCCGTAATATAATTAACAGAAAGTGTATCTACCAGATAGCGCATTCCTTCCCATTCATAGATAAAGCCCAGTTCTGCTTCAGGCATTTTTTTACGCAACTGATAATAAATATCAGGAAATTTTCCATTTTCTGTAAGAACACGCGAAGGCAACTCCGGTGTCTGGCTACCCCATTCTGTATATCCATGTATTTCAGGACCTGCCCCCATAAACATAGATGCCCAGTTCACTGCACTCGAAGACGGAAGTACAGAACGATTTTCTACAGTCGAAGCTCCTTCGGCCATCAGTTTTCTGAATACAGGCATATTGGCACCATTATTAATGCAATAAGAACTAAGACCGTCAAAACCAATAAGAATAACATGCTTGGGAGGATTTTGTAATTTACTGCCATTGTTTCCATTCACTCCACACGATGCCAGACAGATTACTGCCAGCAGAACAAATAAGGTTTTTAAGTTTTTCATAATAAAACGTTTATAATGTCACGAAATAATCACATTTTCGAATAGCCTCTATCTTTCACTGCAAAAGCACCGTTACCTACCGATAACGATGCTTTTAGAGTATGCTTATATTATTTTGTTGTTCCAAAAAGAACATCTACCCCTTGAATAAAGGTAATATCACGTGGGATGCCAGCCCCATTAATCTTATCCAAATCAGCCTGAAGCGCAGGAGTAATGCCACCGTTCTCGGCTCTGTATTTCGCTGCGAACTCAACATTTCCGTCTCCCTGTGTCTTGAGAATAAGTTCTGCCCATCCGTTCATTGCCTCTTTTGCTTTTTGGAAATCTATCACATACTGACCTTTGGCATCACGAGAGAAAGCTCCGGCTTTTTCCATATAGTTGAAACACATCATATTAGCCTTTCCGTGTGACGATGCAGCACCAAAACGTACCGAACGCAGAATACCTGCAATATAAGTAGCAATGGCATCTTCGGCAGTAATGTTTGTAATTTCACCCATTTCAACCAGCTTAGTCACCATAAACAAACCTAATATATCCGCCTTTGCTTCTTCCCACGATGTTTTTTCTGTACCCATCACAGCATCAACACTTTCGTTGGTATTAATCGTCTGTTTTACACCCAATCCGTGTGCAACTTCATGGAAAGTCACGTTCCAGAAGAAAGCATCAAAATTAAGGTACTTCTGCTGTTCGGGAGTCACAATAAGTTCCCCGATAGGCATCAGAATCTTATCGAATTTTGCCTTCATGGAATATCTCAACTGCAAACGGCGTGTACCCTTCAGGGCATGTACTCTTTCATCATTCGGCAGGTTGATAGCAATGGTCTTGCTGCCCGCATTGCAGTCACCGGCATAGTATACAGCATCATATACATTCAAGTCTGACGAAGTACCTGGCACGAAAGTCTTATACTCCGGTGCACAGGGAAGTTCTTTTTGAAGTGCCGGAAGCATGGAAACAAATTTTGCCAAATCCTTGCTTCTAGCCTCATCCTTCAGCAAAACGAACGACTCATACGATGTTTTTGTCTCACGGAACATATCATCATAGCTTTCAATAGGACCGGTTACAAAGTCCACCTTGCTGTCTTTCATATCCATCCACGCAAGGTCACTTGCCAGATAATCATCTGTTTTGAAAGCCTCAATACGTTTTTCCAGGTAGTTTTTCAAGCCTGGATCTTCGGCTAATGTTACCGCTTTTTCCAACAATGCACAGATACGGCCAATCTCTTCCGCATATGCTTCATGATACCACACACTCTTCAACGAACCATCGTCGTTGCGGCGAATAACGGTATACCATGAATCTTTATTGGCATCATCGAAAGCCTCAAACTCTTCTGCAGTTATATCATGCGGATAGTAATTACACACATCCAATTTCTCACCGTAACCACTCAGGAAAGGTTTGTTATTGTCTAGACGGTCCCATGCTCCATAATGAATCATGGCAAACTCCTTAGCATAAGGGTCAGTGATGGTGTCCAGCTTACTTTTATCACCAAAAGTCTGTTTCCAAAAAAGATTATCGGTAATTTCCCCCACCTGGAAAAAGATTTTCACCAGTTCCTTTTCCTTGTCATTCAAACCACTTACCAGGTCTGATTTCAACTCTACATGGGCATACTCCTCCACTTTTGCTTTCATAGGAGATTCCTGCTGCTGACTGCTGCAAGCAAACAAGGTAGAAGCCATAGCTGCTACCCCCAGCACCGATGCCGAAAGGTTAATCAAATTTTTTCTCATAGTCTGTTATTTATTCTTTAAAGTTACGAAGATACGAAAACTATCAGAATACCAGCGTATCAGTTTACATAAATCTCGTCCACAAAGATAAAAGCATCTCCTCCCGGCCAAGTATGCCATTCGGGCAGTTTAGGAGTAACCTTACCTACTATCCGTACATAACGTGCAGCCCGCGTTTCGAAAGTCAGTTCATGACGATAGATACCGTCGCGGTCATCTTTCGTCAATACAGGCTTCGAATTTTCTGCCACTTTCGTAAACGATGTTCCATCAGCAGAGCACCACACCTCCATGCCAATGATGTCCATTACTGCAGAACCGATGGATACATCCGTACGGAATGCAGCACTCGACACTTCCGTCGCTTTACCTAAATCAACCGTAACGTCCAAGTCGCAAAGAAATCCCAGCCAACGTCCGGTGTTATAACGGGTATCCCCTGTCAGTCCGTCTGTCAAGATAGAGGCTCCTTTATATGTATAGGATGGACTGGGCCGGCCAGCCAATGTCACAGGACAAAACGTAGCTTTATTCACACTAATTGTATCACAAAGAACATTGCCAGCCGCTTCGCCCGGCATAATAACTTTTGCACGCAGGATAGCACTACTGTCTATGGAAAATGACCCCTCATAAAGCAGTGATGCTTCTGTAGGCTCGCTACCGTCCAATGTATAATACAGTTTGCGGTCACCCAGTGTATTCAGCCGGACACTGAGTTTACGGTTCTGTGTATCGTTTTCATAATCAGATGTAACCTCGAATGCCCCTTTGTGGTAACTCAATCCGTATTTGTCGTAACGCTTGATAAGATTAAACATGCGTGATGCAAACTCATAATAATCCCTGCCCGGTTTGTCGAATCCGGTCCACGTAATTTCGGCCAGTACAGCCAGTCTAGGCAAAACGCGATATTCCACCTGTTCCATCGTTTCAATATCTTCAGTCCAAAAGCAAGCCTGTATACCTTTTACATGGGTAGCATCCGCCTCAGTCATCCCATCAAGTACAGGATTAAAATCATAAACCTTTCTGATAGCATTATCGCCTGGCAGATTAAGTACGTCCATTGCACTGAAATAAAACTGTCCGCAAGGTGTCATAATTACATCATGTCCTTTTTGAGCAGCTTCCGCACCATATTCGGCATTTCGCCATGCCATGACAGTAGCATTGGGAGTAGCACCACCGGCCAAAATTTCGTCCCAGCCAATAATACGTCGTCCACTTGCTTCCACAAACTCCTCCACTTCAGTCATAAAATAACTTTGCAGTTTGTCTTCAGCTTCGTAGTCCTTGGTATCTTTCCATCCTTTAGCCTTGACAAGCGCCTGGCATTTAGGACACTCTTTCCAACGGTCACGCGGACACTCATCCCCTCCGATATGGATATACTTTGAAGGGAAAAGCTGCATAACTTCCGCCAACACATCTTTCACGAAAGGCAAGGTATTGTCACTGCCCACGCACAATACATCCTTATGTACACCATACTCCACTGCTGTTTCATAAGGCCCTCCGGTACAGCCCAACTCAGGATAAGCAGCCAGTGCCGACTTGATATGTCCCGGCAAATCTATTTCGGGAATCACCTCGATGTACCTGTCGGCCGCATACTGCACAATTTCCCGAATATCTTCCTGTGTATAGAAACCACCGTAAGGCTTTTCACCAGTACCTTTCACTCCATCTGTACGTACCGATTCTTTCCGTTTCGAACCTATCTCGGTGAGCAACGGATACTTCTTTATTTCAATTCTCCATCCCTGATCATCTGTCAGATGCCAATGGAAGACATTAAGGTTATGCAGCGCCATCAAATCCAGATACTGCTTTACCTGCTCTACAGTAAAAAAATGACGTCCCACATCAAGGTGCATACCACGGTATGACAATCGTGGGTAATCATCGATTTCAGTCGAGTTGAAAACTATCTTATCACATACTTCCAACGGTGAAGCCTTGCGCAATGCCTGTACACCATAAAATACACCTGCATACGAGCCTCCTGCCAGCGTAATCCCATTGCTGTTTACACTAAGATGATAACCTTCTGGATTTTTAATCGTCGTATCAATACTGAGAATAATTCTGTTTTCTGCAGCTTGAGATGATATAGGGAGCTGATATCCTGTGCACTCACAGACATAATTGTTCAGGAAGCCTGCAATCCTTTCCATCTCACTATCGCCAGTGGGTATAACAATGCACGTATGTTTATCCAGTACAAAAGGAGTTACCTGCTTTACCTGATTAGTTTGTTGCGGTTGTGGAATGATGGCATAGTCGGCAGTTCCTTCCAGCGAACTTCCGCAGGCAAAGAATGTAAGTGCGACTGTTGCCACAAGCAAGACTGATTTTAGCTTCATATTGTTATCGTTTAAGGATTTCAAAGGTTGTATATATGGAATATGCAAAAGCAAAAAAGGCTCCGCAATCATAATTTTGCGAAGCCTTTTTGCGGAAGCTGGGGGATTCGAACCCCCGGTACGGTTACCCGTACGTCAGTTT
>CAJKDC010000023.1 GCA_905198575.1 uncultured Bacteroides sp. | reverse complement strand
CTGGGCATACAGACCTATTATGAACAGCAATGGCTGGACCGTGGGTTGAATATCAAGTACATTAAATTCCGTTTACCGCAGGAAGGAGAATTAAAAGAGCCGGATGTGGAAATAGAACTGGATGACTATCGCAGCTATAACCGTAGCAAGCGGAGTGGGTTGCAGACAAGTAAATAAGAACTTATTTTATATTGATAAATATGACACTTTATCCAAAATTGATTCTTGATGCACTGGCTACAGTACGTTATCCGGGCTCAGGAAAAAATATTGTTGAGGCTGAAATGGTTGCCGACAATTTGCGTATTGATGGAATGAAAGTAAGCTTCTCACTGATTTTTGATAAACCGACCGATCCTTTTATGAAGTCGGTTGTTAAAGCTGCCGAAACAGCTATTCATACTTATGTATCGAAGGAAGTAGAAGTGACGATTGCTACTGAAAGCAAGCAGGCTGCCCGTCCCGAACCTGGCAAGATGCTTCCGCAAGTAAAGAATGTCATTGCCGTTTCTTCCGGAAAGGGGGGGGTAGGTAAATCTACGATTGCAGCCAATCTGGCTGTGGCTTTGTCAAAGCTGGGTTATAAGGTAGGTTTGCTCGATGCTGATATTTTTGGTCCTTCTGTTCCAAAGATGTTTCAGGTAGAAGATGCTCGTCCATATGCCGAAACTGTAGATGGTCGTGACTTGATTGTTCCTATTGAAAAGTATGGTATTGAGTTACTGTCTATCGGTTTCTTTGTAGATCCGGATCAGGCTACTTTGTGGCGTGGTGGAATGGCCAGCAATGCCTTGAAGCAGCTGGTTGGAGATGCAAAATGGGGAGAACTTGATTATTTTATTTTGGACACTCCTCCGGGAACCAGCGATATTCATCTTACGCTTTTGCAGACATTGGCTATTACGGGCGCTGTGATTGTAAGTACTCCGCAGCAGGTTGCGTTGGCCGATGCACGAAAAGGTATCAATATGTATACCAATGACAAGGTAAATGTTCCTATTTTGGGATTGGTGGAAAATATGGCTTGGTTCACTCCGACCGAGTTGCCCGAAAATAAATACTATCTGTTTGGCAAAGAAGGTACCAAGCGACTGGCTGAAGAATTGAATGTTCCTTTGCTTGGACAAATTCCAATCGTTCAGAGTATCTGCGAGAATGGAGATAAGGGTACACCTGCTGCATTGGACGAGAATTCTATAACAGGCAGTGCTTTCATCGAGTTGGCAAAAAATGTAGTGGCACAGACAGAAAAGCGAAATGCAGAAATGGCACCCACAGAAATTGTCAAGACTCATAAATAAGTATTCTGACATTTAGGGCGTAGAAAAAGGGATTGGGGCTTATGGCCGACCAATCCTTTTTTCGTCTTTTATAGGTTTGTATGTTAAGCTTGTATAGAAGACGAATTTAAATGTTTTTGAGCTCTTTTTACCTGATATTTATAGGCGATACAAGTAGTAATAAAGTAGATAGCAGCTTGTAGCCAGAGTCTCCAAAACTCAATACTTACATCTTCCAGAGTTGCTCCCATACTGTTCAAGCGTACAAAACCGTTAATTCCGAATGTAGATGGAAAAATCCATGAAACTCCTTTCCAGAAAGCAGGAATAGCTACTCCCGGCCATGAGATTCCGGATATAAAGAGTAACGGAATAGACGTGAAGACATAAATCATCATACAAGATTCCCGATGATGAATAAACACCGACAGTGTCATGGCAAAAAAGATACATGCCAATATATAGGGTGTTAAAAATAGCGCTAAATCCATAGGGTCAGCCAAGCGTATCAATCCAAATAGAGTTGGTACAACGCAGACTATGTAGGCCGTTACTGCTACATAAATCAGAAAATAAGCTATGGACTTTCCTAAAACCGAACGTAAAGTTCCCAGATACATGCTGCTAAGAGGAACCAAATCTCTGAACCGGTTGTTTTCTCTTGCCGTACCTGCCGACATTCCTACGCCCAGCAACAACGTTTGCTGGATAATCAGAATCAAGACTGCAGGGATAAGAAAGCTGGCAAAACCATTCTGCGGGTTGTATAAAGCTACATCCTGATACTCTATCGGTGCCGTTCCTACTTCGTCTTGCCGCTGGGTGGAGTTTCCCATTCTGGCTATTTTTATTTCTTTGTTTATCTCCAGCGAAACGTCCGTGGCCGCTATCAGGATAGCTTTATAGTAAAGCATACCGCTCATATCACAGAAAATGCTTACTTGGGTCTGTTTCCCTTTAGCCAGGTCGTAGCTGAATTCTTTAGGTATATAAACGATGCCATATACTTTGCCTTGTTTTATCCACTCTTTCCCTTCTTCCATGTCTGTACAGAAAGCCTTTACAGATACATCAGCTGTAGCATCCATTTGTCTGACGAACTGTCTGCTCAATGAAGAATTACTGTTGTCTACGATGGCGATTGGAACCTCACGGACTACCTCGTTGGTATAAATAAAGGCATACAACAGCGGATACAGCAGCGGAACCAGTAAAAAGAAAATCAGAATTCCCTGGTCCTTAAAAAGGGATTTCATTTCTTTGGTAAAAACGAAGAGCAATCCCTTGAATCTGTTTTTTATTGTTTGTTTATAAGTTTGTTCTTTCATACCAAATGACTGCTTTAGGGTATATATACGTATTCCATGAAGATTGTGCGTAGTTTTCTAATGACGAAAAATGGAAGCATCATAAACAGCAAGAGCGCCAGTACTGGTTGCCATGCATAGATGATGGGATATCCATTCAAAGCCTGGTTTACGTATATCAGAAAGTAATGTCTCAACGGGAACAGGTTGCACAGAGCCTGTAGAGAGGGATGCATGGCCATAACCGGAAAGGTAAATCCGGATATAGAGAATGAAATGACTCCCCATAGTGAGGCTGCACTAAGTGCCAGACGCAGGGAACCGAAGAGGCCGAAAAGAAACACACCAAAAGCCTGTGAAGAGAGAACCAGCAACCCTCCTGCCAGTACCATTGGCAGTATACCGCTGTTACACGGATAATGCATGAATGCATACAGATAGACATTCTGGAAGGTTGCCATAATAAAAAAGATCAGTGTCTGTGGCAAAAGCTTTCCAGCCAGCACCTTGCTAATGGAAAAATCGGCCATTTTCATCAGTTCACGAGATGTTCCCTGTTTTATCTCCGTTCCCAGTGTGTAGACAGTTGTCAGAAAAATCAGCAGCATTAGAACACCCGGGAAGAGTGTATTGCAGAGATAAACCGAATAATTCAGCCAGGGATTGTTCAGGGCATGCGTATCGATGACGATAGGCTGTAAAAATCCCATTGCCTGTCTTTCGGTTGCTCCCTTTGCATATAAGGTTGCTCTTCCGATTGCTCCGCTAGCCAGTTCCGACATCATTCTTAAATCCCGATAATGCAGTGATCCGGCTATCAGGTAAGCATTGTTGGTATAAAAAGATACCTTAGGCTGTTTGCTGGCCAAAGCCAATTCTGTTGTACCTTTAGGGATATAGTAGAAAGAATAAATTTCCCCTTGTTGCATGGCCTTTCTTGCTTCTGTAAAGCTGGCATAATGTTTCACGATTTTTGTCTGTTGGAAAGCGTCAAGGTTGCGGATAATGTTCCGCGTAACAGAAGAATTATCTAAGTCCACTACACCAGAAGGCATATTGGTTGGTAATCCGTTATACATGAGTGTAGTGAAGAATACATAGCAGAGTATCGGTGCTACAAGCATGCAAAACAGATACATAGGACGCGTAGCTATCCGGTAGACTTCCCGTTTAGCTATCGCCCCTATTTGTTGTAAGGAGTTTACAGACATGATAATTATTTTTGTATTACAGCCGACATTCCCGGACGCAGATTTTCCACCGTTTCAGTCGGAACAGCTTTTACTTCAAATGTTTTTAAATCAAATTCCCCAGTGGTTTTCGTTGCTTTCCAGGCAGCATATGTACCCAGGTCCTTGATAGACGAAACTTTAAAACGGACATTTTTTTCCAGTGCCGGTACGTAAGCCGTGATTTCTCCTCCTACTGTAAAACCTTTCAGCAAATCTTCGCGAACATTGAATGTAACCCACATACGGTCCAGCTGAGCTACATTCATGATGGGAGCACCCGTTCCAACCAGCTCTCCCAGTTTTGGAAATATCTCGGTTACTTCTCCGTCAGCCAGAGCGGTCAGTACGGTTTCCTTCATATAAGAATCTACTTCGGCTACGGCACCTTGTGCACGGCTAACCTGGGCAGCAGCCATTTCCTTGTCTTCGCGCTGAGCACCGTTTCGGGCCATATCATACTGCGCAAAGGCCGCACGCTCGGTAGCCTTCATTGCATCCAGCTGAGCTTTGGCTTCATCTTTTTTCTGGGCAGTCATTACACCCTCATTATAAAGTCTGTTCACGCGGTTGAACGATTTTTCTGCGATTTCCAGTCCGGCTTTAGCCTTCTGCCACATTTCGAAAGCAGCCTGAAGCTGTTCACTTCTAGTTCCCCGTAAGGCTTTATGGTTCATGGCCATTGCTGCTTTTTCAGCAGCTTCAGCCTGCGAAAGTTTGGCAGCTACATCCGGAGCTTCCAGCAGAGCCAGTGTATCGCCCGCCTTTACACGGTCGCCTTCCTGTACATACAGTTTCAGAATACGTCCCGGCACCTTGCTCGAAACTCTGTATTCGTCAGCTTCAGCCTGTCCTTGGATGAAGTCAGAGCCTTTATCCATGGTAAAGATACCTATGAGTGCTACAATGGCAACTACAGCTGCCAGAGTTATAAATGCCAGCAAAATATTGCTGTGTTGTGATTTTTCGGTTGTCATATTGATTGGTTATTTTAAAGTTCCCATTGATTTGTTTAAATACAGTTCGCTCATTTTAAGGTCGATTTGCGCATCAATCTTTCCCGACTGAGCCGCCAGCCAGGCAGTTTGAGCCTCCAATACGTTGCTGGTAGGGATAACTCCTTCTTTAAATCCCAGGTTGGCATAGCGCAAGTTTTCGGTTGCTTTTTCCATATTTCTTTCAGCCATTTGCAGTTTTTTACCCGCTTCATTCAGTTTATAGGAACACTGATTAACCTGTAATTCCACTTTTTCACGGGCATCTGCCAACTGGTATCTTGCGATGTTGGCTTCAGCTTTGGCTGCTTTCACCTTGTAAATACCTTCTCCCCAGTGCCATATAGGAATATTTACCAATACACCTGCAGCCCACATTCCGCGGAATTTATTTTCGAATCCGTTCACCAGTGAAGGGTTAGTGACCATGTAATTGGCGGTAAAAGCTACCGATGGCAGGAATGCAGCTCGGGTTACTTTTACTTTTTCATTGTAGATGAGTGAAGCTATTTCCAGACTTTTCAGTTCGTTACGGTTAGACAGCGCTGTTGATACATTCAGTTCGGTAGTAGTTTGTGGCAATGGAATATTCTCCATCTCTTCATCTGCCAGCTTGATGTCTGCATCCAATGGGATACCGCAAAGTTGACAAAGTACCATTTTGGAAAGACTGAGTCCGTCATTTACCTGAGCGAGCGTCATTTCAGCTTCGTTGACCTTTACCTTTACGCTCAGGCCGTCCGCTTTGGTAGCAACCCCTTCTGCAATCATTTTCTCCAGGTCACTGTCCAGCTGTTCTACCACTTTGAGAAAGCTTTCGGCCAGCTTTTTCTTATTGACCAGTGAAATCACCTGCCAATACGCCTGGTCGGTACTTACTATGATATCCTGCATACCCGTAGCATGCTGCATCTGTGCAAGTTGTTCCGCATATTTGGTAATCTTGTTATAAGCAATGATTTTACCTCCCATGAAGATGGGCTGTGTAAGGGTAATGGCACCGGCATAAACATTTCGGGTATCTGTTCGGAAAGCATCTACAAGGCTTTGGCCTACCCCATTCAGTGCCTGTGAAATTTCGGGAATAATAGGGGCTAGCGGAGCCAATAAGCCGGCCAGTTCAGGTTTTTGGGTCAGTATGTTTTGTATACTGTTGCCAAATTGGGTACCCAAGCCGCTTAATGCACCTTTCTGCCCGTCATTCAGCAGCGAGATTTCCTTTTCGGTTCTCATATATGTTCCTGTAGCTGAGATGTTAGGCAGGAAGTTGGTAAAAGCTGCTTTTCTTTGATAATGTGCTGCTGTAATTTTCTCTTGAGAAATACGCAAGTCTTTGTTGTTGGCGATGGCCAACGTACGGCAACTATCCAAATTCAGTATGCGCTGGGCATAGATTCCGGCAGTCAGACTTAGCAACAGCAATAAACTTAAGAATCTTTTCATTTATAAATAAATATTTACGTTAGTTGCTTATGCAACATTGCAAATGTATCATATATATGCTAATTCGCAAAGTAAATAAATAAAAAGATTCTATCTATTCTTTATTTTTTAAATTTTTTGGATTTTGCTGCAATAGAGTTGTATACGACTGTTGTATTATACTTATTTCTCGATGTTTTAGTAGCCTGTTCTGCTGGATTTTCCACTGCAGGAAAAGCTCCGGTTTCCAGGTGAGTCAGTACCGGTTTCAGCAATGCATCCGTATTGCTTCCCAGTTCTCCCAGCTCTCCGCTGAAATCCTCTTCAATGGTATAGTCGGCCGGCAGTCCATTGTCAAAATAGTCATAAAAACCTTCCGAGTTTGCCAGGTAAAATGTGGTCAGCCAGAAATTAAGTTGAGGAGCTTCTTCGCTGTTAAACAGCTCCTGGCCCAGATTCTTTCCGAACGTTGCAGTACCTACCTGGAAAAGTTTGCCTTGCATGTAAGGTTTCAGTCCATTGATAACAGCTTCCGAAGCCGAAGCTGTTTCGCCGGAAGTGATAATATACAGATTGTTGTAAGAAAAGGTTGTTCCCCCAGTACGATAGGCGGCATCAATCAGGAAAGTCGTTTTTTCTTCCCGCTTGTCGTTATATAGCAAATCAATGTACGTTTTGCCCACAGCCTCGGCAGGAGCCAGCATCGATGCCAGTACCATAGAAGTATTGACATATCCTCCCGGATTGTAACGTAAATCCAGAATTACATCAGTCGGCTGTTCAGCAGCCAGTTGAGTCATAGCCTGCTGCAAGTCCTGGGTATCATCTTCTCCAAATGAATTATACAGCAAATAGGCAGCCTTCCGATTGCCGGCTGTCACTATACTTGTTTTAAGCAGGTTGTTTATTTTTACATACTCCGGCTGAGGCATTGTAATGGGAGTAGGGATGGTGTCAAATCCCTCTCCATTATATGTTCCCATTGTAAATGTATACGATTTGGCTGGTGCCTTTATATATGTATTATAATCATTGCTGGTTATAGCCTTATTATCGGCTGCAATAATCCAGTCCCCCCGTTTCAGTCCAGCTTTTTCAGCCGGAGAATCCTTTTCCGTATAGATTACCCGGATAGCATAATCCCCGCTAGAAGTCCGTATCAAGGCACCTTCGAACCCGAAGCACGGATATTCACTCATACTGCTTCTTGATTCGGGAATAGAATCGATATGAGAAAATGTATATCCGTTCTTCTTGTCCTTATCAGATACAGTAGCAGAAAGGAAATTGGCTGGTGTATCGAAAAAATTCAACTCTTCCTTGTCCGGTAAATCCTGGTAGAACAGATAATATTGTTGCATGGTTTCATACATCCATGATTTTGATGAAATCAGCGCATAGTATTCTCCCGAACGGTCTTCACCGCACGAACTTAGAAGTCCTGCCATCAAGGCAGAACCCAAAAAAGTTTTAAGAAGGAATTTTTTCATTTAAACGATTCAAAAATTATTATTTCATGCTGAAAGAGCCTTGTCCAATCATCGTACCGTCACAGAACAGGTAAATTCTGTAAGTACCTGCAGCCAAAAACTCTTCCACATCCCAGTAAACAGTTTGCGTAAGTTCTTCACCTGTATATTCAAAGTACTTTTTAATAGAATAAGCAATTTCCCGGTCTTCATACTTGAATGTATTGGAAGCGCTTTTTGTCAGTACCTCGTTATCCGGTTTTGCAATACGGACATACAGTGTTTTGTTACCAGTTTGAGCTGTAATATTTTTCACAATGGTGAACGAAATCGCTATTTTTTTCGTGTCTTTTACCTTTTTAGCTGTTTTGCCTCGCTTGTTTAGCGGAGTTGCTATAATGTTTGTCGCATCCAGCTGGGCAGCCAGACTTACTTTTTCGTTCAGGTTCTTTTTCTCTCTGGACAGCGTAGTGATTTGTCTTGTCGCTTCACTGTATTGTTTTTTAACCTGTTGGTTTTCTGCTGTAAGAGCCTGATTGATTCTGTTCAGTGAGTCAATCTGCATTACATAGCTTCTCAGTACGGCACGTACCGTTTTCAATTCCTTTTTCAGACGCATGATTTCTGCTGCATCGCTGGTTTTAACCTGTCTCAGTTCTTCCAGCAGGCGCTGAGTTTTAAGTTTTTCACTTTCCAGTTTTTCGCGCAGCGAGTCGTTATTTATTTGGACCTGCAATTCATCATATTGCGTAGCAAACGTACTGTATTCGTTTTCCATTTCTTCTTTTTCAATAGAAAACAGCTGACTCATTTCTTTGTTTTTCTGCACTTGGTGAATTGCAAAGAATGATACACCACCGATGATAACAATCAGCAGTCCGATAATCCAAACAAATTTCTTATTCTTATCCATTAGGTTATACAATTTTAAATCTGCGCAAAAATACAATATTTTGCCGATAATAGACGCTTCTTGTCTATAAAAATACGTGGGGAATGTATCTTTGTTCAATCTTGCAGGGTTGGAATCCCTTCAGGAGTGAGTATCCATCTTTTGAAATTCAGGTCCGGATATAGTTCCTTGCCTGTTGTTTCAATCCATTGGTTAAGTTTTTCTACCGTTTGCCGGCTTTCTGCTTCCGAATATAAACTGGCGCCGGTAATAGCTTCACCTGAAGTATCGTAAACAGCCTTTTTGGGGCCTTCCTCAATACTAAAACAGTTGCTGATGTTTCCGTTGTCAATGGCATACACCAGTGAACCGTATTTTGTCCATTGTGCTGCTCCTTTATCGTAAATGTGGCAATTGTGTATAGAACCCTCTGAAAGGGAGTGGCATAGTCCTCCTTTTTCAGTACACAGACTCAAATCAATATTACTGACAGCACAGTTAAGAAAGGTCCCGATTCCGGAATAAGCAATTCCTCCGACATTGTTGTTCTTATAAGCTATGGTAGAATTGGTTATGACGCAATTATAAATTATTCCATTGTTCTTACTACAAATGAAACCTACACCATCAATGTTTCTTGGAGTTGTATAATCAGATTTAATCAAACAGTTCTTAACTTTGCAATTTCGTATAATACCATAATTATAAATACAAAACAACCCGGTTGATAAATACTTGTCTTTAACAATAATAGAAGCTTCATTGAGTATCAGATTTTCCAGAACTCCGTTTTTGCCTATGTGCATAATCAAGGTATTATCTACAAGATTTTTGTCTAAAACAATTCCTGAAATCGTATGGTTATGTCCATTCAAAACATCGTTGAAATACTTGCTTGCTGTTCCGAACCGTTTCAGTCTTGCCGACTGCTCTTTTGTAAAAAACAGGTCATTGCGTAAATGAAAAACACGTACACCATTTTCCATGGTATAAAACTTTTCCAGTTCCTTGTCGGTACCGGAGGATGAAAACATCAATTCGCTGAATTTGATAAAATCTTCTGGAGTGAAAATCCCTTTCCCGTCTTCCTGAGAGGTTATTTTGCAATAATAATGCGTTCCATTTTCTATAAGTTGGTTACTGATTTTTGTAGAATAGACTTTGCCATCCGACATTTGCAGGGAAATCATACAGGTCTGGCTTTCATGTGGCGGAATGATGAGGGTGTAAATGCCGCTTGTGTTTTTGGATAGTTTGGTTACAGGTAAATCTGTATTTCCATATTCCAATTTTATAGGAAAAAGAGAAATACCCGTTATCTTCTGTTGGGGGACGATTGAAATGTATTCCAGCTGATGTTGCAGGCTTTCGGATAATTCGATAGACAGGCGTGCGAACAAATGTTTGAAGGTCAATTTGATTGTATGGGGAGCAGTTGTCTGCTCGTCGTAGCATACATCCGTTAACTCTCCCTCTGTTGTATAAGGATTATCCGGATTTTCCAGAACAGGATATACAGCAGTAACATCAACCGACGAAGGAGCAGGAGTACCCAGGTCGGGTAAAGCACCTTTCCAAATACCATTTTCAAGCTCCAGCTGTGTGTCGGTTTCTATCGCTCCTTTTAGGTAAAATGAAATTCTGCTTCCATTTTGTAGCAAGGTATCTTCCTCTATTGTTCTGCTGTTCAGGTGTGGATTGTTGCATACATAAGCGATACACTGATTACCGCTGACGGTTATCGGGTAAGTATTCAAAGATTCAGTCGGGGGAGTGCAGGCACTAACACCCAGGCAAAGCAATAATCGTATTATATATAAGGTCGTTCTCATCAGGATAATGCTTTTAGATATTCTACTCAATATATAATAACGTATCTGGCAATGCTTTTTCCCATAAAAATAAAAAAACGCTGTTTACCTTCACAGGCAAACAGCGCATACAATACAAAATACAAATACAACTAAACGAGATTTTTATACATTATTACGGTTAAGTGATTATACTTAAACAATACCCTGCGCCATCATCGCATGCGCAACTTTCATAAATCCGGCAATGTTGGCACCTTTCACATAGTTGATGTAACCATCCGGTTGCGTACCATATTTTACACATTGCTCATGGATACCATGCATAATCTGATGCAGTTTCTGGTCTACCTCTTCGGCACTCCAGCTCATGTGCATAGCGTTCTGGCTCATTTCAAGTCCCGAAGTAGCTACACCACCCGCATTGACAGCCTTTCCAGGGGCATACATGATTTTGTTTTCAATGAAAGCTTCGATGGCATCCGGTGTACAGCCCATGTTGGAGATTTCACCTACACAAGTAACACCGTTCTCTATTAACTGTCGGGCATCGTTGCCATTCAGCTCATTCTGTGTAGCACATGGCAAAGCAATATCCACTTTAACTTCCCAAGGTTTATGCTCAGGAATAAATGTTGCGTTGGGGAACTGTTCTGCATACGGAGCAACAATATCATTGCCCGATGCGCGCAGTTCAAGCATATAATCAATTTTTTCACCACTGATTCCGTCCGGATCGTATACGTAGCCATCCGGTCCGGAGATGGTAACTACTTTAGCACCCAGCTCTGTTGCTTTGGTTGCAGCACCCCATGCCACATTGCCAAAACCAGAGATAGCCACAGTCTTACCTTTAATATCGATACCCTTGGTCTGCAACATTTCGTTTACAAAGTACAGTCCGCCAAAACCGGTAGCTTCAGGACGGATCAGCGAACCTCCGAATTCCAGACCTTTGCCGGTAAATGTTCCGGTAAATTCACGTGTAAGCTTTTTATACATGCCAAACATGTATCCCACTTCACGGCCACCTACGCCGATATCACCTGCCGGTACATCCATGTCCGGACCTACATGTCTCCATAATTCCAGCATGAAGGCCTGGCAGAAACGCATGATTTCAGCATTGCTCTTACCTTTTGGAGAGAAGTCCGAACCACCTTTGCCACCACCCATAGGCAGGGTAGTCAGTGCATTCTTAAAGGTCTGTTCAAACCCTAAAAATTTCAGAATGGATAAGTTAACCGAAGCATGGAAACGGATACCTCCCTTATAAGGGCCTATGGCATTGTTAAACTGGACACGGTAACCCAGATTGACCTGCACTTTTCCATTGTCATCTACCCAGGGCACTTTAAAGGTGAAAATACGGTCGGGTTCTACCAGCCGTTCTATCAACGAAGCTTTTTCGAACTCAGGATGTTGGTTATATACCTCTTCTATAGAAAGAAGAACTTCGTCCACAGCTTGCAAATATTCGACTTCATTGGGATGCTTGGCCTCCAATGACTGCATAATCTGATTAATATCCATAGTTAGAAAAAATAAGGTCTGACAAAAAGTTAATTCTATCTGTATGCAAAGTTAGGTTTCTTCGTGAGAAAACCAAATTTTAAGTCTTATTTTTTGCTTTAAAATGATAACATGTTTTTTCTCCGGGAAATAGTCTGGAAAACTTTGTGATAGTTTTTTGGAAACAATTTTGCATAAAAGATAATAATTGTCGTTATTTGCTGATATTATTAAAACGATAAAATCAGAACTATGCTCAGCAAGTTAAAATTAAATCAGCTTTATCTCAGAGATACGCAGTTTGCCAACTTGATGACCAAGCGTATTTTCAACGTACTTTTGGTTGCCAATCCTTATGATGCTTTTATGCTGGAAGACGATGGCCGCATAGAAGAAAAGATTTTTATTGAATACATGAACCTGAGTTTGCGCTATCCGCCCCGTTTTACCCAGGTCTCAACCATCGAAGAAGCCTGGAAGCAGTTGGAACACACTTCGTTTGAGCTGGTTATCTGTATGCCGGGATCGGACAGCAGCGAACCTTTTGACATAGCCCGGGCCATCAAGGAGCATTATCCCCACATTCCGCTGGTTGTGCTTACCCCTTTCTCGCACGGTATCCGCAAGCGTATGGAACACGAAGACCTCAGCATTTTCGAATATGTGTTCTGCTGGCTGGGAAATACCGACTTGCTGGTATCCATTATCAAACTGATTGAGGACAAGATGAATCTGGAAAACGATATTCAGGAAGTCGGTGTGCAGATGATTCTGCTGGTCGAAGACTCTATCCGTTTTTATTCTTCCGTCTTGCCCAATCTCTATAAATTCGTCTTACGGCAGAGTCAGGAATTTGCTACCGAAGCGCTGAACGAGCATCAGCGTACATTGCGCATGCGTGGGCGTTCCAAAATCGTACTGGCACGTTCGTATGAAGAAGCCATCGAGCTGTTTGAAAAATACCAGAAAAACGTACTGGGTGTGATAACCGATGCCCGTTTCCCCCGAAACGGAGCAGTAGACTCCATGGCAGGTATCAAGCTGATGGACGAAATCCGTAAGCGTGATCCCTTCGTCCCTCTGATTCTGCAATCATCCGAAGTCCAGAACCGTGTCTATGCTTCCCGTTACGAAGCCAGCTTCATCGACAAGAATTCCAAAAAGATGAATATCGACCTGCGCGAAGCGGTGTCAGCCCATTTCGGATTTGGCGATTTTATTTTCCGCAATCCACATACTATGGAAGAGGTAGCCCGCGTACATAATCTGAAGGAACTGCAAAACGTAATTTTTGCTATCCCCAACGAGTCTTTCCTCTACCACATCACTCACAATCACATTTCACGCTGGCTGTACTCCCGTGCCATTTTTCCGGTAGCCGAATTCCTGAAGCAAATCACCTGGGAATCCCTGCAAGATGTAGACGCGCACCGTCGTATCATTTTTGAGGCCATCGTGAAATACCGAAAGATGAAAAACCAAGGTGTAGTAGCCGTCTTCCTGCGCGACCGTTTCGACCGCTACTCCAACTTTGCCCGTATCGGTGAAGGCTCTTTGGGAGGAAAGGGAAGAGGTCTGGCTTTCATCGACAACATGGTGAAGCGTCATCCCGAATTCGATGAATTCGAAAATGCTTCCATTGCTATTCCGAAAACCGTAGTACTCTGCACTGATATATTCGATGAGTTTATGGATACCAACGGCCTGTACCAGTTGGCCTTGAGCGATGCCGACGACGATACCATCCTGCGTGCCTTTCTACGCGCCAAACTGCCCGACCGTCTGGTAGAGGACTTTTTCGCTTTCTTCGAAGTGGTAAAATCACCTATTGCCATCCGTTCGTCCAGCTTGCTGGAAGACTCCCATTATCAGCCCTTTGCCGGTATCTATTCCACATACATGATTCCGTATCTGGAAGACAAGTATGAAATGCTGCGTATGCTGAGCGATGCCATCAAAGGTGTATATGCTTCGGTTTATTACAAAGACAGTAAGGCCTACATGCAAGCTACCAGCAATGTGATAGACCAGGAAAAGATGGCCGTCATCCTGCAGGAAGTCGTCGGAAACCAGTATGGCGACCGCTATTATCCTTCCATTTCGGGTGTGGCCCGTTCCATCAACTACTATCCGCTGGGAGAAGAGGAAGCCGAAGAAGGAACAGTCAACTTGGCTCTTGGACTCGGCAAATACATTGTCGATGGTGGTCAGACCCTGCGTTTCTGTCCCTATCATCCACACCAAGTGCTGCAGACCAGTGAAATGGAAATTGCGCTTCGCGAGACCCAGACCCGCTTCTATGCCCTCGACTTGAAGAATCTGGGACATAATTTCTCGCTGGACGACGGTTTTAACCTTTTGAAACTCCCTGTCAAAGAAGCCGAAAAAGACGGTTCACTGCAATACATAGCCTCAACCTACGACCCGTATGATATGGTTATCCGTGACGGTATCTATCCCGGCGGGCGTAAGCTGATAACGTTTGCCAATATCCTGCAACACGATGTATTCCCACTGGCTCGCATTCTGCAACTGGTACAGAAGTACGGTCAGGGAGAAATGCGTCGTCCGGTAGAAATCGAGTTTGCCGTAAACTTCAATCCGATGGAAAAGAACGGAACCTTCTATTTGTTGCAGATTCGTCCGATGGTAGATGTTAAAGCCGATTTGGATGAAGATTTGGAAAAGATAGATGAAAAAAACTTGCTTCTGAAGAGCTACAATTCGCTGGGCCATGGTGTGATGGAAGATATTCAGGACATCATTTATGTAAAGACAGAAGGTTATTCAGCTTCCAACAACCAGCTGATAGCGTACGATATCGAAAAACTCAACCGTCGTTTCTTGGATGAAGGAAAGAATTACGTGCTGGTAGGTCCCGGACGTTGGGGAAGCAGCGATACCTGGCTGGGCATTCCGGTAAAGTGGCCTAATATCTCGGCTGCCCGTGTGATTGTGGAGGCCGGACTGACCAATTACCGTATAGACCCGAGTCAGGGTACCCATTTCTTCCAAAACCTGACCTCGTTTGGCGTAGGCTACTTCACAATTAATGCCTATATGAACGACGGTGTGTACAATCAGGCAGCTCTGGATGCCTTGCCTGCTGTAGAAGAAACCCGTTTCCTGCGGTGGGTACATTTCGACCGGCCGCTTGAAGTGAAGATGGACGGACGCAAAAAGATCGGTGTGGTAGCATTTCCTCATTGCTGAGATAAAGTTGCGTCACAAGTATAAAGCACATTCATCACAAAAGAGAACAGCGTTTGTTTCACTTGTGATGAAGTCAAAATGTACCGATAAATTATAGGACTTTGAACGTTCTGTTTTTAGAATTCCGGTAAATTTGAAAAATGGAACATTAATCTAAAAAACAGACCTTTACTGGTATAAAAAAAAGATTTTACTTTGTGAGCTTAACAATAAATTCAAATTAAATTGTATTTAGTTATGAGAAAAAAACTGTTGATTTGCTTGTTCACTGCTGCTTTGGCTGGTGTAACAATGAGTTCATGTAGTAACGACGATGAACCTGAAAAAGTGATTTGTCCTATTGAAACAACAACATTTAGTGATGCAAATGGTCTGATTCTGACATATAGCGGACAATCGATGTTGGGAAAACAAGTAGTTTTCACTCCTAACGGAACAGATGGCAGTAAAGCTACGCTGGTTTTGTCGGGTGCAGCTGTCAATATGCCTGTTTCCATGTCACGTGCCTATGCCGGAACTGCAATTCCAGCGCCGGGAGTAATACCGGGTGAAACTACGACAACATTGGACGTAAATCTGGTTGTGGAAGGCGATAAGGTAACTTTCGAAGGTGTTGATGAAAAAGATGGCCGCAAGATTACTTATAAAGGTGAAGCAACTTCAGGTGAAATGAAACTTGATTTGCAGGTCGTAATGCCTCAGAATGCCCTGACAGAAACTACCTGGAAACTTGCTGAAAACGCTACAGACCCTATTTCTCCTTTCCATGTAGTATGGGAAGCAGATCATCAAATTCAGATGGGGGAAATTTTGAATTTGGCTATCCAGATGACTCCGATTGAGGGTATGCCTATGCCACAGGCACTTCGTTCAGTACTTCAGTCGGTTACTTTCCAGCCCGATGGCAACATTCAGGCACAGTATAAAGACGAGGTTACCGATACTGAATGGGCAGAATCGCCAAAGAATCTGGCAATGTATACCGTAGACGAATCAAAACAGCAGATTCGCGTGTTCCTGAATGTATCACAGATTATGGCAGCAGCTTCCAAAGCAAATACCAAAGCCGGCATTCAGGATGTGCTTCCACAGCTGATGAGCCAGCTCACTACATTGCTTTCACAAGGTATTCCTGTGTCATACGCAACTCAGGAAGATGGAACAACCGCTTTCTATGTAGATACAGAGCTGATTTTACCTTTGCTGAAAATGGTAGCTCCGCTGACTGAAAATGCAGAATTGAAGGCTCAGATTATCGAACTGGTAAAAGCCAATGCCGGAGCAATGGGAGAATTTGCAGCTATGTTTGTAAGTCAGATACTGGACAACTTTACAGACATCGTAGACAAGACATCCAAAGTACAGTTGGGTATCAAGATGGTTAAGGCATAACCACTCTGACCGGTAAAATAAAAAAAGAAAGGCATGCGAAATGAAAAACTCTCATTTACACATGCCTTTCTTTTTTATGCGTTCCTGTTTAGAACGCATAGCCAAATCCCAGATTTACATATATGGGATACATGGCAAAAGTGATTGTCTGAAAATCCTTTTTGAAAATATCATTCATGCCGCAAGTCACATCGGCAAAAACCTTCAAGTGCTTGAAAGCACGCCAGTCGGCACCTGCCTGAATACCCCACTGAAAGTTTCGCAGGTCATCTTCAAAGTCATACTTGGCTACAGCTCCGTCTGTAAAAACAATTTTGTAGCCCGTAGGATTTCCTTCCCGCAGATAACCTTCGTACACTTCGCCGGAGAAATCGTGTCCCATGACATAGCTGACATAGGGGCCCAGCTTGATGTTCCAGCGGGGACTAACTGCATATGCAGCCAGCACAGGTACCGTAAGACAGGCATTTCTGGCCACGGTCTTTACCCCTCCGGTCCAGTTCCCCTTCAGACGGTTTCCGTCACTGCCAATGATTTCCATGGAATAGTTTTTCACGGTAGCCTTTGTTTCCATATTCTTGTTTTCGAACCGGATTCCTGTTATGACTCCCCATTTCTTGTCTTTTCCAAACCATTTATAGGCATTCCCTTCCAGCAGAATAGCCAGGGTAGGGTCGTATGAATCGATGCTTCTGATTTCCTGCGGGAAAGGTATCGGTGCCGTACCTCCGATGCTGATTCCGGCTCTCAGTTCGTATTCCCATCCGTGCAGAGCAGCTTTCAGCAGGGTAGGCGAAGTGTTTTCCTGTGCAAAGGAAACCGTTGCCAACAGCGTGGCAAACAATATAAAAATACTTTTTCTCATATCTAAAAATATCCGCTTGTTATTCATAAATTAATTCCATCTCATCGACCAGCAGCGTGCTTCCCGGAGCTCCTTCGAACAAAGCACCGTTGATGCTTGAAGCAAGTACAATACCTATTTTATATTTACCTTCCTGCAACTGGTTCACATCAATTTCCTGTCCGTAGCGTTCGTATTCAAACGGGATTTCGAAAGCAGTCCACTCATCCGTTTCTTTTTTATCCGTCAGCCGTGCAAAAGCCACCATATTGGGGTGCTCAAAATTGTTTGTGGCGATGTTGCCATCCAGAAACTGTACCCCCTCGTCGGACTTGTAGAATATGGCATAAATGTCGAAACTATCCTTTTGGTCGGTATACTGTCCGTTTGCATAAAATTTTTCTCCGGCTTTATACTTGTAATATCCGGTCAGTTTCACTGGTTTGCTGTAGAAAGGAATTCCTATCTGTGTCGCTTTCAGAGGGTCGGCTATGGCATTGGTAATGCTAAACTGTCCCAGGAACAGGTTGCCCGAAGCAATGGGCATTCCCACCATGGCTCCCAAGCTTCCGGTTTTTTGGGTGCAGAGTTTGACGCACTTGCCAATGTATCCGTTGGGCTCAAGTGTGGTAGGATAATTATCCTTGCCGGCTTGACTTACAGCCAAGGCATAGCCACCGTTTCCGCTGGCCCAGGTGGCAGACTGGTTATTCTGTTCCTCGTAGAATTCGTAATACTTGCCGTTATCCTTGGTCGTTTCGAAGTGAAAAACCGTAGGAATGTTTGTGGCATGCTGTACGCTTACGTATACAGCATAAGTACGGTGCCACTGCTGGTCTTCCGATGTAACCGTATACCTGACCGGACTGGTGAAATCCTGTACGCTGCCGCTTGCCGGAGAGATGGCAGCTCCCTCGGTCAGTTCGAAAGTAGGAGCCAGGGCAGAACGGTCGGTCTGCTCTTTTACCTGTATATATATAGGATAAGCCTTTATCTCTTCATCGTATGGCTGGTCTACACGTATCTCCCCATTAGCCAGAATTTCGGCAGGGAGTGAGCAGCTGAGGATGTCGGCTTCTGCATTAGGAGCCTCTTCCTGTATGCAGGAGCATGTACATGCGATTAACGCAGCTAAAAAAACGGGCTTGATAATTTTCATGTCGTGATACGAAATATAGGGTTAATACTAGATTATGCATTGTTGCGGTATTCCTGCGGACTCATGCCCACATACCGTTTGAAATACTTCCCGAAGAAAGACATGTTCGAGAAACTCAGCGACTCTGCAATCTCCTGTACCGACAGACTGCTGAGCTTGAGCTGCGACTTGGCATCCATGATTACCATTTTCGCTATCAGGTCGATGCAGGTATTGCCGGTGACCTGCTTTACGGTAGTACACAGGTGCGCTTGCGAAAGGTTCATGGCATGGGCATACCAGGATACATTTCTTACTTTATTATAATTCTGGGTAACCAGTTGCATAAAGTTCCGGCTAATCTGTTCACTTTTGGACATGCTGGTCGGCTGTTTGGAGTGTTCCTGGTAGAGAGCGGCCATCATGGCATGGATGTTATGATAGAACAACGGGGATATGTTTTTCCGCTTCTCTTCGTCGAAAAAGCAATAAACCTTTATCAGAAAGTTGAATAAATCTTCCAGCAAAGATGCTCCCTCCGGTGAAAGATGAACCAGCGGGTGGCCGATGGTGAAAAACATGGTTTTTACAATCTCCTTACTGGGAGTAGATTTCTCGATAAATACAGAAGAGAATCCTCCGAAATAAATTTTTATGTCTCCGTCTACTTTATGTATTTGGAAAATGCTGCCCGGCATGATAGTCATAAAATCGTTGGCCTTTACGGTAATCCGGTTCAGGTTGACCGATGCTTCAATCTCGCCGTCCTTGCACAGTACAAAAATCTCTGATTTCAGCCGGCAGGGGAAATTGGTATAAAGTTGCAACAGGCTTTTGTTGATATCTGTTCCTACCATCCATTCCTCGGGCAGTTCCAGATGCGGTAATTCTTTTTCCATAAGGTTTAAGTATATTTAGATTTTGCTATAGACAAATGTAGTAATAATTGAAATAAGAACATTCCGGAAAAACGGAAAAAACTATAAAATCAGCTATTTATTTGCCTGTTTTCTACTTCCTATGAACTGTTAATATAAAAAATAGAACAGAAATAAAAAAAATAGACCTTGTACGTGGAGTTAATAAGTTGTTACTTTGCGCCTTGAAAAATAATTTAAAATTATGATTAAAATAAAAACTTTATTTTTGAATAGTCTGTTGCTGGCTGTGATGCTTTTTACATCTTGTTCATCAGATGAAGTGCAGCCCTCTGGAGAGAGTTTAATCGCTCTGTCTGTACAGGCTGATGCTGGTTTTCAATCAAGAGCTTTGAATGAAGCAAGTTATGAAAATTTGGACAATTATACTGTTCAATTGTTGAAGGATGGAGAAGTTAATCAGGAATGGTCCTATGCCAAACTTCCCCAAACTTTGAAAGTGGATGCCGGAAGTTATCAGCTGAAGGCTTTTTATGGGGAAGATACTCCTGTATCTGTGACTGCTATGTATGTAGAAGGTATAAGTGAACCATTAGAGGTTACAGGAACAGAGAAAGACCCACTGACACTGTCTACAGTATGTAAGCCTGTGTGTGCTAAAGTAACAGTTGATTTTTCGGAAGATATGGACACTTATTTCAGTGATTATTCAGTGGTAATCAAAACAAGTGCTATGTCTGCTGACGAAACTTTTGTATGGAAAAAGACTGATACCGACCCTGTTTATTTGAAAGTGAATGATAAGGAACAAGTTACGATGAACATTACTTTAGTGAAGATTCCTGATGAAACTTCAAAAGCTGGAGAAACTACAATTGTTGACAAGGTTTACGAGTTAAGTCCTAAACAAGCAATGACATTGAAAGTTGCTCCGGTTGTTACACAGGAAGAAGGTAAGCTGGGCATCAAGATTGAGATCGATGAATCGACCAATGACCATGAAATGGACATAACTGTTCCGGGTGAATGGAAATAAGTAGGATTAAATTAAGAATAGAAAAATGAAAAAAATAGCAATCATAGCAAGCTTGTTCTGTTTGGGTGCACTGTCTTCGTGTGAATTGAAGGATGAGCTGACCGGACCCAAAGGTGAAAATTCGGAAATGGGCGCATTGGAATTGACTGTTTCTGTATCTGAGAGTGCTGCTCAGAGTAGAGCGAATTCTGAAGCTCCGGGGAATTACCCAGTTGTGATAGTCAACAAGGATACGGAAGAAGAAGCTTATAACGGTACGTATGAGGAAATGAAAAAGCCGTTGAGCTTACCGGTAGGAACTTATACTGTCAATTCGCATACGCCAGGAGACATTAAAACATCTATGACATCGCCATATTATGGAGGTGAAAAGGAAATGACCATTACTAAAGGAGTGGTATCTGTTTTGGATATGGTATGTAAAATGCTCAATACTAAAATATCATTGAAGTTAGGCGATGATTTTAAGGCAGCTTTTAAGGAATGGACCATTAACTTAAATGATGGCTCAGATCATGTGCTGAAATTTACTAAAGCTGATGTGGAAAATAATGTTGTATATTGGTATTTTGGTGAGAATGCGCATGTTTCTACGTTGACAATGGATATTACCGCCGTTACAACGGATGGTGTAAAGGTGCGTGACCAAAAGCAATTTACTAAGGCTGATGCAAATGAAAATTATGAGAATGGTAATCCTAATTTTACAGGTGGAGATGCTTTGAATATCAATATTGGAGCTATTGAAGAACCTACTCCTGAACCGGGAGAAAAACCACAGCTTGGGTTTAATGTGAGTGTAGATATTACTTTTGATGGACGGGATGAAACTGTGGAAATACCGGTGGTGGATGTTCCTACACCAAATCCACCGGGAGATGAAAAATTGCCAACTATTGAAAAGCAGGATGTAACTTATTCAATTACAGCGGGAGATGCTCCGGCTGACGCCGTGATTAAAATTAATGCTCCTGCCGGTTTGAAATCTATGAATGTCAAGATTGTCGCTGGTAATGAAGGCTTTGGAAAGGCAATAGGTGATATGGTTGAAAGCGGCTTGGATTTTGTTGAGAGTGGTGTTGAAATGGTTGAAAATGAAGCTGTGGTCTCCTTGTTTGAAGAACTTCAAATGTCAATAGAAGTTCCAAAAAGTAATGTAACATCTTATGATTTTCCATTGTCTACTTTCTTCTTCTTGATGAATCTTTATAATGAAACTGCTCCCAAAGCTCATGTATTTCAGGTCGTGGTAGAAGATATGAATGGAAACAAAGCTTCTGATGAAGTAAGTGTAACCATTAATAAATAAGAAAGATGAAAAAGGTTAATTCTATATTAGTTATTCTTTTGTCCTTTGTTTTTATGGTTTCTTGCCAGCAGGAACAGGATTTTTCAAATGGAAATATAGGTTATCTTCGTTTAGATTTAGGAGTAAATACTTCTGCTATTTCACGTGCAGAAACTCCATATAATCCGAAACAAATAGCCGTGCAAATTATTGCGAAAGATGGGGAGATTGTAAAACAAACCAATGATTGGACGGAATGGGAGGGTGAGCAGATCGCTTTACCTGTTGGTACATATACATTGAAAGCTTCATCAGCTGGTTTCGATGGTAAAACGTCTGGATTCGACAAACCTTATTATGCAGGAAGTGCTGAAATTAATATTGAAAAGGACAAAGAAGTTAATGAAACAGTAATTTGTACGCTTGCTAATGTAAAGGTTACAGTGATATTTGACCAGTCTTTTATTGATGCTTTCAAGGAAGCGGATGTGACTGTAGATGATAATTCGGAGAATGCAGGTATTACCGCACTTAAATTTGTTATGGGGCAGGAAAATAAGTCAGCTTATTTCCCGGTAACGGATTTGAAAGCAACGGTTAATGTGGTTAATAAGCAGGATGTTCAAAATTCGCAGACTGATACAATTAAAAATGTTCAGGCTCGTGATCATTATATCTTGAAATATAAAGTAGGTGAAATAACAGGAGGAAATGTAAGTATTTCTATTGATGAAACAACACGGACTTATACATATAATGTAACTATTTCTACTCAACCGAAAACAACATTGACAGTTTCTTCTACTAATGCATGGTCTAAGTTTGCGTATTTGGAAGGAACTGCTGTTACAACGGAAAGCTTGGAACCGACTAAGATGGTGATGGAGTATCGTCAGAAAAATACTGAAGAATGGACTCCTTTGGTAACTACTGTTGAAGAGGAAACTTATAAGGCAAAAGTTGAAGGATTGACACCAGCTACCGTATATGAATGCCGGATGGTATATGGTGAAGAGGAATATATAAGTAGCGTAACAGAATTTACTACGGAAACGGTAGAAGCTCTTCCAAATAGCAACTTTGATAACTGGTGGCGGCAAGAAGAGAAAGATAGTTCACCTTGGTATGCAATTGCTTCAGGTGATGCTACTGCTTTTGACTCTAATAAGATGTTATTTTCTTTCTGGGATTCAGGAAATGGTGGAACAGTTACATTGAGTAAAAATCCGACATCGCCAGAAGAAACGGAAATGCATACTTTAGGAGGAAAAAGCGTGAAGATGCAATCTCAATGGGTTGGCGTAAAAATTTTAAAAATGGGTAAGTTTGCCGCTGGAAATATTTATACAGGTCATTTCTGTAGTGCAAATATGTCAACTTATCAGGCTAAAATAAACTTCGGACAACCTTTTACGTCACGTCCTACTCAAATGAAAGGATGGTTTAAGTATAATAGAGGTACGAATGTTGATTATCCGGAAGATGGAGGAGAATATAAGACATTGCTTCAGCAAGCTGGTGGTGATTTGTGTGGTATTTATATTGTTTTAGTGGATAATGAAGGCTTTGATTACGAAGGTCATAAATATGCATACGAAGTCAATGGTGATTTAAGTGGTGATGATCCGGTTAATTTCAAATATAAGAATGCGATTGATTTCTCTACCAATAATCCGAATATCATTGCGTATGGTTCTATTACCGATGAAGAAGCAAAAGGTACGGGTGAATGGCAAGAATTTACAATTGACCTGAAATATCGTGATTTAACCCGTAAGCCTAAATATATAATAGTGGTAGCTTCAGCAAGTAAATATGGTGATTATTTTACAGGAAGTACCGGTAGCTTGATGTATGTAGATGACTTTGAGTTAATTTACGATGGTGAGCCATCTTTACAAGAATAAAATAGAAATATAATATTATAACTTTAACCGGAAATGGGGAAGAAAAAAGTTCTTCTCCGTTTTCGGTTATCCTTATGAATAATGAAAAATAAAGTATTTGTTGTGTTTGTGCTGCTGTTTGCAGGAATACTTTCTGCTTCAGCTAAGCGTCCTCGCATGACTCGTATAGATCGGGAGATACAAAAGCGAGTTTTTATTCCTAAAGGTCAGTGGATGGCTGGAGGTACAGTGTCATACTCTGAACATGATGAGGAAAATCTGAACTTTCTAGTTCTGAAAAATGTGGAAGGATTGGGATATGACTTTAAAGTTAGTCCTTATGTAGGATATTTCTTCCGTGATAATATGGCGGCTGGTGTGCGTATGGCCTATAATCGCACCTACCTGGATATGGGTAACTTTGAATTGAACTTAGGCGAAGATTTTAATATAAGCCTGGATGATGTATATTATTTGGAACATAAATACGAGGTATCTGGCTTTTTGCGAACTTATATACCTGTGGGTAGTAGCAAAATCTTCGGCTTGTTTAATGAGTGTCGTTTGACTTACGGATATGCACGTGGAAAAAACTCTACAGGTTCTGGAGAAAAATACGATGGTACATTTGAAACAGCTCATAATCTGGAAATTGGCTTTGCTCCAGGGTTGACTGCCTTTATTACAGATTGGTCCGCTGTAGAAGTATCTGTAGGTGTAATGGGATTTGATTTTAAGTGGATTGATCAAAAAACAAATCAAGTTGAACAGGGCAAACGGCGTGTGTCCTCGGGTGACTTTAAAATCAATTTGTTTTCTATCAATATTGGTATGACCTTTTATTTATAAATCTCTAGTATAGACTTTTTATGATAAAAAAGATTGTTTATGTGTTGATTGGGATATTGGCCTTGCATGCTTGCAAGATAGAGAATGATATTCCTTATTCTATTGTAGCTGGAAATATAGAATCGTTTGAAGTAGAGGGGCAGTGTGCACCGTCGGAAGGTGGAGATGCGCAGGCTGTAATAGACGCAACTAAACATACAGTAACACTTTATGTGGATGATACGGTAGATTTGACCCAATTGCGGGTGACGCGGTTTACTGTATCCTCTAATGCTACCATTACAGTGGATGATGCCAGTGTATGTGCAGATGCTTCAAAGTTCCCGACAACAGGATTTGAAGAACCTGCCAATGAAGCTGATACGCATGTTGATTTTACTTCTCCGGTAAGTTTTACTCTGAAAACTTATCAGGATTATGTTTGGACAGTAACAGTGAACCAGATTATTGAGCGCAATATAGACGTAGTAGGGCAGGTAAGTTCTGTTATAGATGAGGAAAATCGTGTTGTTGTAATTTATGTATCTCCTGATCAGCCTTTGGATAACATTCAGGTAAATACTTTGAATTTAGGAGGACAATCAGGTTCTGTATCACCTGATCCTACCACTATTCATGATTTTTCTAGTCCGCAGAAGTTTTTTGTGTCTCGTGGTTGGGAAGATGTAGCCAGAGAATGGACGGTTTATGTTTATCAGCGTGAAGCTAATGTTTCTGGGGGAGATGTATTTGCAATGACAAGTCGTGCTACGCTGTCTGGAAATATTCAGAGCGGTAAAACACCTGTAATAGAATATAAAGAGGAAGTTGCTGCCGGTTGGACTACATTACCCCAATCGGCAGTAACGGTGAACGGTACGAATTATTCAGCGGTGATTTCTGGCTTAAAGGGAGGTACCTCGTATCAATATAGAGTTTCGATTGACGGGGTAGCTGGTGAAGCACAGGCGTTTACTACTGCTCCGGCAACGCCATTGACTAATGGGACTTTGGAGGACTGGAACAGTGAACAAAAAGCGAATGGTATGTTATGGAATCCGTGGGAGACAGGAAGTTCTGCTTTTTGGGATACTGGTAATGCGGGGTCCACAACCATAGGTGACAGTAATACAACCCCTACTACAGAAACGTGTAATGGTTCTGGAAAAGCAGCTCTTTTGGCTTCCAAATCTGTTGTATTAAAAGGTTTAGCTGCCGGTAACCTGTTTACCGGTGATTTTGAATTGGATGGTACGCATGGTATCCTGACTTTAGGAAGAGATTTTTCTGCTTTTCCATCAGCTTTGCGAATTCATTGCAAGTATATTACTTCTCCGATAGCAAAAGTGGATGATACACTTCCTGAAATGGCAGCTTTGAAGGGCAAAAATGATATTTGTCATGTGTATGTTGCGCTTACTTCTGAGAAAATGCAAATTAAAACTCGCCAAAAGGATGAATTTAATCCTAAGGCTACTCCTGTAATTGCTTATGGAGAGTTTGAATCGGATGCAAATGTAAGTGGAAGTGAACAAAATGGATATAAGCAAGTCGATATACCGCTAGAGTATTATCGAAATGTAACTCCTAAATACATTATTATTGTATGTAGTTCAAGTAAATATGGAAACCTGTTTACTGGTGGAGTGAGCAGTCAGTTATGGTTGGATGAAATGGAATTAATTTATGAATAGAAAGGTACTGAAAATCAAGCAAAATATTGTGTTATGCCTAGTGTCACTATCAGTTTTGGCATTGTCTTGTAACCGTACTGATATAGAAGAGGAATATATCGGTAAGAGTGGCTTTTTAGTGACATTGGCAGATGGTGTCAGTGTAGAGGCTCGCTCTACTCCTTTACAGCTGGAGAATCCACTAACAACGGATTTTAATTTGAAGATTGTACGTACTTCTACTGATACGCCAGTGTATGATGGGAAATATAAGGAAGAGTTGATTCAGGCTCCTGCCGGTTTTTATAATGTGAGTGCATGGTTTGGAGAAAATCCAGTTTTGGCTGTGGATACACCTTATTATTTAGGAACTGTTACTGGGGTAGAAGTGAAGAAAGATACACCTGCTGAAGTTTCTGTACCTTGTAAAGTTGCTAATGCTTTATTGTCTGTCGTTTATGATGAAAGCATTGCAAAGGTATATGATTCTTATTATGTAACCGTATCGGTAGGTGATGAATCGCTTGAAATTAGTGGTAATCAAAGTGCTTACTTCCGTGCCGGTTCTGTTGTTACTGTAGAGTTTCATGGAACTTTAAAGGAACAAAGTGAAGAACGCACGTATGAATTGCAGCATGAGAAATTAGTAAGTCCATTCAAGGCAGGGGATCATGCAATATTGCGTCTATCCACAGAAGCTGGAGCAAATATTTCCATAGAGAAAATGGAGGTGCAGACAGTTACAGTTGTGGAAACTATTCCTGTGGAGTATATGCTGAAGCCTAAATTTGAATCAACTGATTTTGTGAATAATGAATTGGCTTTTGCTGAAACAGAGAAAAAGTCGGCTGTTATTAATTTGAAATTGTCTTCTCCGTTGCAGGATTTGAAGTTGAAGTTTACCTCTGCTGATGCCAAGTTCGCTTCTTTGAATCGGGAAGAAGGGTATTTGCTTTCGAATGCTGAAGATAAAGATATTGTAGAAAAAGCTTTGGGAATTACTTTACCCGAAATTGGAACAACAGAGGCCGTTCTTGATTTTTCTTCATTAATACCACAGTTGATGACGGATGCTGGAAATACAGTTTCTTCGACTATTGAAGTGGATGCAAAAGCAAACAATCGTTGGAGTAGCGATAAGGAAACAGATCTTTCAGCACGTAGATTTACTCTTACTTGTAATAAACCGGAGTTTAAAGTGAGTGCTTATCCTGGCAATATTTGGACTAAGGAATTTACTATGAATCCTCTTCTTGCTGAAGATGTAATAAGCGGAGATTATGAGATTCTTAGTGAAAATATGAGATATCAGTTTAGTATTGATGGTGAAACTAACTGGACTGATTTCGGTGAAGATTTACGTAAGGCGGATTTAACCCCGGGAAGTACTTATTATATTCGTGGGGTTTATCGTGATGAAGTTGAAGGTGAAACTGTGGCTGTAACTACCTATCCTATTATTGATTTAGAGAATGGTAATTTGAGTAATTATTCAATTATAAGAGGAGAAGATGGGAATAGATGGAATGGACATGGAGCACAATATGAATGGGCAGGATGGGCTACTTTAAATGAAATGACTACTCCTAACTGCCCAATAACATCTTACAGTTACAATACTCGTTCTGGTACTCGTCCGATATCGGATGTGAGGCCTAATAGTGAAGATGATACAGCTGTTTGGATTGTAACAATGGGATATGGCTATGGTGGTACTTATAATAGTCCTAAAAATGTAACTCCTAGTGAATTGTTTTTGGGAATATATAATACTAAAGGTATAGAATTTAAATCTCATCCGACTGGAGTTCGTTTTTGGTATAAGTATTCTCCATATTTAGGGGATTCTTCAGATATCTGTATTCAAATTTTTAGTGGCGAACAGTTGATTGGTTCTGCTGCGTTGAATGAGGTAAACAATGTTCAGTCTTATACTGAATGTTTATTGAATATTTGTTATGATAGTGAATATATGAGTTTATCGCCTGATAAGATTTCACTCGTTTTTAAATCTGGATTTAATAATGAAGTGGAATCTAGAGAATCTGGAGGTTTAACAAGTTCTAATTCTGCTAATCCTAAATTCAGAGGAAGTGAATTATATATTGATGATATATCTTTAGTTTATGATAAATAGAGAAGGATAATGAAAAAGAATGTATTATATAGTTTATTGGGAATCTCTCTGTTGTCTAGTTGTCAGCAGGAAGAAACACCTTCCACTTCCGGTGAGGGATATCTTTCTTTAACTGGAATTGAAATACAAAACCAAGCAGTTACGGAAGTCAAGTCACGTGCTGTAGATGAATCTTGGATTGTAAAACTCTATAAAGGTGGAGAACTGAAAAGTACACTTACAGTAGAAGAGTTAGAAAATACAATTAAACTGGAAGCTGCGACAGATTATTCACTGAAAGTATATAGTGAAAATTACGAATCTGATGCAGAATGGACGAATGAAGAGAAAGGGGAACCTATTTATTATAAAGAACAGCCTTTTGAAGTAAAAGGAGGAGAAATCACTCCTGTAAAAGTGCAGGTCCCCATGGTAAACTTTGCTGTGAAATTATCTATGCCAGCATCACTGGATTGGATAAGTGACTACACATTTACCGTTGCATCAGGTGAACGTAAGGTAACATTGCAGGATGATGAAATAGCTTATTTCCCATATAGCGAGAGTGCCTCTTTTAGTTATACACTTCAGTTGACGAATACCGATAATGAGGAGTTTACTTTATCTGGTGAATATGGGGCGGATGAAAACAAATCATTAGCTTTCAACACCTGCTATGTGGTAACTTATCAGATGGCTACCCAGTCATTATCTGTAGCCAATAGATAAAAAAATAGGGATGTACTTTGAACCTTTTAAAGGAGAAAATTGTTATAACTTAGTGCTTCTATTATTTTTATATTAATTTTTTGTAATTTTGCGAACACTAATTTATTAACTCAAAGTATATCTGAAAAATGAAATTGAATTACATTGGTTTAGCATTGATGATGATGTTTGCATCTGTTTTTACAGCAAACGCTCAGGAAGACAAGAACTTGTTTAATCATTTATCGGTAGGTATTACTGCTGGTACACCAGGTATTGGTGTAGATGTAGCTATGCCGATAGGACATTATGTGCAGGCTCGTGCCGGATTTGCCACATTCCCTAAAATTGGGGTGGATACAGATTTGAATATCAATACACCAAGTTTGTCGGGTTATAATTTCCCGGAGTCTGTAGGGATTGAAGCTAAGACAGGTTTTACTAACGGAAAAATTTTAGTTGATGTCTATCCATTCAGATCGAGCAGTTTCCATGTAACTGCAGGTGCATACTTTGGCTCTTCTACTATCGTAAAGGCTTATAATAAGGAAAACGGTATATTGAAAGAACTTGCAGACTATAATGCTACTGCAACAGCCGAAGAGCAGATAGGATACGAACTGGGTGATTATCTGCTGAAACCGGATGCAGACGGTAATATCAATGCAAAGATTGAAACAGCTGCATTTAAACCTTATGTAGGATTAGGTTTTGGTAGAGCAGTTCCCAACAAACGTGTTGGCTTTATGTTTGAACTAGGCTGTATGTTCTGGAACTCTCCTAAATTGTATTGTAATCAGGACAGACTGACTGCTGAAAGTGTAGGTGGAGATGAAGGAGGTATTATCAAAACAATGAGTAAGATTACGGTATATCCGGTTTTGAATTTCCGTCTTTGTGGAAAAATATTTTAATCAATCCATATCAATCAAAAAAAGACCAGCTTGTTTATTCAGGCTGGTCTTTTTTTGATTGATATGATTTTTTGATATTATACAATACCCTGTGCCATCATTGCTTTGGCAACTTTCATGAAACCTGCAACGTTTGCACCTTTCACATAGTTGATGTAACCGTCTGGTTCGGTACCGTACTGAACGCAAGCTTCGTGGATATTCTTCATGATGCTCTTCAGCTTTT
>CAJKDC010000022.1 GCA_905198575.1 uncultured Bacteroides sp. | reverse complement strand
CTTTGGGTTATGAGCCCAACGAGCTACCAACTGCTCCACTCCGCGATGTTTATTTATTGTTGCTTTGTTTCTCAATTGCACTGCAAAGGTACGGCTTTTTTTTGAATCTCCAAATTTTTCTAGAAGTTTTTTTGAAATATTTTTCTGATTATTTTATAATATGTTGAATTTCAATATATTATATATATGTTAAAATCCGTGTAATATTTAAGTGCGATAGAAGATAGATACCTTGAGCTTTAATTATGGCTTATAAATTTTATTGGTTACGGTCCGGTTAATACCGAAAAATGAAAATAAAGCGTTGATAATCTATGTAGAATCAAGAAAAAAGCGTAATTTTGCTCACAATTTACTACGAATGTGCAATTAGAGAGAGAATGGCAGTATCGAAAACAAGAACAAAATTGGTTGATGTAGCACGTCAGTTATTTGCAAAAAAAGGTGTAGAAGACACTACGATGAACGATATCGCAGTAGCATCGAAAAAAGGTCGTCGCACACTTTATACTTATTTTAAGAGTAAAGAGCAAATATACATGGCTGTGGTGGAGTCCGAGCTTGATATGCTTCTAGAAGTATTGGAGAAGACGGCTGCCAAAGACTGTGCTCCTGATGTTAAGATTCTTGAGCTGATACAGACACATCTTGATTCTATAAAGATGGTTGTTTACCGGAACGGAACCCTACGGGCCGATTTTTTCAGAGATATTTGGAAGGTAGAAAAGGTCCGGAAGAACTTCGATAAGGAAGAAGTAAAACTGATAGCTGCAATTTTAGCAGACGGAAAAAGACTGGGCTTGTTCCATATTGATGACATACAGATTACTGCAGATATATTGCACTATTGTGTAAAGGGCATAGAAGTTCCATACATTCGCGGACAGATAGGCGAGGAGCTGGATGACGAGACGGGATGGCGCTATGTAGCCAATATTGTTTATGGTGCACTGGGCAGAAAGTGTGACCAGCAGGAAAATGAAAATTATTAATTATTTATACTAAAATATTTATGGGATTATTAACTGGAAAGACAGCTATTATTACAGGTGCTGCACGTGGTATCGGTAAGGCTATCGCATTAAAATTTGCTTCTGAAGGTGCAAACATTGCATTTACAGACTTGGTAATCGATGAAAACGGACAGAATACAGAAAAAGAAATTGCTGCATTCGGTGTAAAAGTTAAGGCTTACGCTTCTAATGCTGCAAGCTTTGAAGATACTGCAAAAGTAGTAGAGCAGATTAAAGAAGAGTTTGGCTCTATTGATATTTTGGTGAATAATGCCGGTATTACAAAAGATGGCTTGATGATGCGTATGGGCGAAGCTCAGTGGGATGCTGTTATCGCTGTTAACTTGAAGTCTGCATTCAACTTTATCCATGCATGTACACCGATTATGATGCGTCAGAAAAGCGGTAACATCATTAACATGGCTTCTGTAGTAGGTGTTCACGGTAATGCTGGTCAGTGCAACTATTCAGCTTCTAAGGCTGGTATGATTGGTCTGGCTAAATCTATTGCTCAGGAACTTGGTTCTCGCGGAATCAGAGCTAATGCTATTGCTCCGGGATTCATTATTACTGAAATGACTGCTCAGCTGTCTGATGATGTGAAGGCTGAATGGTATAAACGTATTCCACTCCGTCGTGGAGGTACACCTGAGGATGTAGCAAATACTGCTTTGTTCCTGGCTTCTGACTTGTCTTCTTATATTTCTGGACAGGTTATTCAGATTGATGGTGGTATGAATATGTAATATTGCCGTAAAGGTATTTTTTATTCAGCGCGGATGATGCAGACAGGAAGGGGTTGATATGGCTCTGTCAGTCTGCTTCACCCGCGTTTAATTTGTGAGGCCGATGACTGTAGTTTACGAAGATAATCATATTATAGTTGTTAATAAAACAGCTTCAGAGATAGTGCAGGGCGATAAAACAGGGGATGTTCCTTTGTCTGAAACGGTCAAGGCATATTTGAAAGAAAAATATGCCAAACCCGGGAATGTTTTTTTGGGGGTTACGCATCGTTTGGACCGTCCTGTAAGCGGACTTGTGGTTTTTGCAAAGACCAGTAAGGCATTGACTCGCTTGAATGAAATGTTTCGTACGAGTGAGGTGAAAAAGACCTATTGGGCTATTGTAAAAAACTGCCCGCCTCAAGAGGAGGGAGAACTGGTTCATTTTCTGGTGAGAAATGAAAAACAGAATAAATCGTATGCTTACGATAAGGAGGTGAAAAACTCCAAGAAAGCTATCCTTAATTATCGTTTGATAGGTCATTCTCAAAATTATTATTTGTTGGAGGTTGACTTGAAAACGGGACGGCATCATCAGATACGTTGCCAGTTGGCAAAGATGGGATGTCCTATAAAAGGTGACTTGAAGTATGGTGCGCAGCGTTCTAATCCGGATGGCAGTATCTGCCTGCATGCCCGCCGCATACGCTTTATACATCCTGTATCCAAGGAATTGATAGATTTGACAGCTCCATTGCCTGCCGGAAACTTGTGGAATGGCTTTGGTGTAGAATAATGAAAAAGGGACGCTTTCACAGCGTCCCTTTTCCACATAGGCATCTTCATTACTTCTGTACTTCCTTCGTTAAGGGAGACAGTGCTCTATTAAATGAGCATTGTGATTATTACTACTTTATAGACTTTCTTATAACATGATTACTGTAAAACCTTTAATCGCTAAACTGCTTCTGTCGTTTTAGCTTTATGATTTCTACACTTACAATACAGCAAGAGGTGTGCCAAAAAGAATATAAATACGTAATTTATTGATAATTAGTGCTTTGAGCTGTTTCTAAGCTCTTGTGTATGTGTAGAATATCTATGGAAGTGTGGAAATATTCCACACTTTTATTGTGGAATATTGTAGAGTTTCAATTTGTTGTATAGTGTTTTTCTGTCAATACCAAGTAATAACGCAGCTTTGCTTTTGTTATTTCCTGTTTGCGACAGTGCATCAAGTATGCGTTGCTTTTCTGCATTCTCGTCGTGTAAGGCAAAATTGTGTGGTGAGATTGTTTCTTGTTTCTCGGGAGTACAAATTTCATCTCCAAGTTCTCGGGCAGTAATGAATTCTCCCTGTGCCAGCAATGTTGCACGCTTTACTACATTTTTAAGTTGGCGTAAATTTCCTGGCCACGAATAGTTTTGTAGAGCTTTACATGCCGAGAAATCGAACCCTGTTAAATCGCGTTCCAGTTCTCGGTTTGCCTGGTCCAGAAAGAAGTTTGCAAACAGCAGAATGTCTTCTTGTCTTTCTTTTAAGGCAGGCATACGCAGGGTGAATTCATTGATTCGGTGATATAAATCTTCTCTGAAATCTCCTCTGGCGATAGCTTCGGTCAGATTTTCGTTGGTAGCACTGATTAATCGGACATCAACTTCAATTTCTTTATTTGAACCAACTGGACGGATACGTTTTTCTTGCAGGGCGCGGAGCAACTGAATTTGTACTTCATAGCTCAGGTTGCCAATTTCGTCAAGAAACAATGTTCCACCGTTAGCTTCTACAAAAGCACCTGTCTTGTCGGATACAGCACCGGTAAATGACCCTTTGATATGCCCGAAAAATTCGGATGCGGCAAGTTCTTTGGGGATTGAGCCGCAGTCGATTGCAACGAAAGGTTTGTCGGCCCGTTTGCTGAGTTGGTGTATCCGGTGTGCTACATACTCTTTTCCGGTACCACTTGCTCCGTTGATGAGTACGGCCATAGGGGTAGGAGCTACCAGATCTACGTAATTATAGAGCTGGCGGGCTGCTTCGCTTTCACCTTCCAGAAAATTTTGCGAAGAATAGTCGGAATTCTTTTCCTGTTCTTTATTCTTCATATTTTTAGAGGCTTGTGTAGCCGGTTCGGCGAGCGCTTCCTTTATCTTTTTCAGTAATTCATCGGGTTGTATAGGCTTGGATATGTAGTCGCTTGCTCCTTGTTTTATCGCATGTACTACACTTTGGATATCGGCATAACTGGTCATGATGATAAGAGGAGTTTCTATGTTTTTATCTCTCATCCAGTTGAGCAAGAATATACCGTCCTGGTCTGGCAGACGAAGATCTGATAGAATCAGGTTATATGTTTGTGCTTCGATCAGTTTCCGAGCACGTGCATTGTTGCTTGCTGTGTCTACAGTAAATCCTTTTTTGCCGAGCCATGTTTTCAGCATGGTTGCAAATGTAAGGTCGTCTTCGACTATTAGAATGGAGTTGGTTGTCATAATCGTTGCATTTTAATGCAAATATAGGGATTACTCGCCACACTTGTTTCTAACAAGGGTAACAAAATAGAATTTTTGTGGTACTTAATGAAATGTTATTTACCTGCAAGTCATTTTGGCTCTCCATGAGAGACCGTTTTATGGTGGAATGGCTTTTAGAAAATAAAGGTTTAATGAATAACAAAGGCTGTAAGGTGAACATACCCTACAGCCTTTGGTCTTTTCAAAAAAGCACTTGTTATTTAATTCTGTTTGTGCTTTGCAGTAATAGATTGAATTGCCGATGTAGTAGTTTCAGTATCCGGCTTAAAATGTCCGCTGGACATGTATTGTTTTATACTATATAGTAATTGTCTTGCTTCGGGTCTTTTATCCATATCGCTCCAAAAGTCAATACCGCTTATAAGGAGTTTTCCCTTACCTACTTTTACTTCGAAAAGCAGTGCCAGAGGGCGGTTGGTGAACCAGTCGTCTATTACTCTGACAATCGGTTTGATGTCTGGTGATATTTTACTGAATTCTATGGCATTGGAGTGGCTCATAGCATCCCACCACTGGTAGTCGCTGTGGTAGGCAGTAGGGAACTCTTGTAGTGTATTGTGTTGTGGATTGCATAGAATGCCCAATGTATGGGGAGCCTGTCCTCTAGTCCATGCTGTATTCCAGAATATGCTGGAGAAGCCAATTTTAATGTCACCTCCCATGTCTGGACTTACGCGGCCTTTTCTGAATGAAAGCAAAACGTTACCTCCTTTTTCCAGCTCAGCTATTGCTGTGGCATCCAGTTTGTCTGTCACGAGCAAATTGGGTTGAGGCAGTAATGCTGCAGCTGTCATTTCTTTCGGATAAATCCAGATGTTCCAACTGTTTTTGTATTCGTTTACATAGACTTCCAGTGTAGCCTGCACAGGATTTTTTATATTGGCAAGCGAAGTCTCGATTTCTCCTATAGAAATGTTGTTGCCAATAGCTATATCAATTGGCGCCCATTTGCCCTCGGCCAGTGTTTGAGTTCCAGAAGTCAGTTTCCATCCAGCTTGACACTGGTGCATAGGACCTTCACCAAAGTGGGCTATTTCTACAGATGCTTTAAGCGTTTCATCGTTTGTATAAATGAGCTTGGGCAATCTGGCCAAAGGAACTGTGTGGTTGCAGAAACGGCTGTACTCTTCAGGGGTTACATATCCTTTTTCGTCACCGAAAGCATCCAGTACACCTACAAGGGCTGTACCTTGTCCCGGAAAATCATATAATCCCAACAGCTGAAAACCTCCAAAGTTTTTGGTACGTAATGCGGCTTCGATATCTGCCTTGTAGCATAATGTTTGTAGCTTTCCAGAAGCAAGCAAGAAACTATCTGCCAGATGTTCCATACCGTGTGCTTTCAGGGATGCCTGGAAGATTTCAAAGTTATGTGCACGCATGACACCGTCGTATTTGCTGATTTCCTTAAAATTAGGATATACACACCATTGTCCTATTTCGTGACTGACGAAAGGTTGTTCATATTTACTGGTGTAGTCATACCAGTCGTAGTTAGTACGTGGAGCTTCTGCATTAATAATACTTTTCAGCTCCATACCCCAACCTTGAATACGTGGAGTCGGATCGTTCTGATAATCGTTTACAGGCAGCATGGGCCATCCGGCTGCAGTGCTGTATAAACGGCGGTTGTCTTTGGCTTTCCATGTGCTGACAAACTTTTCCAGATAGGCATTGCTGCCTGCACCGGCCGGTTCATTTCCATATAGCATGGCACAAAATGACGGATGGTTTCCATAGGCTTTAACCATTCTTTCACTTTCGTCCAATATATATTGGTCAATGCCTTTTCCATCCCCGATAGTCGTAGATGCGTTGGCCCATGAGGAACATTCAACCTGAAGATAGAATCCCATTTCGTCTGCTACATTAAAAGCAGCTTCAGGCGGACACCATGAGTGGAATCGTACATGATTCAAACCATGTTTTCTGCAGTTGTTGAAAAGTTTTCTCCAACTTTCCTCATCTGTTGGAGGAAAGCCTGTTTTGGGATAAGCTGCACAGTCCAGCATACCGCGTAAGAATAGCTGACGACCGTTAATCTCCAGAATACCGTTGCGTGAGCGGATTTCACGGAGTCCAAACTTCTCGGTCGTAGTATCGGTTGTGTTATTGTCTGTATCCTCAATACTTACTTGCAGGGTATGCAGATAAGGATTAAATTCATCCCATAACTGTGCATCTTCTCCCAGTTCTAAGGTGGCTTCTATATTATTGCTACCTTGTTTAAGAGAAACATTTTTGCTGATTTCCTTATTATTGGCACTCAGTTTCAGAATAGCCTGAGTTATTTTCTCTGTCTTATTTAAAACAGAAACATCTACACGTATGCTTTTCTTGGCAATATCTGTGTAAATAGCTGTATTTTCTACATGAACAAGCGGACGGACATTAAGGCAAATATCACCAATGATTCCGTTCCAGTTTCCTTGTGTGTGGTCTGTTATACTGTGTGAGTCTCTTCCCGGGTCTATATCTTTAATCCGATTGTCGATACGAATTTCCAGTGTATGTTTACCTGGAGTAAGGACTTGGGTTAAGTCGTAGCAATGTGGAGTACCCAGTGAGTTATTCATTCCTATTTTTTCACCATCTATCCAAACTTGGCTTTCCCAGTGGCAGCGTTCCAGAAAAAGTTCGATAGCTTTTCCTTTCCAATCGCTTGGGATGTTGACTTCTTTTCTGTACCAAGCTGCTCCTTTATAGTAATGTGTCGGCTGTAACCAAAATGGAACTTTTATATTCCCGTTTTGTCTGTATGCAGCATATTCATCCGTTTTAAAGTAAGATGAATCGACTATCGTTCCTGTCCAAAGTGTAGAGAGACTGATTTCATCTCCGATTCCATTTGAAGTGAGAGAACCTGGAAGTGTGAGTGTTTTTCCCGTCCAGTTTGTACTGTCGGTGGTTATCATCCATTCTCCAGACAGGTCAATGGAATTTTGTGTGTTGCTGCATGCACAACAAATGATACTTGATAAAAGAATTAGTTTGGACTTCATAGAATCATGTTTGTGGTTTTCATATGGCAAAGTAAGAGGAAATATTTTATTTATAAACTAGACTAAATTGTGATTTATATGTACTATCTTATGTTTTTCAAAAAGTAATATCATAAGTTAAAATTTGTGGGTATGAAAAAATAATTGTAACTTGCATTGTTAAATGTTTCATTTATTACATTATTATTTATTATTATGTCTTTACCTCAAAAAAACACAGGAAAGATGCTTGCGGGAGTAGCTGCATTATGCGGACTCTTGTTTTCTGCCTGTTCGTCAGACAAGCCCGTTGCATCCGTAAATTTGATTCCAAAACCTGCTCAGATGGAAGTGGTTGCAGGTTACTATGCTGCTGACAGTGCTTTGGTTATGAATCCGCAAGGCAAAAGCGGAATACAATATCTGGCAGATGCTTCTTTGGCATCGCTGGGTGAAGAGGGATATACATTGCAAGTTGATGGCAAAGGTATTGTGGTTAAGGCTGCTACGGAAGCCGGTTTGTTTTACGGACAGCAGACTTTGTTGCAGTTATTGACGCCCGATGGTATTCCTTATGTTAAGATAGAAGACGCTCCTCGCTTTCCTTACCGTGGCTTACATCTGGATGTTTCGCGTCATATTTTCTCGGAAGCAGAGTTGCTGAAGTTGATCGATGTGATGTCATCTTACAAGATGAATCGTTTGCATTTGCATTTGACAGATGCCGGAGGATGGCGTTTGCAAATTGACAAATATCCTAAACTGACTTCGCAGGCTGCATATCGTACTGAGTCTGACTGGAGAAAATGGTGGGATGGTAAAGAACGTAAGTATGTGCCCGAAGGTACAGAAGGTGCTTATGGTGGATATTACACCAAAGAGCAGATGAAAAAGGTTGTGGCTTATGCAGCCGAGAAGCACATTGTGGTTATTCCTGAAATAGAGTTCCCCGGACACTCGGAAGAAGTTTTTGCTGCTTATCCAGAGCTCTGTTGTGCAGGCAAACCTTATTCCGGCGGAGATTTTTGTGTAGGTAATCCGGCTGTATATACTTTTATGGAGGATGTACTTACAGAGGTAATGGAAATATTCCCTTCAGAATATATTCATATCGGTGGTGATGAGGCTGGAAAGCAAAACTGGAAAACTTGCCCGAAGTGTAAGGCTTTGATGCGCAAGGAAGGCATGAAGCATGTTGATGAATTGCAGAGTTATATAATTCACCGTGCTGAAGAATTCTTGAATTCCAAGGGCAGAAGACTGATTGGCTGGGATGAGATTTTGGAAGGCGGACTTGCTCCCGATGCTACTGTAATGTCATGGCGAGGCGAAGCTGCTGGATTTAAGTCGGCTCGTATGGGACATGATGTCATTATGACTCCGGGTAATTACATGTATTTTGACTTTTATCAGGCAGATCCTAAAACACAGCCGTATGCTATCGGTGGTTATACTCCTATTAAGAAAGTATATAGCTATAACCCGATACCTAAGGATTCTCTGACTGCAGAACAGGAGAAGCATTTCTTGGGAGTTCAGGCAAATACCTGGACAGAATATATTCCTAATGAAGAGCATCTGGAGTACATGATGTTCCCTCGTGCACTGGCTGTAGCAGAAATAGGATGGACTCCACAGGAACTTCGTGAATGGAATGACTTCAAGCCTCGTATGAATGCGCACGTTGCCTTGTTGCATAAACGTGGTATCAATGCATTCCCACTTTCTGATGAACTTGAAGTAACTATGCAGGTTGATACTTTGAAGAAGCAGATAAGTGTAAATCTGGATGCAGAGAAATATCCGGTAGAAATTCGTTATACAACCGATGGTACAGACCCAGTTGTAACTTCTGCTGTTTATGATGCTGCGGCAGGTATTGTGGTTGCTGATTCAGCATACATTAAAGCTGCTATCTTTAAAAATGGAAAGATGCAGGGTACTGCTACTGAAAAGAAAGTAGATTATCACCGTGCAATTAACAAACCGGTTACTTATAACAGTAAACTGTATAGCGGTTATATGGCCGGTGGTATGAAAGCGTTGGTTGACGGATATCGTGGTGGACTTACTTATCTGGATGGTCGTTGGCAAGGTTATCTGGACAATTTGGACTGTGTAATCGATATGGGTGAGGTTACAGATATCCATAAGGTATCTTCTCGCTGGATGCAATTGATTGGTCCAGGTGTTTATCAGCCGGAATACGTGGAAGTTCTGGTTTCAGAAGATGGAAAGAACTTCACTTCTTGCGGTAAGAAGTCTACAACAATTAAGCAGGATAATCCGGATCTTTTGTTCGAAGAGTATACTTTTACCGGAAACTGGAAAGGCCGTTATGTTCAGTTGAAGGCAAAGAATCCTAAAGGATTTATCTTTGTTGATGAGATTGTAGTGTGGTAAATTTGATGCACATTGTGATTCGTGCATAATCAGTATAGTAAAAAAAGAACTGCATTTACTCGGTATGAGTGGATGCAGTTCTTTTTTTGTTATATTGTGTGACCAATATTACTTCGTAAAGTATTTCTTTCGCGTGTATTCAATGACAAATTGAGTATACTTTTCAACCTTTTTTCCTTCTTCCATAGCACGTGGAGATAATTGGGATTCATTGCGTTGTGCCTCAAGCCATTTTAAAGCCGGCAAAATTTCGTTGGCTTTTATCATGGTGAAAGTTGGCAGCATTTTGTGAGCTACATTACATAATGTATGCATGTCGTTTTCTTTGAGTGCCAATTCTATCTTCTTCAGACTGTTCTCTGTTTCAGAAATAAACGTCTGAATAATATCTTTTGCTGCATCTTCGTCATCTGCAGAAAAAGCCAATAAGTCATCGAAACAAAGTGTTTCTGATGAAGTGTTACTTTCTTTTACTTGGGTAAATGCAGAAGCGTTACTTTCGGGCAGTTGGCAATTGCTGTTTTTCAGAACTTCATGAATAGCTTCGTATAGTTCGTACAAACTGAATGGTTTGTGTAAACATCCGGCAAATCCTTGTTTCTTAAAATCATTTTCATCAATATCTCCTCTTGCTGTTATAGCAATGACAGGGATAGCATTTGTCTGTCCTTCTAATTTGACCTCTTTCCGAATTTTCTGTAAAAGTTCAAAACCATTTATTTCAGGCATTTGAATATCTGTCAGAATCAGATGGTATGTATGTGCTTTCAGTTCACTGAATAATTCGGCTGATGTAGTACAGCATTTTATTATTGGTTTTTCCTTTGAATTATGGTATAAGTTCTCCAACATTGATTTTGTAAGGTTCAGCTGTATACTATCATCGTCTATTAGTAAAAGTCTCAGGGCATTGGGCAAGTCTATCATTCTTTCCTCGTTCGGTGCGTTCGTTTGAACAGGATCACCAAGTGGTATAAAAACATGAAAGCAGCTTCCTTCATTTATGCGACTTTCTACTCTGATGTCACCACTTAATAGTGTAACCAGCTTCTTAGTGATAGCCAGTCCAAGTCCGAAACCTTCCTGTTCCTGAGCATTGCGCAGGCGTGTAAATTCCTGGAATATTTTCTTTTGTTCATCAGGAGTAATACCACATCCAGTATCTTTTACATAGAAATGCAGTTGTGCGTTTTCGTATGCAGCAAACAATTCTATTTTTCCTTCTTTGGTGAATTTAAGAGCATTGCTCAACAGGTTTTCTGTTATCTGACGTATTCTAAACGGGTCTCCCATGAATGAGGTATTTAGGGGAGATGCAAGTTTTTTTGTCAGAAGAAGTTGCTTTTTCTCGGCAATGGGCAAAAAACAGTTGTATATACTTTCCATTAACTCGAATGGATTGAAGGATACCTTATGAATATCCATTTTCTGAACATCCAGCCGATGAAAATCCAACAGGGAAGTTACCAGGCTGAGCAAATGTTGTGCAGAGTTTTTCATGTTGTTCAGGTAAAAGCAAGCTCTTTTCTCGGTAAGCAGTCTTTCCAATAAATCCAGATATCCGATAATTGAACCTACCGGGGCCTTGATGTCATGCGTGATGGTTAGCATCAGCTTTTCTCGGGCAACTAACAAATCTTCGGCCTTTTGTTTGGCTTTTTCCAGTTCTTTGCGGTAATGATTGCTTTTACTGATATCCCGCCAGATGAGGGTGAAAAAGAAGAGCGCTAAAACAACCGACAGGACAGCAATCCCGGCAATGATAGTAGCCGAGTGCTTGCGGACTCTTTGTTCCTTTTGTATTTTGAGCTGTGTAGCTTGTTGTTCTTCCGCTTCTATATCCTCCAGTAACTGGTTTACTTTAACACTGAGTTGTGTGCCAGCTAATTGAATCAGATATATTCGTTTATTGATTTGTTCTGTATGCTGCTGACGGGTTTCATAAACTTTGGTCTGTATGCCGTGCAATAAATGCGCAACGGTATCTACCAGATTGTAAGCTTCTGTCAAGGTATCTACATACTCTTCCTGAATGACGTTTCTTACCTCGGTCGAGTCTCCTTTTCCTGGAGAAAATACGGCTGCAAGACGTTTAAAAAAGCCTTTCTTTTTTTCTACTGTATACGAAGTATGCTTTTTGGTAACAACTTTTTTATGGATATGCTGTTGTCCCAAAATGGAGTCCTGTTGCTGGATAAGTTCTTCTACTTGCTGACGGTAAAGCTTGTCGGGCTCATTATCCTGCAATGCGGTTAATAGCTGCCGGGTATTTCTTTCCTTTTTGGTGAGAAGAATCTGTACAGTATCCAACCTTAGGAGCTGTATGCTGTCGTTTAACAGGCTACGAAGAGAGTCAATGGAGTTTTTGGTTTCCTTCATAGCCTTACGGTACGACCAGTAATTATCCAGTTGTCCTGCACTCAATGTCTGTGCAACAACCTCTGCTGCATAAAGTTGACTGACAATGGTATGTGTCAGGTGCCGTCGTTCGTTTTGTAGCTCTTCAATATTATTTCTTTGTGTGAGCTGTTTCATTTGTCGGTAGATATAGTTTACCGAAACAATTAACAACACGGTTAACAGCAAATAACCAAAAGCAACTTTTACAGGGGTTGATAGACGCATGATGAATTTAGGATAGTTTATGAGTTTTGTATCTGAACCTTAAGTAATACATGATTCCTGCACTGGTCAAGCCAAACGGGAAAGCCATCCATACACCAATTACTCCCCAATTGAATACAAATCCAAACAGATAGCCAGCAGGCAAAGAAATCAGGAAGTAAGCAATGAATGAAATAATCATCATAGGATGCACATCTGCAATTCCTCTAAGTGAATTGGCATAGTTAATCTGCAGTCCATCGCCAAACTGGTAAATAAGCAACGGAATTATCAGTTGGGCTACCAGCAGGCTGACTTCTTCGCTGTTAGTAAACCAACCTCCAATTTGATTCCGGAGTAAGAAAATGGGCAGTGCAGATAAAACAATCATAATAAGTATGATATGGAATCCGGCTAGAGCTGTTTTCCGGATATTGAAAGTATCTTGTTGCCCGTAGAAGTTACTGATTCGTATGGCAACTGCTGCTCCCATTCCATAATACATCATAAAACAAACTTGTGAAACAGCTATCATAATCTGATGTGCGGCCAGTCCGGTTGCTCCCAGCCAGCCAACCATGATAGCACTCAAGCTAAATGATGCAGTTTCCATACCCATTTGTCCTGCAATGGGCCATCCCAGTTTATTAAGTAGACAGAAGTCGTTACGATTGATATAACCTTTCAGAAAACCAGTTTTGAACTCCTGATATTTTTTTGTTCCGAAAAACAAGACAATATAAATGACGACCATTATAATACGCGAAGCCAGCGTAGATATTCCGGCTCCCGTAAGTCCCATTTCTGGAAGTCCCAGTTTACCATAAATTAAAATGTAGTTGCCGATAATATTCAGGATATTACCCGTAAGAAGTATCCACATCGAAATCCGGGTTTCTGTAATACCGTCAGTAAACTGTTTAAAACCATTGAACCATAGTACAAATGGAATAGAGGCCAGTAATACCAGATAGTATGGACGAATAAGCGGAAGCAACTCTTCAGGTTGTCCCAATTTATCCAAGTTTAGATACAATGCAGTCATGGCCGCCATTACAATGATTGTTACCACAGTATTGGCAACTTGGCTGTTTTTAAATGTTTCACCAACTTTGAATTTCTCCCCTTTACCAAAGAGACTTCCAACAACAGGAGTAAGCCCATATGAAAATCCTGTACTGAAGATAATAGCTAGGGCAAACATGTTGTTAACAAAACTGGCAGCTGCCAGTTCTTGTGTACTGTGGTGACCAATCATCAGGGTATCTGCAAATCCCAGTATAATTACTCCTATTTGACCTATTACAATGGGAATGCCTAATTTGAGCAGAATGCTATAGTGCGATGAAATCTTATTTGAAATCATTTAATTGCTTTATAATATAGTATAGAACAGTTTTCGGGTATAAATGTTTTTTGTGCTACTTTCTGTAATTGGCTGGCAGTAACCGAACGATATTTTCTGACTTCATCGTTGATGTCTTCTGCTTTTCCCAAGAGTTCGAAGTATGCCAAATTAGTTGCTACATTCAGATAGTTTATATTATTGAAAATCTGTTCGCTTTCATATCTGTTTTTAACCTTCTCCAATTCCAATTCGTCCACAGATACTCTTTTCAATTCGTCAAGTTCTGCCCATATTGCTTTCTCTGCTTCCTCCAGACTGATTCCTTCTGCAGGCTTTCCTGCAATATGTAACAAGCCTTCGTCAATACTGCCGGTGATATATGCATCTATACCTGTAAAGATTTTGTTTTCTTGTACCAGATGTTGGATGAAACGTGAAGAACGGCCGTTAGAAAGAATATCTGTTATGATGTCGTATACCGGGTAGTCGGCATGATGACGGTCGCACATGTGAAAAGCCATATACAGAGCGTCAACTGGTACTTTTCTTTCGACTGTTTTTCTACGGATTGCAGTTTGCTGAACTTCCTTGGGCAGGTTTCGTTTCGGAACATTCCGCGCCGGAATAGGGCCAAACCATTTTTCGGCCAGGCGAATCGTTTCCTCCAGACTGATATGTCCTGTCACAGCTAAAATTGCATTGTTGGGTGCATAAAAGCGATAGAAGAATTCTTTTACCTCGTCTAGTGTTGCATTTGCAATATGACTGATTTCTTTACCAATCGTAGGCCATTGATAAGGATGTGTCTGATAAGCCATTTCCCGAATCAGATGTGAGGCATCTCCGTAGGGCTGATTAAGATTCCGTTGCTTGAATTCTTCGATAACCACTTGTCGCTGTACATCCAGACTTTTAGGGTTAAAGTCCAGACTGAGCATTCGGTCGCTTTCCAACCAGAACCCGGTTTCTACATTCTGATAGGGGAGTGTGATGTAATAGTTGGTCATATCGTTACTGGTCCACGCATTGTTCTCTCCTCCGGCATTCTGAACGGGAGTATCATAGTCTGCAATATTGACAGAACCTCCGAACATCAGATGTTCGAAAAGATGCGCAAACCCTGTATGTTCAGGATGCTCGTCGCGTGCACCCACATCATAGAGCAGGTTGAGTGCAACCATTTGGGTTGACTCATCCTGACTATGTATGATGCGTAGACCATTTGCTAGCGTATGTCTGTTTACTTTTATCATGCAATCTTTATTCTTTGATGCTAGCTTTAAGAATACGGATGTTGTTCAATGGCCGGTCGGCACGGTTTGTTTTTGCTTTTTCAATGTTTTCAACTACATCCATACCTTCAACCACTTCTCCAAAGACTGTATAAGCGCCATCCAAGTGAGGAGCACCACCTACGGTAGTATATGCCTGAATCTGTTCTTTTGTAAATTTAAAGGCAGGTTCCTTTTCAACTTGTGCTCTAGCCTGTGCTTCCAGCGTATCCTGTAAAGCCAATAATCCTTCCTGGTCGCCAGCCTTGCGCATTTTGTAGATTTCTTTCATGTGCTGGCGGGCCAATGTATCAAAAACTGTTTGTAGACGCATTTCGTTGATCTGGTTTTCCATGCTTAAAATCTGGAATTCAGAAAATTTTCTACCCGTTACGATATAGAACTGGCATCCGGAAGATGCACGTTCAGGATTTACTTCATCACCTTGGCGTGCTGCTGCAAGAACACCTTTTTTATGGAAGAAAAGCAGATTGATTTCAGCCGGTATGGTATAACCTACGTCACCTGCTCCCAAGCTGGCAGTGTCGTCAGCAGTTTTGCTATCTGGGTCACCAGCCTGAATCATGAAATCCTTGATTACACGATGGAAAAGGGTGCTGTCGTATACACCTTCTTTTACTAGCTTGATAAAGTTGTCACGATGTTTCGGAGTTTCATCATACAGCTTTACAACAATATTTCCTTGTGTTGTTTCTAAAAGAATTTTAGTCTCGTTTCCCATATTTTCTGCTTTTTTTTGGTTACTGCAGGCCGAAAAGAAGACTGCAGTGAGAGTTATTAAAAAAAATAGTCGTTTCATGATTTATGATAGTTTGATTATGCAAAAGTAGTAAAAAAGATTAGAATGGGTATCCGATTGCAAAGTGAAAACCCAATCCATCCTTAAATTTAGGAATATTATAATAACCTTTTTTACCGGTTTCGTATGGCACATGCAAAGCTACTCCCATATCAAATCGTATAACCAGGAAAGATAAATCGTATCTTAGTCCTAATCCTGTACCTAATGCGATACTGTCAAAAAAGTGGTCCAATGTAAATTCTGCATTCGGACGTGCTTCATCTTTTCGCATAAGCCATACATTTCCTGCATCCAGAAATGTAGCTCCGTATAAATCAGCTATTATCGGGAAACGATATTCTATATTGGCTTCTAGTTTAATGTCACCTGTCTGGTCAACATAAGCATACTGATTGTTTTCGGCTGGATGATACCGTCCGGGGCCTATAGACCTGACTGTAAATGCACGTATACTATTGGCTCCACCTACATAGAATTGTTCGCTGTAAGGAGCTATAGTCTTGTTTCCGTATGCGTAAATAACACCGGCCATGAAGCGGGATGCCAAATGCTGGCGTTGGGTTATTTTGTACAGATGTCTTATTTCGGTGGTATATTTCAGAAATTGTGCAAAAGGTGTTCCCAGTAATTTCTTGTTTTTTTCTTTGAATCCCTGTCCGAAGACAGCATAAATCATAGATGTAACATTACCGGCCGATGTGATGGAGTTTTCCCACCAGATGCTGTTCCGTTTTCTTTTCTTATATGTATTGTCGTAGGTAAATGTATATGTAAAAGCCGGAATGAACTGGTCATTCAAACTGTAAAACAGCATCGGGTTGGCATTCGCAATAGAGTCAAATCTGGCAGTCCTGTTTTGTAAGGTGTTGAATTCCAGTCGTAATGGCGTTACCGTATGCTTCATGCTTCGTGATGACTGAAAACTATACGAGATGTTGCCACCGAAAGACAGCATTTTGAAATACCGGGCACGGTTCAGCTGATCAACATAGATTTTAAAACTGGTTTGAGATGGATGCAAAAACGGATTGACTCTGTTTTTTACCCAGGGCAGTACGATACGTGGAAAGTCAAGCGATAAGGACGTTCCCAGTTCGTATGAGTTCATGACAGAGCTTTCTCCGTCTACTGTAGAGTTTGTCTGCCATTCGTATGAACCTTTTATTTGCCAGTTCAACGAGGCTCCCATACGCATGAAGTTTTTCTTGCTTAAATTGAAAATAGCTCCCGGACCAGTTTGCTTGGTACTTTTGGTCGTAACATTAAATTCAAGCTCTGCATCATAAGGCTTGTCAAACATGGTATTTACATAAACATCAAGTGTATCGCTGTTATGTACACTGTCACGAGGAATATATCTGAACTCAGTAAACTGGAAGATACCCAGTCTGGCAAGTGCCTCTTGAGAATAATTTTGTCTGGACTGCGAATACAACTGTCCTTTTCGGAACATAAAGCGTTTTCGCAATACATTAGGTTTCAAGCCTGGTTTGTCTCCCGTATAGGCGATATTGAAATTCTTCAGTTTTAATGTGTCCGTAGGCCGGTTCCCATAATTGTCGGCCATGAAAACAGTTGTCGTACCTATTTTATATATTTTTCTTGCTTCGGCTGGCATGTCCGGACGTGGGATAATCTTTAGGTTCACATGTCCGGGATTCATAATTGTATCGGCCAGGAATGTGATATATTCCGGGCGGTAATAGTAATATCCGTTATTGCGGAAGAGGGTATACAGACGCTGGCGCTCTTCTTCCAGTTTGTTTACACTGAAATAGTCCCCTCTTAAAATAACACGTTGTTTGTACTTAGCTTTAATCAGACTGTCTCCCCGTTCGCTAAATCCCTCATACATCACAGAATCTATGATATAAGGTTTCCCCATATTGATTTGATAGCTGAGCTTGACAGCCCGGGGATTCCTGGTACTGTCTACCTGATAAGTCACATTCCCGTTGAAAAAGCCATAGTCTTTCAGTAAGTTTGTCGCAACTTTTACACGGGTTTCCGGATTTACGGTCGATAAGTACACCGGCTTTGCTGCCAGCTTTTTAAAAATCCACTTTCCCAATCCTTTTTCATAACGCTCAAAGCGGTTGTACACCCAAAGTCCGAATGGAATGGGGATTCTTACAGTAGAGCTTCCGAATAAAGCATTGTTGGGCGGATAGGATACCGCACCGATAACTTCTTCAAGCGTTGCAGCGCCTGCATCTGTGGTATCCTTATGGATGACATCAAACCGGTTTACTCCCGTATAAAGTACCTCTTCTGCCGGCAAGTGCTTGGTTGTTGAACAGGCTGTAAAGCAGCCTACCAGCAAGATGCCCAACAGTATTATGGCTATATGGTTAATTTTCATTTTTGTTGCTTTCATCTTTTTCTAACGTTTTCTTTTTATCTTCAATAATGGCTTCCTGATTATTTCTTCTCTTTTTTCTGAAGATAAAGAGCTCTCCCAGTCGGCTTACTTTTTTTCTCAGTACGATACCAGCTCCCGTTTCTATAATCTCTCCTTCCAGCACACTCTCATAGTTTTTGTTGTGGAACAATTTGACATATCGGGTTCCGCTGTCATCCAGACGATACTCTAGAGAAACATTGTCGATGAATGTTTCGTCTTGCTTGACATTGTTTCCTGTGGATATACTTCCTCCGATAACCACTCTGAAACGGTTATTCCAGAATCGTTTGGCAAACTGGAAATTATAATCTGTGCGGTTGGTTCCGTCCTCCTGGTTTGTACTTTCCATTCCCACATTCAAGTCAAAGCTGCTTGTAAGGTTATTAATTTGTCCTTGCAGGAAGCTGTTAAGTGCATTGTTGGTGTTAAAATTGCCTGTAGAGTTTCCTTCAGCCATGTACATGCCTGTTACCAGCATTGTTACGGCCAGTTTGTTTTTTTCTTCCACAGACATTCCGGCCAGCTGGTTTTGAACCTCCCCGTCATCTGGAGCTTCAAGTGTAAAGATGAATCCCAGGTTTTCCAGACGATTTGTGATATTCACTCCTACGTCGAAGTTCACATTTCTCGAGCTTTGTCCACTTTGACCCACAGCGGCTCTTACACGTTCTGTTGCCTTCAGATTTAAATTCGGGTTCATGATATCTCCCGTCCATTCCATGTAACTGCCTTCCTTGATGTGGAATGTCTTTAGAGGAATGATTGGCATTTCGTATTTCATTTCACCACTGATAAGGGTGTATCTTCCGTTGAGCAGCATGTTTCCTTGTTGATTATACTGGAATGACAAGTCTCCACCTCCCTCGAAGAGGATGTAGTTGGACTGACTCTCATTCAGGTCTACTCGGCACTGGACGGCCTGGTCAATATGCATGACCATTAGCATGTCTAGCGTTCCTAATTCAACTTTAGGTACGGTACTGGTACTGGAAAGGGTTGTATCTGCAAAATTCACAAACGTAACCGTTTCGGCCAGACGGTCATTCACGGTAAGAGGTGAATCTTTCAGTACATAAGTAAAATTACTTTTTCCTAAAACGTTCATACTTCCACGCATGACCAATGCGTTGACAGGTCCCCTCAAGCTTGAGTTGAAGTCAACATAAAGTTTTCCATAAACCAAAGCCTCTTTGCTGCGAGGAGCATTGAATAATTCAAAGTTATGGGCAGCCATGTTTAGGTTCATGGTCATCTGTTCAAAATCGGAAAAGTTGATATTGCCATCAATTGTGAACGGCGTTTTTCCTTTCGTGAAAATATTGAACTTATTAAATTCCAACTGGCTGTCTACTACTTTAACCGGTTTGTTGTCAAAGCGAAGATTCATGGATGCCATAGGTAAAGCCAGACCGACACTGTCCAAAATGATTTCTCCATTTAAAATAGGTTTCGATGCAGTACCTTTGACAGCCATGTTGCCATCAATATCTCCACTTAGTGTAACCATATTGTCAGGCACGAAAGCATTGGCAAGCTTTAGCGGGAAATGATGCAAATCCATGTTGGCCTGCAACAACCCTTCTGCATCCTTTTCATTTTGGGTTATATAGCTTCCGTTCAGTGTCGCTATTTCATCGCCATTGTGTATCAGGAAGCCATCAATGTGATGCTCATTGCTTCCTTTGGGCAGATATACACCGCTAAATTCCCAGTCACCCATCGGAAAGCCATCATACTCCAGTTCTGCAACACTAAGTTCAGTAGAAACTTGTGTATTTTCTTCATCGGCTTGTACGTAGTGTGCTTCTGCATTAATTTCTCCTCGTATATTAGGCATATAGGGGATGATACGTCTGAATTCAGACATTCTTATCCGGTGTAATTCTACCGTCAGGTCTTGTTGTACGGTAGAATCGGCTACCGAGTAAAAGCGGACACCCGTATAATTTTCGTCATGCAGCGTCAGGTTGGCATGAATACGTCCTTCATCACTCAGGTAGATATAGTTATCCGGATTAACCTGAAAAGGTCGGTAAACAAGTATCGGGTTATCAGGATGGATATGCAGGCTGATTCCTTTATCCTGCAAGGCCCCGATAAGTCCGATATATGCACCTCTTTCCTTCTTGTCGTTCAGGTATTCAATGGTTATCCGGGATTCTTTGCTTCCGATATTTCCATCCACCAGGATATTGAATCCCTCCTGATTCTTTTGGGCAGAGCTTTGTATTCCGCTTTTCCAGATAATACCGTCTGTGGTCTGACTGGATTTAAAGAATATTGTATCAATAGACAAGCTGTCTGTTGCAAATCCTGTCATACAGGCATTGCTGCTCATTCCGTCAATGGGCGATGTATTTACCTGTGCCTGGAGTTTGTTTATCCGTATCCCTTGTGTTGACAGGGTATTGCTGATAGGGTTGTCTGTTCCTACCGTTAACTGTAAATCCATATTGGGAAGCTTGCTTTTTACAAGCTCCAGATCCATTTGTTTCTGTTTCCACTGACTTGCCAGCATATCGGTTACTTTGGTCAGCTGTTCGCCCAACAGATCAATTCCTTTTTCTCCCGTAAGAGTAAGGTGCATATCGCCTGCATTGAGCGAACAAAAAGTAGAATCCTTTGTCGTAGAGAAATCTACAAACAGGTCCTTTGTTGTACGGGTCTTTTGTGGAGTGACCAGCCGTGTATTGGTCAGCGCTAAATTGAGTTTATGGCTCTTTTCAAGGTTACTTTGCGCATGGAGTTCCAGCTTATGCGATGAACTTAACGGTACGTTGGTCAATTTTAATTCTTGCCAGTTTAAATAGTTTACGTCCAGATTCAGGTTGGCAGTTACCATTTTAGGTGTCAGCAGACCGTCAAGTGCTGCCGTGATGGACAGGACATTATCTTTGAGCTTGAAGTCGGCAGTTGCATTCGATTGGTTGAGGCTACTGTGCAATTCAACTCCCGAAAGAATTTTATTGCCATATTGCAGATGCGACAGTCCACCCTCCAACTCGAATTGTGTTGCAGGAGAAAATACATCTGTACCCCTTCCTTCAGCCTGTAAATAAGCAGTCAGATGAAACAGCGAATCCTCAGGCATGAAGTTATGTAACTGGATATTGTCTGCATGGATGCTTGCTGCATACGCTTCTTTAATCCAGTCATAGTGTCCGTTTAGTTTTAGTGTACCTTGTTTTTCGGTCAGCGTTAATTCTGTATCAATGGTATTACCGTTTATTTTCCCAACACCGTTCAGAGAAGTACCATAAGGTATCGCAAAGCTTCCACCGGTCAGTGCCTTCACGAAATTCATGTTCTCGGCTAAGGTGTTAAGTCTGATTTCACCATTGCGTTTGATACTGTCTGCCAACTGATTAATTTCTCCATCCATTTCAATCCGGAATGTTTCGGGCAGAGTTACCGTAAATGTTGTCAGTTGCAGTTTATTGAGGTTGCCGTCAATGCCGGCACGTATTCTTAAGGGTTGCCCTGGATAATTTTTGGTAAAATCTTCGGGAAGTTTTCCGGCCAGCTTCATTACATCACCTTTACTAAAATCAGCAATAAGCTGGGCAGTCAATAATCCGACCGGGTTAGCAGAGGTTGCATCCCAGTCCATAGCAGCCTCCATATCTATAAAAGATTCAGCCGTTTGCAGGTGAAATTCAGGAATGTGCAATGTCTTTTCATTGGATGCAATACTTCCCTTTCCCGAAATAAATTCTATCCCGGAGCCTTCTTCCTTGAATGTAAATTCATTGATGACCGCATGGAAGTTATTGCCGCAAAAATACAGCAAATCCATTTGCGTCTGGATATTGTTTAAGCAGATATGCGAAGGGTTAAGTCCGCTTGCCATGCTGTCTGCTGGCATTCCATAGTCATAGCTGATACTTCCGCTTTTTAATCTGACCAGGTCTGCCTGATAGGCCATTTTGTGCAGGTCAACAGTACCGTTCTGAAGCAGGAAATGGCCTAAGCTTGCAGAAAAGGACAATGAGTCCAGTGGCATTTGCATCTGTACAGATACATTGCTGAAGTCTATTTTCTTTAATAATAATTTCCAGTATAGGGGAGTGCTGGCTGTCGTGTCCGAAGCCGTCGTGTCAGCCAGCAGAATAGAAAGATGGCTGTTTCTCAAAAATGCCTGGTTGATAATTGCCGTTTCAGGGTCGAAAGCTACTCCGTGCGATTCGATATGAAATTCGCCCAGCTCTCCATTCAGCTCCATACCTTCTATCAGCTTACCCGTATTGACTGATGCCTTTTTTAAAGTCAGTCCGTCCAGTTCCACTTCTTTTTTCAAGAGTGGGAGCATTTGCACTTCTGCTGTAATCTCCTTGATGGAAAGAATCTGATTATCTGCTGAATCGGCAACCTGAACATTGTGTACGACTAAATCCAGAGGAAACGAAAGCGAGATTCTTCCGATTTCGATTTTCATTCCGGTAGCCTTCGATGAATAGCTGGTGGCCTGGGCAACCAGGAAGTTCTGAATCGGAGGGATATAAATAAGAACACAAAGTATAATAAAGACAACAAACGGGAACAGAATAACCATTCCGCTCCACTTAATATATTTTTTCATATAAAGTTATTCTTTCTTATTCTTTTAATATTTTCCGGGTTTCATTACATCCGGACATCTGATTGATGCGAATTTAAGAAAAATAACCCAATTATCATATTTTTGTTCACCGAAGTGTTTACTATGCTGATATTTATTTTTAATTTTGTGGCATATAAACATTAATTAAAATACTTATGAAACCTACATTATTTGTATTGGCAGCCGGCATGGGTAGTCGTTATGGTGGACTGAAACAGTTGGATGGTCTGGGCCCTAACGGCGAAACTATTATGGATTATTCTATTTTCGATGCTATCCGTGGCGGTTTTGGTAAAATCGTCTTTGTTATCCGTAAAGACTTCGAAAAGGATTTCCGCGAAAAGATTGTATCAAAATACGAAAACCATATTCCGGTAGAGGTTGTATTCCAGTCTATCAATAATCTTCCTGTAGGATTTACTTGTCCGGAAGGCCGTGTGAAACCATGGGGTACCAACCATGCTGTATTGATGGGAAAAGATGTAATCAAAGAACCGTTTGCCGTTATCAACGCTGACGACTTCTATGGCCGTGACAGCTTTGCTGTGATTGGTAAATACCTTTCAGAACTTCCTGAAGGCGCAACAAACGATTACTGTATGGTAGGTTTCCGCGTAGGTAATACATTGTCAGAAAGTGGAACAGTGGCTCGTGGTGTATGTTCTGCCAACGAACAGGGACACCTGACTACCGTTGTAGAACGTACTGAAATTATGCGTGTAGACGGTGCCGTTTCTTACAAGGATGAAGAAGGAAAATGGGTTGCCATTGCCGACAACACACCGGTATCTATGAATATGTGGGGCTTTACTCCTGATTATTTCAAATACTCGGAAGATTACTTCGTAGAATTCCTGAATGCCAATATCGGTAACCTGAAAGCTGAATACTTCATTCCTTTGATGGTTAACAAACTTATCAACGAAGGTACAGCTACCGTAAAAGTACTGGATACTACTTCAAAATGGTTTGGTGTGACTTATGCTGCCGACCGTCAGGGAGTAGTTGATAAAATACAGGCGTTGGTAGACGCTGGTGAATATCCTGCAAAATTGTTCTAAAAAGCAAATTTTATATGATTTTAAGCTGCGCTGAGGTTCTTCTTCAGCGCAGCTTTTTTGTTTATATCACTTAATAATCCTAAAAACGGACTGACATCTTTGAGCTTTTTGTTCATTTGGCTATCTTTGGCAAGCATTTTGTTCGTAATCTGTTGTAACTTAATAAACTAGAAATAATATGTATTGGATTTTATTTATTGGTATTGCCATTATCAGTTATATCGTGCAATCCAGTTTGCAGAACAAGTTTGAAAAGTATTCTAAGATGGGCTTGCCCAACGGAATGACCGGACGTGAAGTAGCCGAAAAAATGTTGCGGGACAATGGAATATATGATGTACGCGTGACCAGTACTTCGGGTATGCTGACCGACCACTACAATCCGGCCAATAAAACAGTAAACTTGAGCGAAGGCGTATATAACAGTTGCAGTGTGGCAGCAGCTGCTGTTGCCGCCCATGAGTGCGGACATGCCGTACAGCACGCCAGAGCTTATGCACCGTTGCGTTTACGTTCGGCTTTGGTTCCGGTAGTGCAGTTCTCATCCAGCATCATGTCATGGGTTTTGTTGGGAGGTATCCTGCTGGTGAACTCTTTCCCTCAGCTGCTTTTGTTCGGAATTTGCCTGTTTGCCATGACTACCTTGTTCAGCTTTGTAACGCTTCCGGTAGAAATTGATGCCAGCCGCAGAGCACTGGTTTGGTTGAGCAGTGCCGGTATCACCAATGCCTATAACCATAATCAGGCAAAGGATGCTTTGAAGTCGGCTGCCTATACTTATGTGGTAGCAGCATTGAGCTCTTTGGCTACTTTGGTATATTATATCATGATTTATGCAAACCGTCGCGAGTAATGTAGAAATCAGACCCTGTCTTTTTTCTGTATCAAATAATTAATGTATTTTTGTATCCGGAAAAAATGTAATATTTAACTATGGCAACAAAACCGAGTATACCCAAAGGAACACGTGATTTTTCGCCTGTAGAAATGGCGAAACGTAATTATATATTCAACACGATTCGTGAAGTGTTTTATCTGTACGGTTTCCAGCAGATTGAAACTCCTTCGATGGAGAACCTTTCAACCTTGATGGGAAAATATGGCGACGAAGGCGACAAGCTGCTCTTTAAAATCCAGAATTCCGGTGACTATTTTTCCGGTATTACAGACGAAGAACTGCTGAGCCGCAATGCTGCAAAGCTGGCAAGTAAGTTCTGCGAGAAAGGTTTGCGCTACGACCTCACCGTGCCGTTTGCCCGTTATGTGGTAATGCACCGCGATGAAATCAGTTTCCCCTTCAAACGCTTCCAGATACAGCCTGTATGGCGTGCCGACCGTCCGCAGAAGGGACGCTATCGCGAGTTCTATCAGTGTGATGCCGATGTTGTAGGCAGCAACTCGCTGCTCAACGAAGTAGAGCTGGTTCAGATGATTGATGCTGTATTCCACCGTTTCGGTATCCGTGTATCCATCAAGATTAACAACCGTAAGATTCTGACCGGTATAGCCGAAATTATTGGTGAAGCCGATAAGATTGTAGATATTACGGTAGCTATTGATAAGCTCGACAAGATTGGTCTGGACAATGTGAATGCCGAATTGGCTTCGAAAGGTATTTCGCAGGAGGCTATCGACAAACTGCAGCCGATTATTTTGCTGAGTGGTACAAATCAGGAAAAGCTGGATACGCTGAAAAATGTGCTGGCTGCCAGTGAAACCGGCCTGAAAGGGGTAGAGGAGAGCGAGTTTATCCTGAAGACCGTAGAAGCACTGGGTGTAAAATCGGAAGTTGAACTTGACTTGACACTGGCTCGTGGCTTGAACTATTATACCGGAGCCATTTTCGAAGTTAAGGCGTTGGATGTTCAGATTGGAAGCATCAGTGGTGGCGGACGTTATGACAACCTGACCGGTGTATTTGGTATGGACGGTATGTCGGGTGTAGGTATTTCGTTTGGAGCAGACCGTATTTACGATGTGCTGAATCAGTTGGACTTGTATCCTAAAGAAGCAGTCAATGCCACTCAGTTGCTGTTTGTCAACTTTGGCGACAAGGAAGCAGCTTATGCACTTCCTATCCTGTTCAAAGCTCGTGAAGCAGGTATCCGTGCCGAACTGTTCCCAGATAGTGCCAAGATGAAGAAACAGATGAGTTATGCCAATGCCAAGAACATTCCGTTTGTTGCTATCGTCGGCGAGAATGAAATGACCGAAGGTAAGGTGACACTGAAGAACATGGCTACTGGTGAGCAGTCGTTGGTTACTCCAGAAGAGCTGATTGCTATGGTGAAATAATTGAAACAATTATAGCTTATATTGAAAAGAGGATAAATCCGAGTGAAAGGATTTATCCTCTTTTTTATGAAAGCTATCTGTGGCTTTCAGTTTTCTCTCAAAAAAGACAAACATTCATCTTTGCAAAGACCAACTTGCTGCATGCTTATGCCATACGTTTATCATAGCAAAGATAAAGCAAAAATGTACCGTTATTCCTCTTTCTGCACATCCTGCAGCAAGCGTCCACCAAACTGCTTTTTGGGCGTAATACCCAGCTCTTTCAGCATTTCGGCCTGACGGATCACGTTGCCCCGACCGCTACTCAACTGGTTCAGTGCCGTATCGTAAGCCTTGGATGCAGCAGCCAGTTCGTCACCTATCTTACAGAAAGTATCGGTAAATCCTACCAGGCGCTCGTATAAGGCTGTGCCGCGTTTCACAATCTCCTGCAGGTTCTTTTCCTGATACTCCCGCTTCCATAAATCCAGAGCCAGGCGTAGGGCAGCAATCAGGTTAGTCGGACTCATCAGCACGACTTTCTTCTGATAGGCATAGTTCCATAAGTTAGGATCTGTCTGCAAGGCCAGCACGTAGGCAGGTTCATTAGGGACAAACATCATGACGAAATCCAGTGAGGCCAGGTTATACTTCGAGTAGTCCTTGCGGCTCAGTTCGTCGATGTGTGCTTTTACGGATGCCAAATGCGCTTTCAGATAATATTCCTGATCGGCTTTCGATTCGCAGGCCATGTAGTTGGCATATGCTGTGAGCGATACTTTGGAGTCGATGATAACCTGTCGGTTGTCCGGATAGACTACGATGATGTCCGGCTGCATACGTACTCCCTGTTCGTTTTTCAGCACTTCGCCGTTTTCGTCTTTCAGGAATTCCTGCCGGAAATATTCTTCACCTTCACGCAGACCGGAGTTCTCGAGGATAGTTTCCAAAATCATTTCTCCCCAGTTACCCTGTATCTTGGAGTCGCCCTTCAAGGCGCGTGTCAGGTTATTGGCATCATCACTGATTTGCTTGTTCAGTTGCACCAGTTCCTTGATGCGGTCTTCCAGTGAGAAACGTTGCTTAGACTCTTTGTCGTACACCTCGCTTACCTGATGCTTGAATTCGTTCAGGTTCTCACCGAAGGGTTTCAGAATGTTGCTCAGACTCTCGGCGCTCAGTTTGTTGAAGCTCTCGGTCTTTTGCTGGAAAATCTTGTTTGCAATGTTCTCAAACTCCAGGTTGAACTGCTTGTGCAGGTTGGCTACTTCTTCTTTCTGGTTATCCAGTTTTTCTTCCAAGGTTTTCTTTTGGACTGAAAGTGCTGCTAACTCCTGTCTTGCAGCTTCAAGAAGACGCAAGGTCTCTTCCTGCTTTTGCTGGGTTCTGCGTAATTCTTGTTTGATAAGCTCCTGTTGTGCAGCATTGCGCTGTTGTTCTGCGGTCAGCAAATCTTGTGCATGACTTTGCTGCATGTCCAGTTTAGTTTGTAGTACACCCGCTTTTCTGGCAGCAGCCAGATATCCGGCAGCAATTCCTACACATAAGCCAATTACTAAATAAATAATCTCCATCGTTATACTTGTATGATTAATGTTACATTCCACTATTCGTTTGACTGCCCGAATTGCTTCCACCTTCTTTCACATCGTCGTTGTTGATGCTGCGTGCAGTTTTTTTGACTTGCGTTTTCAGTTCACCAAAACGCCAGCTGATACTTACACCATATCCCAATGAATAGCTTTTATTGTTACTCCAGGAACGGAACGTTTCTGTCACAGTTTCGTTGCTGTAGGTATTATATTTATTAAAGAAGTTGCTGGCATATACAGAGACATTCAGCCGTTTTTCTTTCAGGAATGAGCGGCTCAAGTTCAGACCATAGTAGTAATATGACGAACCTTTACCTTGCAAAGATATATAAGGTGTACTTCCACCTCCATACATGCTGAGGCGCAAATCCCAAGGAATGGTCTGCTGGATGTTACCGTATAGGCTTCCGTTGAATCCGGAATTACGTGTATTCAGCAAATCACTCTTGAAGTCGGAGTAGGAACCGGCTGCATTAATAGAAATACGGGTGGTATTGCCTGGGTTCCAGTTCATCCATAATGACAGGCGGGTAATCTGTTTTTTTCCGGCATTGCGGTAAGTGTTCTCCAGAATGCCTTCATTCATAAACGAATAGCGTTCGATACCATTGTTTGTGAATGTATAGTTTAAGCCGGCATTCAGACTGAATTTGGCTGAGAATGAACTGAAGGTCATTCCTACAATATGTGCTTTTTCTGTTTCCAGATCCGGATTACCGTAGCTGACGGAAGTCGGATTGCTGGTATCGCGGAACGGGTTCAGATACCAGATGCCCGGACGGTTGATACGCATGTTATAGTTGGCACGTAGGGATGCAGTAGAATTGATCATATACGAAATGTTGGCTGTGGGAACAACATCGTCGAACCCGGCACTGAAATTCTTTTCCGGTCTTAAATCGTAGTTTACATCCATAAAGGTGTGCTCGTAGCGTACTCCTGCTTTTACACCAAATTTCTTCAGTTTAAGCTGATAATCGGCGTATGCAGCCAGAATATTTTGTCCCTGGTCGAATTTATCTGATAGGGTATTGTCTTGCTGCATGGAGCCATCCTCTTGGAGTAGGAAGTATTTACTGTCGCTGGCGTTCTGGCGGTAGATATATTTCATACCTGCATCCACGTAATGCTTTTCGTTGATTGGATTTACATAGTCTATCTGACCGGTATGTTCGGCAGTATGAGCATCATTGTCAAAGTATTGATTGTTTAAAGTAAACGGAACATCTACTATGTCAAGGTATTCGGTAGATGATTCATTTTCGTCAGGAGAATCATTGTACTTGTATGATACGGTGAGATATTCACCTTTTCTTTTAAAAGAGTGCTGATAGTCAAAGTTAATGCCTACATTGCCAAAGTTGTTGGTGCTACGGTTGCGGGTATTATATTTATAGGATAATTCTTCGGCAGCCGAAAGCATCCGGTTATATGAATCACTGTTACTTTTGAATTTTCCTCCAAACATGTTGGCAGAGAAGGTAATCAGATTCAGCGTGTCGATTTCGTAGCTTCCTTCCAGATTGCCATATTGGAAGTTGCCGTTGCTTTTTGAGGAACCTCCGGATGAGAGGTACTTGTTCTCGTCGGATGTAAAATCCTCACGTCCGGAATCAAAATAACTTCTGGGTGATGTATTATAGTTATACGAGTAGTTTCCGCTTACAGTAAATTTTCCTACCTGTACAGTTCCATACCCGTATCCGCCGATACCATGATTACTGCCTCTGGCTCCTAAAGTAACATTGTAGCCTTGCATGCGTGTATCGGTTGTAATTATATTCAGGATTCCTCCGATTCCTTCTGCATCGTATTTGGCACCCGGTTCGGTGATGACTTCTATCGACTTGACAGAATTGGCAGGCAGGCTGCGCAATACTTCTTTGGGATTGTTGCTCATTAAAGTATTGGGCTTTCCGTTTACGTGTACCTTGAAATTGCTAGAGCCGTTTACCTGGATATTGTCTTCTCCGTCAACGGTTACCAGCGGGACTTTTTTCAGCATTTCCAGTGTGGTGTTGGTCTGCGAATCCGGGTCGTCTTCTATGCTGTAGGAAATTTTGTCTATCTCAGCTTTTACCAGCGGCTTTTGTGCTACTACTTCCACACCTTTCAGCATTTCACTGGCTTCTGCCGTAAAGATGGTTCCCAAGTCTACGGTCTTGTTTGTATTGCTGATTTCGAATTCTCTGGAAACGGTGAGCTTCCCTACGGAAGTAAAACTGATGATATATTGTCCGGCAGTTTTCAGTTTTTCATTGAATTTACCGTTTTCATCTGTTACAGCAAGTTTTACAGGTTTATCCGGAGTTTGTTTGGCTACAATTCGGATAGTTGCGTATGGTTCACTTTCGTTTAGAAGCGAATCAACGAGCATACCTTTTACTGTGTAGTTCGATGTAGTTTTCTGTGCATAAGCATTTATGCCCATAATGCATAGCAGAAAACAAATGATGCCTTTGAATAGTGTTGTTTGCATACCCCTGATTGTATTAATAAATTTAGATAAAGTAGTTATAATGCTTTGAATTGTACATTTTTATTGAAATCTGCTTTTAAATATACATCAATTTACTGAAAAACAGTCTTTTGTAGCTTCTTTTTTCTTTTTCCTTTATATAAATTGATAAATTGTCAATAGTTTTAATAGATTGGTCCGATACTTGATTGTGATAACTGATGAAAATGCTGTCTGGATTTTGTTGTAAGGTAAAATAGACTTTTCTGCCATAGATGTATCTCTTGTCATGCGTTTTCTGTCAATATGGCATGTTTTTAGTTTGGCACACTTTTGGTACTAAGATAAGTGCTTGCCTGTAGAGGCATTGAATAATAATTGTAGAAATAAAAAACTAAAAAATAAGAACTATGAACATTAAACCATTAGCAGACAGAGTCTTGATTCTTCCGGCTCCTGCAGAAGAGAAAACAATCGGTGGTATTATCATTCCTGATACAGCAAAAGAAAAACCTTTGCAGGGTGAAGTTGTTGCAGTAGGCAATGGTACTAAAGACGAAGAAATGATCTTGAAAGTAGGCGATACAGTTTTGTACGGAAAATATTCAGGTACAGAAATTGAATTCGAAGGCAAGAAATACTTGATGATGCGTCAGAGTGACGTTCTGGCAGTAATTGGATAATAGATTAGTTTAACATTAAAAGATTCAGAAAATTATGGCAAAAGATATTCTCTTCAACATTGACGCTCGCGATCAGTTGAAAAAAGGT
>CAJKDC010000021.1 GCA_905198575.1 uncultured Bacteroides sp. | reverse complement strand
AAGTTTCAATCATTGCGTTCTTCAAGTCACCGTCGATAGTCTTAGGACAACCGATTACCTGAACACCGTAGTTCTTAGCAGCATAGTATTCAGCCAATACACATGCATTTGTATTAGAGTCGTCACCACCGATGATAACCAAAGCTTTGATACCCAGTTCACGGATGATTTCCAGACCTTTTTCGAACTGTTCTTCTTTTTCCAGTTTAGTACGGCCAGAACCGATGATATCGAAACCACCAGTGTTACGGTATTCATCGATAATGTCAGCAGTAAGTTCTTTATAGTTATGGTCAACCAAACCACCAGGGCCCAGAATAAAACCATACAATTTGCTGTCTTTGTTCAGTTTTTTAATACCGTCGAACAAACCAGAAATTACGTTGTGACCACCAGGAGCCTGTCCACCTGACAAAATCACACCTACATTGATAGCAGGGAAGTTTACAGCTTCACCACCTTCTTCAAACTGAATCAGCGGCATGCCATAAGTGTTCGGGAACAATTTCTTAATTGCTTCCTGGTCAGCTACAGACTGAGTAGGTTCACCTTCTTTTACTTTTACAGCGCCCAGCAATGCTTTAGGAAGCTTTGGCTGATAAGCAGCTCTGGCAATTTGTAATGCACTTTTTGTCATATTAATACTTTTATTTAAGGAGTAAATATTCTCTTAACTTCTGCAAATTTCGTGTTTTTTTTGGAAAAATAAAAACGTATCCAAATAAAAATGTTATCTTTACCACGAATTGATTTATTAACCAAAAAGAATTTGTTTTATGGCAAGTAGAAGAAATTTGAAAAAAAGCGTAAACTATATTTCCAATCTCCTGATTGGCATGTGTATTTATGAAGGTGCGATGGCTGATGAAGCAAAGAGAGAGAGTCTCAAACCGATTTTATTAAAAGCCGTAAATCTACAAAAAGACATTGTGAGCCGTATCAGCCACACAGAACCTGGAAATACTAAAGGATTCTATAAAAAACTTCGTGAAGACTTCAACAAGGGAGTTACAGAACTGTTTCAGGAACTGGAAAGTGTGAACGGCTAAAAGTGTGATGAAGCAAGCGATTTGTAAATTCATCTACCACACACTGCTGGGATGGAAAGCAGAAGTTACGGTTCCGGATTACGACAAGTGCATCATCTGTGCTGCTCCGCACACCACAAACTGGGATCTTTTCATAGGTAAGCTTTTTATTGCTGCTGTAGGAAGAGATTCCGGCTTTATGATGAAAAAAGAATGGTTTTTCTTTCCGTTGGGAATTTTATTCAGATGGATGGGAGGTATCCCTGTATACCGAAGCAAAAGGACATCACTGGTAGACCAGATGATAGCCAAGGCAAAGAATAGCAAAAAGTTCCATCTGGCCATTACCCCGGAAGGAACACGTTCGGCGAATCCCAACTGGAAAAAAGGATTCTACTACATTGCTCAAGGTGCCAATATTCCAATTGTCCTGATAGGAATAGACTATAAAGAGAAATGCATCAAGGCAACGAAGGTGATTATGCCAAGTGGTGACATAAATAAAGATATGAGAGAAATAAAACTTTATTTTAAAGATTTCACCGGTAAGCATCCTGAAAAATTCTGCTTGGGAAGTCTGGAAGAGTTTTAACCAAAACTGCATAACTGAAAACGGGCGAAAACACAAAGAAAAATGTGTTTCGCCCGTTTTCTTTTCGTATCTTTGCAAAATATTTCAACTTAATAAGGAAATGAGAACATTGATCCTAATGTTGCTGTGCTTGTGTATCGGATATAATGCCGGAGCACAAACCATGGAAGCTACCATTGATGCACGGTTACAAGCATTCTTTTCAAACTATACTACTGTCAACGCAACAATCGGAAACTGCAAGCTGGAAAGAACAGAGATAGACCATCAGAAAAAACGGCTGACTATCTATGCCAATAAAAACTTCGGATACCAGCCTTTTACAGAAGAGAACGTTGCTGCGATATACCGGTCTGTCAAACAGATTCTTCCCGGTCCTACAAATTACTACAAGCTTTGTATCGTAACCGACGGGAAAGCCATTGAAGACTTAATACCGGTAGCTATTCAAAAAGGTTCACGCGACCGTTCCAGAACCTGGCATCCGCATGTAGACTACAAAGGAAATCCATGGGTCAGTAATTTATCACGTCCTTATGAAATATCTAAAGGGTTGGAAAACCGGCATTTGGCTGTCTGGCAAAGCCATGGCCGTTACTTCAGCTACAAAAAGAACGAATGGATTTGGCAACGTCCACGGCTATTCTGTACAACGGAAGATTTGTTTACCCAGTCGATTGTTATCCCTTACCTGATTCCGATGCTGGAAAATGCCGGAGCTGTGGTATTTACTCCACGCGAACGTGACTGGCAGCGCAATGAGGTAATTGTAGACAATAACAGCCGAGGCGGCAAAAGCATTTACCTGGAAGAAAATTACCGTAAAAATCACTGGCAGGAAATAAAGGATAAAGGGTTTGCCCAACGATATGCGACTTACCCTGACGGCCACAATCCTTTTAAGGATGGAACAGCCCGATATATTTCTACTATCCGTAAAAAAGACAAGGCTTTTGCACAATGGATTCCGGATATTCCGGAAACAGGCAGGTATGCTGTATATATAAGTTATATTACGCTTCCCAACAGTGTCAGTGATGCCAAGTACCTGGTTTTCCACAAAGGAGGAGTTACCGAATTCAGTGTCAACCAGAAGATGGGAGAAGGCACATGGGTTTATTTGGGTTCGTTTGAATTCGACAAAGGGGTGAACGACTACGGAATGGTTGCCTTAAGTAATGAAAGCTCTGAAAATGGTGTGGTAACAGCTGATGCAGTACGCTTTGGTGGAGGAATGGGTAATATTACAAGAGGCGGAACAACCAGTGGAATGCCACGCTTTCTGGAAGGAGCACGCTACTGGGAACAGTGGGCGGGTATGCCTTATGAGGTATATAGCAAAAGTCTGGGACAAAACGACTATAATGACGACATCAATGCGCGGTCGCTTATGGTAAACTACCTGAATGGAGGCTCAGTATACAATCCCAATGAAAAGGGACTGAATGTCCCAATGGAAATGACACTGGGTATACACAGTGATGCCGGTTTTTCTAAAGAAGACGAACTGGTAGGCTCACTGGGCATCTATACAACGGATTTCAACAACGGTAAGCTGAATGCCGGCATGTCACGCTATGCATCGCGCGATCTGGCAGACCTGATACTTACAGGACTGCAAAAGGATTTAAGCATGGCCTGCAACGTTACCTGGAAACGCAGAAGCATGTGGAACCGAAATTACAGTGAAACCCGACTGCCATCTGTTCCTTCTGCCATTCTTGAACTGCTGGCTCACCAGAATTTTGGAGATATGCGACTGGGACTGGATCCTAACTTTCAGTTTCAGACAGGCAGATCTATCTATAAATCTATCTTGAAGTATAATGCGACTTTACACCATAAGGATTATGTGGTACAACCGCTTCCGGTCAGCCACTTTGCCATTCAGCTCGGAGAAAAGAAAAATAGCTTCCACCTGAGCTGGGAACCAGTAGCCGACCGCACAGAGCCAAGTGCCAAGCCAGACGGGTACATTGTGTATACCCGCATTGGAAGAGGCGGATTCGACAATGGAGTATATGTTAAAGATACCGAGTATACATTCGAAGCTGAAACAGGCATCGTATATAGTTTTAAGGTTACTGCTGTCAACAAAGGTGGCGAAAGTTTCCCTTCTGAAACACTCTCTGCCTACAAAGCCAAGCGAAGCAAAGGAACCGTACTTATAGTCAATGCTTTCGACCGTCTGAGTGGTCCTGCAAGTATCTGCGATTCCGAATTCGGAGGATTTGATTTAGCCAATGATCCAGGTGTTTCTTACATCAAGACACCGGTATATTGCGGATATCAGCAGGGATTTGCACGTTCGAGTGCCGGAATTGAAACGGAAGGCGGATGGGGATATAGCGGCAACGAGCTGGAAGGTATGCTGATTGCCGGCAACACGTTTGATTACCCGTTTATCCATGGGAAAGCAATACAAATGGCTGGCAATTATTCTTTTGTATCCTGCAGTGATGAAGCTGTTGAAAAAAGAACAGTCAACTTATCTGACTACCCCGTTATAGACCTGATATACGGTGCTGAACTGAAAGGGATATCACCTGCAATGCAGAGATTACTAGCTGATTACTGTCAGCGCAACGGCAATTTATTCATCAGCGGAGCTTATATCGGCAGAAGCATGAACAGTCCGGCCGCATTGCAATTTACATCCGGAATTCTGAAATACAGTTATGGAGGAAGCATCCCTATTGCAGAAAAGAACAAGGTTTACGGGTTAAACCAGCAAATGACACTGCCAGGGAGAATGAACGAACAAGTCTACGCAATTCCGAATCCGGATTGTCTGGTACCGGCTTCTCCGGCTTATTCAGTCTTTGCCTATCAAAATGGGAATACAAGTGCAGGCATTGCATATAACGGAAAATATAAAACATTTGTTATGGGATTTCCCTTGGAGTGTGTGGAGAGTGAACTTCAGCGGACCCGGATAATGAAAGCAGCCCTTGACTTCTTTGAAAAATAATGATACGAAAAAGAGGTTATTCCGGAAAAACGTCTAACTTTGCTTATAGTAAACCTATAAACAATAAAGACTATGTACACAATACAAACAAATGCTTCGGGCACACGCAGTATGGAAATTTCGGAAGAAAACCTTCAAACAATCCGTAAATATGCTTTGTTTCAACACTTGATAGACAGCAATGGTATCATTGACGAGGCTGTGTTGGATAAACTAAAACTAAACATCAGATCATTGATTACATCACAAGACGGAAACAACAAAGAGTTACTGGATCTTTGCATTGATGTAATCTACCATAACAATATGAAAGCGTTCGGACTTCACCAGTTAATTTTATTGTATGTTGACTGGGAACAAGAACAAGAGAATAAAGAAAAAGATATAGAAACCCAAGCCTGAAACAGGGAAAACAATTCTTTGAAATAACCGGTTTCGGGTATAAAACCAATGCTATTTGAAAGAATTTAAATTAACAGACTGGCTGCCTACGACCAAAAAGGAAGTAGAGATGAGAGGATGGGATGAACTGGACGTCATCTTATTCAGTGGTGATGCTTATGTGGACCATCCTTCATTTGGGGCAGCTGTAATCGGCAGATTGCTAGAATCTCAAGGACTGAAAGTAGCCATTATCCCCCAGCCTAACTGGCGGGATGACCTTAGAGATTTTAAGAAATTGGGCAAACCACGCTTGTTTTTCGGCGTTTCTGCCGGATGTATGGACAGCATGGTAAACAAGTATACCGCAAACAAACGTTTGCGAAGTGAAGATGCTTATACTCCGGACGGACGGCATGACATGCGTCCGGAGTATCCCAGCATTGTCTATACACGTATATTGAAAGAATTGTATCCGGATGTACCTGTTATTTTAGGAGGTATAGAGGCTTCTCTTCGCCGCCTGACACATTATGACTATTGGGCAGATAAGGTAAAACCATCCATTCTGGTTGAATCGGGAGCCGACTTACTGATTTATGGCATGGGAGAAAAGCCTATTACAGAACTGTGTAAAAAGTTGTCCGAAAAGCCTGGAATACCACTGGATGTGCCACAGACTGCTTACCTGACAGCAAAAGAATCTTTCAAGTCTAATGAAGATGACCTTTGGTTACATTCGCATGAAACTTGCCTGAAAGACAAGAAAAAACAGGCAGAAAACTTCAGGCATATTGAAGAAGAATCGAATAAATTTCAGGCTGCCAGAATTTTACAGGATGTAGGCAAACAGACAGTCGTTGTAAATCCTCCTTTCCCACCCATGACCCAGGGTGAACTGGACATGTCGTTTGATTTACCATATACACGACTGCCACATCCTAAATATAAGAATAAGCGTATCCCTGCATTCGACATGATTAAATTCTCCGTCAACCTCCATCGGGGCTGTTTTGGCGGATGTGCGTTTTGTACCATTTCGGCACACCAGGGAAAATTCATTGTGAGCCGCAGTAAAGAAAGTATCCTGAAGGAAGTAAAGGCCATAACAGAAATGCCTGATTTCAAAGGATACCTCAGCGATTTGGGAGGTCCGTCGGCCAATATGTATATGATGAAAGGGAATGATACGAAATTGTGCAATAAATGCAAACGCCCGTCTTGTATCCATCCTAAAGTTTGTCCGAATCTTAACACTGACCACCGACCCTTATTGGATATCTATCATGCCGTTGATGCATTGCCAGGTATAAAAAAGAGTTTTATAGGTAGTGGGGTAAGGTATGACTTACTGTTGCATAAAAGTAAGGACCCTGCTATTAACAAAAGTACGGAAGAATATACCAAGGAACTGATATTAAAACATGTGAGTGGCAGACTAAAAGTGGCACCGGAACATACAAGCGACCATGTTCTATATATGATGCGTAAGCCTCCTTTTGAGCAGTTCTATCAATTCAAAAAGATATTTGACCAACTGAACAAGGCGCATAATATGAGGCAGCAAATCATCCCCTACTTTATAAGCAGCCATCCGGGATGTACGGAAGAAGATATGGCTGAGTTGGCAGTTATCACTAAAAAACTGGACTTTCATCTGGAGCAGGTTCAGGATTTCACCCCTACTCCTATGACAGTAGCGACCGAAGCTTGGTATACAGGGTATCATCCTTATACACTAGAGCCGGTATATTCTGCAAAAACACCTAAGCAGAAATTGGCTCAACGCATGTTCTTTTTCTGGTACAAGCCCGAGGAACGCAAGAACATTATCAAGGAGTTGCGCAAAATAGGCAGAAATGACTTAATTGACAAACTTTACGGAAAACGTTCGTAAAAGTCTGCCATAGTGTCACATTTTTCCTTTTACTAATTATTTTCTACAAAATAAGGTATAAAGGCACACTATTTGCTGTAATATGATTAGCTTTAACAGAAAGCATCTTTATTTTCACTTTTGAATAAAAAAAATAACTATATGAATACAACAGAAAACCAAAATTTACAAGAGGAAGAAATTTTGAAGGATCAGCACGCGGAAGAAACTGCTGAAAACAAAACTGCAGAACAGACTTCAGAAGAACAGGCTATTCAAGAAGAAAAAGAGCTTAGTGAAGAAGAAAAATTGCAAAAGCAGCTTGAAGAAGCCCAGCAAACAATAGAAGACCAGAAAGATAAGTACCTGCGTCTATCGGCTGAGTTTGACAATTACCGTAAACGTACTTTGAAAGAAAAAGCAGAGCTTATTAAAAATGGTGGTGAAAAAGCAATTTCTGCTATTCTTCCTATATTGGATGATTTGGAACGTGCTCTAGCCAATATGCAAAAGCTGGATGATATTCAGGCTATGTACGATGGAATAGATTTAATACACCAGAAATTCCTTAAAACACTGTCACAGGAAGGTTTGCAAAAAATGGAACCTGTAGGTGAGGCTTTCGATACTGATTTCCATGAAGCAATTGCATTGGTACCAGCTCCAGAAGAAGCTCAGAAAGGTAAAGTTTTGGACTGTGTACAAACAGGATATAAACTGAATGACAAGGTGATCAGACATGCAAAAGTAGTGGTTGCACAGTAATTAAGCGTAAGGAATATGGCAAAGAGAGATTATTATGAAGTGCTGGGAGTCGACAAAAGTGCCTCAGCGGATGAAATAAAAAAAGCATACCGAAAAAAAGCGATTCAATATCACCCTGACAAAAACCCGGGTGATAAAGAAGCTGAAGAAAAGTTTAAAGAAGCAGCAGAAGCTTACGAAGTACTGAGTAACCCTGACAAACGTGCTCGCTACGACCAGTTTGGACATGCCGGCGTAGATGGAGCTGCAGGAGCAGGCGGTTTTGGCGGATTCAGCGGACAGGGTATGTCTATGGATGATATCTTCTCTATGTTTGGAGATATTTTCGGAGGTCACAGTGGATTTGGAGGCTTTGGCGGTGGCCAGCCACGTCAGCGCAAATTCCGCGGTTCTGACTTACGCGTTAAAGTAAAATTGAACCTGAAAGATATTTCAACCGGCGTTGAAAAGAAATTCAAGCTGAAAAAATATGTTCCTTGTTCACACTGTCACGGCTCTGGTGCTGAAGGTAACGGAGGCACAGAAACATGTCCGACCTGCCATGGAACCGGAAGTGTAACCCGCACTCAGCAAAGTATTTTCGGAATGATGCAAACCCAAACTGTTTGCCCTCAGTGTAACGGTGAAGGAAAGATTATCAAGAATAAGTGTAAAGAATGTGGTGGCGAAGGTATCGTCTACGGTGAAGAAGTCGTAACTGTAAAAATACCTGCCGGTGTTGCAGAAGGTATGCAGCTAACTGTAAACGGCAAAGGTAATGCAGGAAAACGTAATGGTGTTGCCGGTGACTTGCTCGTACAAATCGAAGAAGAAAAGCATCCGGAACTGATTCGCGATGAAAGTGACTTGATATACAACTTACTTTTGAGCATTCCTGCAGCTACATTGGGAGGTACAGTTGAAATCCCAACAATCGACGGTAAAGCAAAGATTAAAATCGAACCAGGTACGCAACCAGGAAAAGTGCTGCGCTTGAGAGGAAAAGGATTACCTAACATCAACAGTTATGGCTACTCTACAGGTACAGGAGATTTACTGGTCAATGTAAGTGTCTATATTCCAGAAACATTGAGCAAAGAAGAAAAACAAGACATGGAAAAATGGAAGGAATCTGAAAACTTCAAACCGAACATGAGTTTGAAAGAAAAGATTTTCAAGAAATTCAGAAACATGTTTGACTGATATTATAAAAAAGGTGGACCTTATGGTTCACCTTTTTTATATCCATAGTATTCAAGCGTTTACAATCATAAAACAATCCTAAAATAAGAAGATTTACTTCATTAAATAAAAAGAAAATCCATAACTTTGATACAAAAGTTATGCCTATGGATACTATAAAAAAAATAATTCAAGTCACTTTATTGATATGCTTATTAATTCCTACGATAGCAAAAGCCCAAATTAACTCCCTTCAAGAGGACAGTTTGTCGATTCTCCCTGCTGAAAAAGCAAATTCCACAGATATGAAGCTTATTGCACCATTTCCTGTTGCACCTACCTACTTAGCTGCTCCTTTCAGCATGTATGGCCTCTCTCCATTTGATTATGGATATTCGACCTGGGAACTTCATAAAGGATTTAATGCATCCTTAGGTATGAGTTTAAGTGTAGGATTTGGAAACTGGATGCCTTCAGGAGTCGGATTTGGCCAGGATGCAGCTTTTATGTATGCAGTACCTGTAAACAACCGCTTAAGTATTGCCGGAGGTATCTATGCTCACAACATGGACTGGGGATTTCTTAGTTATAAGGAAGTAGGTATTTCGGGTGTGGCAGCATATCGGCTGACAGACCGAATCAGCATTTATGCATATGGAAACAAATCGCTTACTCCTAAAAAAGGTGTCATGTATCCTGCACCTGCATATTTTAACAGCGACCGTATTGGCGGAATGATTAACTTCAAGCTTAATGAAAGTGCATCTATCAGTGTAGGTGTAGAAAGCAGAAAAGGACCGGCATATGGTTATTGGTGGTAAAATAAATATTCTTCACTCTCTCATCTTAACTACCCGTCCTTGTGAAATGGATAATTTAGAATAGGGAGTGACAGATGCCCACAAAGCCAAATCTTCTGGAAGAATTGGATATACAGCCTCATCAAGCAAGTTTGCAACCAAAGCTCGGAGCATGATATAATCCATACCGTTATGATGTGTATCATGCTTCAAGGCAAGTTTACCCCACCTTTTCCAGAAATCATGTTCAAAACGTTCAATATAACTAAAATCGTCTTCCCATTCTTCGTAAGGACTTAACCCTTCAATATAGATTTTACGGAATTCTCCTCTCCAAATTCCTTTAGTCCCCTGAATCTCGAAATCCAGACTTTTAGGACGAGGTAAGGTAGTGTCGTGCGTCAGTGTAAAAAGTATCCCTTTAGCCGATTTCAACTGTGTCACAACAATATCCCCCATAGCAACGTTAACTGAATCATCTCCTCCTTTTTCACGAATAAAATGCTTCAGTCCGCAAGCACGCGATGAGAAAGACATCAATTCGACCATATAATCATCTCTATTAATACCAGCAGCTAAACACAAGGGAGCTAATCCATGAGTGGGATACAAATCCCCATTTTCATATTGGTAAAATTTACTTCGCCAGATTCCTTCAGGCTTTTTGGAGTTTCCCCAGTTTCCGGCTTCATCAATCAACATATCACGCAAGTCATGCCGATATCCTCCACGCATGGCCACAAGCTCTCCCAAAACACCTTTCCTAACCATATTATACAATGCCATGTTCTCACGCATGAAAACAGTATTCTCTAATGGAAATAAATGTAAGTTTTTTTGATGAGCTATTTCAATAGCCTGCTGATATTCGCCCAAAGAAAAGCCACCTTTAATTTCCAAAGCTACATGACATCCCCGTTGTAGACATTGACAAGTCTGTTCGACATGAAACTGCCAGGGTGAAGCAATAACCACCAACTGAGGTTTGCATTCATCCAGCATTGTCAAATAAGCAGAAGCATCCTGCCCATAATAAGCTACAGTAGAATCTATATCTGGAGTACAAAATGGATCGAATACAGCAACTACATTAAATTGAGGTATCGTCTGCATAAGATGATATAAGCGCATCCCCCTATAACCCGCTCCAATTAAAACAGTCTTAATTGTTTTCATCAAGTATTTCTTCTTTAATCAACACAAATCTATAGAAAAAAGTACAACTTGTAAAATAATTACGGATATTTGCATTAAAATAAACTCAATAAAAATGACATACGAAGAAACTTTACATTACCTCTATACGAGTACTCCCCTGTTTCAAAATGTAGGTAAAGATGCTTACAAAGAAGGGTTAGAAAACACCTATGAATTAGACAAACACTTCGGACATCCGCATAAACAATTCAAAACCATACACATAGCAGGAACTAACGGAAAAGGATCTTGCTCACATACATTGGCTGCGATTTTACAATCGGCTGGCTATAAAACCGGATTATATACGTCTCCACATCTGGTTGACTTCCGAGAAAGAATCCGGGTAAATGGAACCCCTGTTCCAAAAGACTATGTCACCTCATTTGTCGAAGAAAACCGTTCTTTTTTTGAGCCACTCCATCCGTCTTTCTTTGAACTGACTACAGCTATGGCTTTCAAATACTTCGCCGAACAACATGTAGACGTAGCTATTATTGAAGTCGGACTGGGCGGCAGACTGGATTGCACCAATATCATTACGCCAGATATGTGTATTATAACTAACATAAGTTTCGACCACACACAATTTCTGGGAAACACATTAGAAAAGATTGCAAAGGAAAAAGCCGGAATTATCAAATCTAGTATTCCAGTTGTCATTGGTGAAACTTTAACAGAAACCCGGACTGTATTCGAAAATAAAGCTGCTGAGACCCATGCTCCTATTACTTTTGCAGAAGACGAGTCTCTTGTAGAAGACTGGAAAACAGATACTGACGGATACCGTATATATCAAACCAAAGACTATGCAAACTTAAAAGGTGAGCTGGGAGGCTTATATCAAATCAAAAATACAAACACCATTCTCACTGCCGTCCGACAATTAAAACAAATCGGATATACGATAACCGAACAAGACGTCAGAAACGGATTCGCAAATGTTTGCAAACTTACCGGTTTAATGGGACGCTGGCAAACCATAGAAACTTCTCCAAAAGTAATCTGCGATACAGGGCATAACGTTGGCGGTATATCTTACATCGTAAAACAATTAAAGCATGAGACTTACAAACACCTGCATATCGTCATAGGCATGGTCAATGACAAAGACATAAGTGGAGTATTGTCTCTACTACCGAAAGATGCTGACTATTATTTCACACAAGCAAGTGTAAAGCGTGCACTTCCTGCCGAAGAGATGGCTCAAAAAGCTTACGCAGCCAACCTGCAAGGAAGTTATTATGACAATGTCCAAACCGCCTTGGAAGTCGCAAAAGCTAAAGCAGACAAAGACGACCTGATATTTGTAGGGGGAAGCAGCTTTATAGTTGCCGACTTGCTTACTTTTTATTCAAAATGATTTTCTTTTACTAGGATTTGCTTGTGAAAACCGAATAAAATCTTTTTATTTGCATAACATTTATACCTTGCAAATAAAAAGATTTTATATCATGAATAACACAATTACAAACGAAGAAAATATCTGCAATCTGAAACGCTCTGATTTCCAAAGAGAAATCAACGGAAAACAAACCGACTTGTTTATTCTTAAAAATGATAACGGAGCCGAAGTTGCATTTACAAATTATGGTGGAGCATTATTAGCCATCATGATGCCTGATAAAAACGGCAATATGGGTAACGTTGTTCAAGGACATGACAGCATTGAAAATGTTATCAACAGCCATGAGCCTTTTCTCAGTACACTGATTGGCAGATATGGCAACCGCATTGCAAAAGGAAAATTCATGCTGGACAATGAAGAATATTCACTAACTATCAATAACGGTCCTAATTCATTACACGGTGGCCCACACGGCTTCCATGCACAAGTTTGGGACACCGAACAGACCAGCAAACAAAGTGCGCGTTTGCACTATCTTTCTGTAGACGGAGAAGAAGGATTTCCGGGAAATCTGGATGTCACCGTTACTTACACACTGACAAATCAAAACGAATTTATCATCACTTACACAGCAGTAACCGATAAAAAAACATTGTGTAACCTTACACACCATGCCTTTTTCAGCCTTTCTGGAATAGCCAACCCTACTGCTTCAGTCGAAAACAACATTGTTACCATTAATGCAGATTTCTATACACCAATGGATGAAACATCCATTCCTACCGGTGAAATTTGTAAAGTAGAAGGAACTCCAATGGACTTCCGCACTCCACATGTCGTCGGCGAAAGAATTAATGAAGACTTCGAGCAACTTAAATTGGGAGCCGGATATGACCACTGCTATGTATTGAACAAGCGTGAAAGCGGAATATTGAGTTTTGCGGCAAAATGCGTAGAACCGGAAAGTGGAAGAAGCATGGAAGTCTATACAACTGAGCCAGGTGTCCAATTGTATACTGCCAACTGGCATAATGGCTTTGCAGGAGCACACGGAGCTACTTTCCCTGCTAGAAGTGCGATTTGCTTCGAAGCCCAGCATTTCCCAGATACCCCCAATAAAGGACATTTCCCTCAGGCAACCTTAAAGCCAGGAGAAACTTATCATCAGGTTACCATCTATAAATTTGGAGTAGAAAATAATTAATCCCTAATAATACTATTAATACCTTATTAAAATGAACGAACAAAGTAAAAAGAGCAATGCTCTACCTATTCTGATGATGATCCTGCTTTTCGGTATGGTATCATTCGTAACAAATCTGGCTGCCCCGATGGGAATTGTAGTAAAAGGACAATTCCAGGCTTCTAACTTTATGGGTATGCTGGGTAACTTCGCAAACTTTGCTGCCTATGCATTTATGGGTATCCCTGCAGGTTTAATGCTTAAAAAAATCGGCTATAAAAAAACAGCATTAGTTGCTATTGCAGTCGGCTTTACAGGTGTATTGGTACAATACCTTTCAGGTGTAGCTGGTAGCTTTGGAATTTATCTGACCGGTGCTTTCATTTCTGGTTTCTCAATGTGTATGCTGAACACCGTAGTAAACCCGATGCTGAATACAATTGGTGGTGGTGGTAAAAAAGGTAACCAGCTGGTACAGATTGGTGGTACATTCAACTCACTGATGGCTACTTTAGTTCCTGTATTGGTAGGTATCCTTGTAGGTGAAGTAACAAAAGATACAGCCATTACAGACGTAAACCCGGTATTGTTCATTGCAATGGGAATTTTTGCTGTAGTTGGTATCGTATTATCATTTGTACACATTCCAGAACCCCACGTACAGACTACTAACCATACTATCAAATACGAACACAGCCCATGGTCATTCCGCCATTTCGTATTAGGAACAATCGCTATCTTTGTTTACGTTGGTATCGAAGTTGGTGTTCCTGGTACCATGAACCTTTTCTTGGTTGACCCGAACGGATTTGCTGGTTCAGCAGCTGAAGCCGGATTGGTTACAGGTACTTATTGGTTCCTGATGCTTATCGGACGTTTTGTCGGTGCTTCTATCGGTGCTAAATATTCAAGCAAAGCCATGCTTACTTTCGCTTCTAGTTTAGGTATCGTACTTGTTCTGGCTGCTATCCTTCTTCCGACAAGCATTCTTATCAACATGCCGGTATTCAAAGCCGACTTGTCATTTGGAATGGCCGAAGTACCAGTAAACGCAATGTTACTTGTATTGGTTGGTCTTTGTACTTCAATCATGTGGGGAGGTATCTTCAACTTGGCTGTTGAAGGTCTTGGAAAATATACAGAAGCTGCAACTGGTATCTTCATGGTAATGGTTTGCGGTGGTGGTATCCTCCCATTGATTCAGAATCTGGTAGCAGACAACTTAGGTTATATGTCAAGTTACTGGGTTATCGTTATCGCATTGGCATTCCTTCTCTACTATGCTTTGATTGGTAGCAAGAATGTCAATAAAGATATTCCTGTTGAATAATTGCAACTATCCTATTCCGGTTTGTACGAAATAATACAAGCCGGAATTTATATATTAACTTTAAATACTTACTATCATGGATATAGAATTTGTAAGAAGCCGCTTCATCAAACATTTTGACGGAACAACCGGATCTGTATATGCTTCTCCCGGACGTATCAATCTTATAGGTGAACACACTGACTATAATGGCGGATTTGTATTCCCCGGTGCAGTCGACAAAGGCATGATTGCTGAAATCAAACCTAACGGAAAAGATAAAGTTTGTGCATATTCTATTGACTTAAAAGATTATGTAGAATTCGGACTGAACGAAGAAGATGCACCAAAAGCAAGCTGGGCAAGATATATCTTCGGTGTTTGCCGTGAAATGATTAAAAGAGGTGTAGATGTAAAAGGATTTAATACAGCATTTGCAGGTGATGTACCTCTGGGTGCAGGTATGTCTTCATCAGCTGCATTGGAATCAACTTATGCATTCGCTTTAAACGACCTCTTTGGAGAAAATAAGGTAGACAAATTCGAATTGGCCAAAGTGGGTCAAGCTACAGAACATAATTATTGCGGAGTAAAATGTGGTATCATGGACCAGTTTGCATCTGTATTTGGTAAAGAAGGCCATCTTATCCGCTTGGACTGCCGCTCACTGGAATACCAGTATTTCCCATTCAATCCAATAGGTTACCGCCTTGTATTGGTTGATTCTGTAGTAAAACATGAACTGGCTTCTTCAGCCTATAATAAACGTCGTCAGAGCTGCGAGAATGTAGTTGCAGCCATTAAGAAAAATCATCCTGAAGTTGAATTCCTCCGCGACTGTAACATGGACATGCTTAATGAAGTCAAGAACGATGTATCTGCAGAAGACTTCATGCGTGCTGAATATGTTATCGAAGAAATCCAACGAGTATTGGATGTATGTGACGCATTGGAAAAAGGCGATTACGAAACTGTAGGTCAGAAAATGTTTGAGACTCATCATGGCATGAGCAAACTATATGAAGTAAGTTGCGAAGAACTGGATTTCTTGAACGACATCGCATTTGACTGTGGCGTAACTGGTTCACGTGTTATGGGTGGCGGATTCGGTGGATGTACCATCAACCTGGTTAAAAACGAATTGTACGAAACATTCATAACAACAGCAAAAGAACGCTTTAAAGAAAAATTCGGCAGAAGTCCTAAAGTTTACGATGTTGTTATCGGCGATGGTTCTAGAAAATTATGCTAATCTCTGAATAAAATCCAAGCAGAGTATTTTTCAAATTATATAAGTTGTCTCATCCTCAGGATGGGGCAACTTTTTTTATCTAAAAGTTCTATCCATAAAAAACGCCGGAGCATTTCAATATAACGAAAAACTCCGGCGGATATAAGTTATAAAAGTACTAGCTTTTTCAACGAACGGTCCACTTGATTATTTCACCAATATACATTGTATAAGTTTTATCCGAAGCTACATTCGCTTTAGTCAAAGTAGCTACATCAGAAGCAGACATTTCCTGAGAGGAGCTTTTCTTACATTCCAGCTCAACCTTAGGTTCACTCACCCCTTTCTCATAAAATGCAATTCTAAAAGAATCCGAATGCTGAAGTAATGCAGTAGCAGCAAAACGAGAGTTATCCATCAAAATATATGCAACGTGCTTAGAAAACAAATTGCCCAGTCCTCCCCAATTCTCAGCAGAAATTTCCACTTCTTCATTATTTCCTGCGATAATGGTCAGACGTCCATCAGACAAATACTTAGACAAGAGAGAAGGAAGTTCTTCATAAGAAACCTCTTTTGCTGAATTCTCAACAACTGGAGTCTGCTCTACCGGTTGGTTCACAGTAGACTTAACGGTTTTAACCAACTGCTTGTCCAAATAAGTAGCTACAGAAGCGAATAGCTCATCTTTCATATCGATTGTCTTTCTGCGGAATTTACCACAAATAGGGGCTAACTTTGTTTTCGACTTATTCAATGCCATTTTATCTGTAATCCACTCTTCCGCCATATACTTTTGCATATCGTCTCCAGAACCATACTCATAGCGGATTCTCATAATCTCCACTTTACACTTTCCGTCTTCACATGAAATTACACACTGGTAAGAAACTTCCGTTCTATCCAACGAAAGCGCAGTCGAAGTAAAGACTAAAAACTGCTCACCTACAGCCGCTATCTGACCTTCTTCTGCATTCTTATATACAATTCTACTATTAAATTCATCCTGTGGTGTAAACTGAGATTCAGCCCACTTCAGCATCTCAGCATACAATTCTTCCTTTGACATGGAAGGAACATCAAATTCCTGAGAAAATACGATTTTACCCTCTACCATTTCTACGGCTCCAGCCAGATATTTAGGGTCATTCTTTCCCTCCGCCATTACGGTAAAAGGAATACCCACAGCCAACAAAAATGCAATAATCAGTTTATTCATTTTTCAAATTCCATTTATAATTAATAATGAACAAATATAAGCAAAAAATTAATGTTTTAGTAAAAGATTAAAATATCAGTACAAAAAAAGAGAGATTCCACATAAAATGAAACCTCTCTTTTCTATTTCAAAAATAAAAGAAAAAATCCTACAATTATTTTACAGGTATTTTATCAATACGTTTTTGATGGCGTCCACCTTCAAAAGCTGTATTAAAGAATTCTTCCATAACTTTGCTGGCAGTATCAGTATCCATATATCTGCCTGGCATAACCAATACATTGGCATCGTTATGAAGACGAGTCATGTGTGCAATTTCAGGCATCCATACCAAAGCAGCACGGATTGACTGGTGCTTATTCAAAGTCATACTGATACCTTCACCACTTCCACATATTGCAATACCCTGTGAACATTCTCCAGCCTCAATACCTCTTGCCAGAGCATGAGCAAAATCAGGATAATCACAGCTTTCTGTAGAATAAGTTCCGTAGTCTTTATAAGCCATACCCTTGGCATCCAGCCAAGTCTTAACAAACTCTTTCAACTCGAAACCTGCATGATCCGAAGCTAATCCTATCATATTCATTACAACATTGCTTTAACTTGATTATAAACATTCTCAGCAGTAAATCCAAGCTTTTCGTCAAGCACTTTATATGGTGCAGAAAAACCGAATGATTCCAAACCAAATACTTTACCATTAGCACCGACCAGGCCCTGAAGATTTACCGGCAAACCTGCAGTAAGACCAAATACCTTAGCTCCAGTAGGAATAATGCTTTCCTGATATTCCTTAGTCTGATTACGGAACAAACCTTCTGAAGGTACTGAAACAATACGTGTAGAAATACCTTCGGCATTAAGCAATTTTGCACCAGCAACCAGTGTTGAAACTTCTGAACCTGAAGCCAATAAAATAACATCTGGAGTTCCTTCAGCGTCCTGTACGATATACGCACCTTTCAGTACACCTTCGTATTTAGTACCTTCTGGCAAGTTCATCACATTCTGGCGAGAGAAAATCAATCCTGTCGGTGTATCTACATTTTCCATAGCCATCTTCCAAGCCAAAGTAGCTTCATTTACATCAGCCGGACGAAGTACTAACATCGAATTCTGTCCTTTATGGTTCTTCATTTTCTCCATCAGACGAATCTGAGCTTCCTGTTCTACCGGTTCATGAGTAGGACCGTCTTCACCAACACGGAATGCATCATGCGACCATATAAATTTAACCGGCAGACGCATCAAAGCCGCCATACGGATTGCAGGCTTCATGTAATCAGAGAATACAAAGAATGTACCGCAAGCTGCTATCACACCACCGTGCAATGCCATACCGATACATACACATGCCATAGTCAACTCTGATACACCGGCGTGATAGAATGCACCACTGAAATCACCTTTTGTAAATGCATGGGTTTTCTTCAAGAAACCGTCTGTCTTATCCGAATTAGACAAGTCAGCAGAAGCTACAATCATATTTTCAACATGCTCTGCCAAAACGCCCAGACAAGTTGCTGAAGCTGTACGTGTAGCTCCGTCTGGTTTCTGTTCGATTGCTTCCCAGTCAATCTGTGGGAGTTTGCCACTGAACCACAAGTTCAGTTTTTCAAGCAATTCAGGATGTTCCTTGCCCCATTTATCTTTTGCAGCATAACGTTCAGCGACAATTGCTTTCAACCCTTCCTTACGCTTTGCATACAGCTCCTGTACTTCAGGGAAAATAACAAAAGGATTTTCCACATCTGCACCCAGATTCTTGATGGTATTGATATAAGCATCGCCACCCAATGGAGCACCGTGTGTAGCACAGCAACGTTCATAGCTTGAGCCATCAGCCTTACGGGCACCTTTACCCATAATAGTCTTACCGATAATCAAAGTCGGTTTGCCAACAACAGCCTTAGCTGCTTTCAGCGCTTCACGAATCTGGTCAGGATCATTTCCATCAATAGTTATTACTTCCCAGTTCCATGCTTCATATTTCTTTGCAACATCTTCAGTGCTGACAGCATCACATTCTGTTGATAACTGAATGTCATTTGAATCGTAGAACATGATCAAGTTATCCAAACCGAAATAACCAGCAGTACGACCAGCACCCTGTGAAATTTCTTCCTGGATACCACCATCAGAGATAAAAGCATAGATAGTCTGGTTCATCACATCTCCTAGACGTGCTTTCAAAAATTTCGCTGCCATTGCTGCACCTACAGCAAATGTATGTCCTTGTCCCAATGGTCCGGAAGTATTTTCAATACCTCTCTCAATATCTCTTTCCGGATGCCCCGGTGTACAGCTTCCCCACTGACGGAAGTTTTTAAGATCTTCCATTGAATACTTTCCTGCCATGCACAATACAGAATACAGCATGGGTGACATGTGGCCAGGATCAAGGAAGAAACGGTCACGACCTTCCCAGAAAGGATTTTCAGGGTCATAAACCAAAAATTCAGAGAACAAAACATTAATGAAGTCAGCTCCTCCCATAGCACCACCAGGGTGTCCAGATTTAGCCTTCTCCACCATCGCAGCTGTCAAAATACGAATATTATCCGCCGCACGATTCATTAAGATTTTATCATTCATTGCTCTAAAAAATGTGATTTTATTTGCAAAGATAGAAAAAATACTTGTAATACCCTGCCAGTTATTGTATTTTCAGACAAAATATTTTGTTTTATAAGCCTTTTCTAATGCCTGTTTAGAAATTAGACTCAATATTAAATTAACGGTCTTCCCGCGACCTTTTCTTCCACAGCTGCCAACTGTTTATAGTATTTTGCCACACGACATAACTGCCGGGAGCTATGGCCGACAAGGGATTCAGATATGTTACAGCCATCCATATGGCCAAAACCGTATTTTTCTGCCCTAAAGCCTGACCGCCACTTATACGGTCACCGTAACAGCCGCCTATGAGCTTTCCAAAAGCAAACTGGACACAGCAAATCAATAGAGCTCCCAGAGCTATCGCCATTTTGTCAAACAAGGTAGCATCTCCATCGATGACAGATTTGCAGGTCTGAGCCATAACAATAGAAAGTGCGATTGCCCATAAATAAAATGCAGCATCTTTCATCCCTAACAGACAAGTATGAATTGTCTTAAAATAACGCCTCAATATCACAGACAAAAGAAATGGGCACAAAAGTAATGGAAACACTTTACCTAATATCCGCAGAAATGCAACCATAAATGTCAAATCCGAATGAGGCTCAACCAACGGAAACAGCAAGGGTACTGCAAATGCAGCGACCAAATTCGAGAATAATGTATAAGTTGTCAAGCTGGCTGCGTTACCACCCAGTTTTCCAGTCACAACAGCTGCTGCCGTGGCTGTAGGACAAATCAGACAAACCATGATTCCTTCGGCCGCTTCCTTCCATAATAACGACATGGGTACAAACAGCATGACGAATACTGCAATCAGACACCCCACAATCTGAAAAAGCAATAACCAGACATGCCATATTTTAGGTATTAAGTCCGAAACATCAACTTTACAGAAAGTCAGCAAAAGCTGGGCAAAAATCAACGAAGGCGTCAAGTAACCCACGATTGTTAAACATACAGGCTTTATTTCAATAAAAAAAGGAATGTATGTAAAGCAAAAATAAGCTATAACTCCGACAAGCATTGCCAAGGGCAATGTCCAATTTTTAAAAAACCGAAACATAGGAATATTCATTTAAAAAGCGCCCAAAGTTAGAAAAAACACAGTAATAAATTGGTAGATTATTATGCTTTTATAGAAATTCTTTCAGAAAAGCCCCCTCAATACCTTTTAATTCTAATAAAAAGATTAAATTTGCACGTTGAAAGATTATGAAAAAGAATACATTATATATATATTTCTACATTTTATTTATTTGTAGTCTGTATCTTTTCTTCCCCTTGACAACAAATGCCCAAGGGAAGAAAGATTTTGTTGTCGTAATAGACCCTGGTCATGGAGGCCACGACCCAGGTGCCATTGGCAGAAGGAGCAAAGAGAAAAACATCAACCTGAATATCGCCTTAAAAGTCGGAAAACTAATTAAGGAGAACCATAACGATACACGAATTGTGTATACGCGCAACAAAGATGTTTTCATCCCCTTACACACGCGAGCCGAAATCGCAAACAATGCAAAGGCAGATTTATTCATTTCTATTCATACCAACTCTGTCGCCCGGAATAAACATGCCGTAAGTGGAACAGAGACTTATACATTAGGTCTGCATAAGACTCAGGAAAACCTGGAAGTCGCCCAAAAAGAAAATGCCGTAATCTTGATAGAGGATGATTATCAGCAACGGTATGCCGGATTTAATCCGAATTCAGCCGAGAGCTATATTATCTTCGAGTTTCTGCAAGATAAGAACATGGAGAAAAGTGTAAATATGGCTCAATACATTCAAAAGGAGTTTAGAAATACGGCTTCCAGAAAAGATAAAGGTGTCCATCAGGCCGGATTTCTTGTTCTCAGAGCTACTTCCATGCCTAGTGTTCTGATTGAGGTCGGATACATTTCCAACCCCAACGAAGAAAGCTATCTTATTTCAGAAAGAGGACAGAATGCATTGGCCAAAAGTATATACAATGCATTCTGCATGTATAAAAACGAAAATATAACACCTCTTTCTGTTAAACAGAATTCGGATATCGTAATATACGACAATGCGTTTCCGTCACAGCCTGCCGAGACTGTAACACCGAGTATAGAGCAAACCCCCGAAGCTGTAGCAAAAGATAATTCGAAGCTTGCGGAAGCGGATGCTAAACCGGTCTTCAAAATCCAGATTTTGACTTCCGATAAAAAATTAGGAAGCAACAGCAGACTGTTTAAAGGTGTAAAGCCCGTATCCTACTACTTCGAAAATAATATATATAAGTATACATACGGTGAAGACACCAATTACAACAAGATTTTAAGGCTAAAAAGAAGTATTGACTCGAAGTTCAAGGATGCCTTCATCATTGCTTTTAAAAATGGAGAGAAAATGAATATAAACCAAGCAATCAGAGAGTTTAAAAAGAATAGATAAAACGTTATTTTAATATAGAAAGAAAATATGAGAAAAGAATTTAAAATAGGACTTACCGGAATTTGTGCCTTAGTCATTCTTTATTTTGGAATTAACTACCTGAAAGGCATGAATATGTTTGCAACTGATGATGTGTACTACGTAGAGTTCGAAGATGTAAATGGATTAGCTTTATCGAGTCCTGTATTTGCTCAGGGAGTAAAAGTAGGTATCGTACAAGATATAAAATATAACAACCAGAAACCAGGTAGCGTATTGGTAGAAATCAGCGTTGACAAACAAATGCTGATTCCTAAAGGTAGCACCAGTGAATTGGTTACTGAAATGCTGGGAACCGTAAAAATGAATTTATTGCTGAATAAAGATAGCCATGAATTTATGGCTCCCGGAGAAACCCTGGAAGGTAAAGCTAATTATGGACTAATGGGTGCTGCAGAAAAAGAGATTCTCCCACAGCTGCAAAAAACAATCTTGAAAATAGATTCTGTTCTTACCTCTTTAAATAAAGTAATGAACAATAAGGACCTGGAAAAGACGATACACAACACTCAAGTCATTACAGCTAACCTCTCTACAACAACCCGTGAGCTGAACAAAATGATGCAAAACGATTTTCCTGCAATCATCAGCAATATCAATACCATGTCTGCTAACTTTGCTACAATAAGCAACAACTTAAAAGATATTGATTACGCCGGTACTATTAAAAAGGTGGATGCTACCCTCAACAATGTACAGCTGCTGACAGAAAAGCTGAACCGCACAGACAATACATTAGGATTAATGTTTAATGATAGAAGCATGTACGATAACTTAAATTCAGCAACCCAAAATGCAGCATTGCTTCTTGAAGACTTGAAAGCTCATCCTAAAAGATATGTACACTTCTCTCTTTTCGGGAAAAAAGGAAATTAAAAATTATAACTAAGGAATAAAGTTATAGAGAATTATTCTAAATAAGATTTTCCTCATATCGAATTAGCAGCAGATGATATAATCATTTGATTCTAAACAAGATATTGAGGAAAATTTTATTTAATCTTATAAAACCCCATTCATATTCTATCTTAATACAAGCCTAATTATCAACAAATTATAGCATTAAGAGATAATTGAAAATTCTTCAATTATTAACAATTACATAATATACTGTAATTCAATACATTATTCTATTTTTTATTTAAACAAGAAAAAAGTAATTTGTTTTTCTGAAAATAGATTACGAAATTTGCAGCAGTAGAAGTTTCGCTTTATAATATAGTAACGCATTTATGAATGAAATCAATCCGATTGTTTTGTGGAATCGCTGTCTGAATTTTATAAAAGATAATGTTCCAGAAAAGCAATTTAAAATATGGTTTGAACCGATTGTCCCCCTCAAATACGAGAATCAGGCTTTAACAATCGGGGTCCCCAGTCCTTTCTTCTATGAATACCTGGAAGAAAAGTTTGTGGATTTGTTGCGTACCGCCATCTATAAAGAAATAGGTGAAGGCACGGAGTTGATGTATTCTGTACTTACGGATAAAGCTAATCATATATCTGTAAATATAGAAGGCAGCAAACGTTCGTCTGCACTTCCCAATCAAGCTCCCATTCATAATGCCAATAAGGCTCCCAATCCATTGCAAGCAACAGCTCCGCAGGATTTGGATCCTCATTTGAATCCTAACTATAATTTTGAGAACTTCATCAAGGGAGGCAGCAATGAGTTTTCAAGAACCGTTGCCGAAACTGTTGCACAAAATCCGGCAAGAACCTTCAACCCATTGTTCCTTTATGGCCCTTCTGGTGTTGGAAAAACTCACCTGATTAATGCCATTGGTACCCGAATAAAAGAATTGTACCCTGAAAAAAGAGTGCTATATGTGTCAGCTCACTTATTTCAGGTTCAGTACACAGACTCTGTACGCACAAATCATTTCAACGATTTCATCAGTTTCTACCAGACAATTGATGTATTGATTATCGATGATATTCAGGAGTTTGCCGGAGTTACTAAAACTCAGAATACCTTTTTCCATATATTCAACCACCTGCATCAGAACGGCAAGCAGCTGATTCTTACATCCGACCGTGCTCCTGTCATGTTGCAAGGTATGGAAGAAAGACTTCTTACCCGCTTTAAATGGGGATTGGTTGCCGAACTGGAAAAACCCGATATCAACCTGCGCAAAGACATCCTGAGAAATAAAATCAGAAGAGATGGATTAACCATTCCTGAATCAGTAATTTGCTATATTGCAGAGAACGTAAACGAAAGTGTACGTGAGCTGGAAGGTATCGTAAACTCACTTTTGGCACAGTCTATCCTGTTCAAACGAGAAATAGACCTGGAACTGACCCAACGCATTGTCCGCAAAGCTGTGAAATGTGCCGAAGTCAAGGCTATTACCATCGAAGATATTATAGCAAAGGTATGCAGCCATTACAACATAGAAGAGTCTACGATCCATGTGAAATGTAGAAAAAGAGAGGTGGTTCAAGCCAGACAGATGGCTATGTTCCTGGCCAAGAAACATACCGACAATTCTTTGTCTAAAATTGGAAAGATGATTGGAAACAAAGACCATGCAACGGTATTGCATGCATGTAAAATCATTAAAGACCAAATAGAAGTAGATAAAGCTCTAAAAGCAGAACTTGAAGAAATTGAAATGACACTTCGTCAAAGATAAAAAAAGGAGGGTTTAACCCTCCTTTTTCATTATATTACATACCAAAAAATCCTTGCTTCCGGAGTACTTCCAACAGCTTTTCCGACATACATTCATTATCACTTTTCCGATAACGCACATCCGTGAAAACCTGTGCCAAGTTTTCTTTCTGATTTTCCGCTACAAACTGCTTGTTAACAGAAAGACTCTCTTTATATGCATAAACTTGCTCGATATCTTCCGGAGTATAATCATGATAATATTCTTCATGAATAATACCACTGACAGGCAAACGGTCAGGTTGTTCCGGACATTCATCTGGATATCCTACTGTAATAGTTGCCACCGGTATTACCAGACGGGGAAGTTTCAGCAAATCAATAATCAGCTCTGGATTATAAATCGTAGTACCCAAATAACAAATTCCCAAACCGTTCTCTTCTGCCAGTGTACAGAAGTTTTGCGTAACCAATAATGCATCTGTTGCCGCATTCATAAACGAAAGGAAATTATCATATCCAGGAACTGCATTGCGCTGCTTGCACCACAAGCAAAAACGGTTAAAATCGGCACAAAAGGTCAATACAACAGGAGCCTGGGTTACCATTGGCTGATTAAAATGAAACGGAGCCAATTTTGCTTTCATATCCTTATCACGAGTTACCACCACACTGTAAAGCTGCATACCTCCCATGGTAGAAGCTCTAAAAGAATCAGTAAGCAACTCTGTTAATAATTGACTGGGAATGTCCTGATCTTTATACTTACGTATAGTACGTCTGTTTTTTATTGATTCCATAAATGCATGTTTTTATACACAAAAATAATGAAAATATAACTTGTCCAAGAATATATCTCCCCAAAACACAAAAAATAAATGATATTTTTCCTATATAATGTAATTCATAGAACAACATGTTTTCCAAAACGTACAACTTTCTTGACATTTGCAAATACATATATATCTAAAAATCAACAAATTAAAAAATCATTTTAGACAACAACACTTTTTTGTTGATAACTTATACGCAAAAAATTTTGCTCATTAAAAAAACATCTATAGCTTTGCAGCTGTTTATTCAAGATGCCACGCTATATCTATGAAAACGAAACTTACTACTTAATTGAGGCAAATTAGAATAGACAACAATATAACTGAAATATAAAATCGTGGAAAAACAAACATTCACCTACGACGAAGCTTTTAAGGCATCTCTAGAATACTTTAAAGGAGATGAACTGGCAGCACGCGTATGGGTAAACAAGTATGCAGTAAAAGATTCTTTCGGGATTATCTATGAAAAATCGCCGGCAGATATGCACTGGCGTTTGGCAAACGAAATTGCCCGCATTGAGTCTAACTATCCCAATCCTTTATCAGCACAAGAATTATTTGATGTCTTTGACCATTTCAAATACATCATTCCGCAAGGAAGTCCGATGACCGGTATTGGAAACAATTTCCAGGTTGCATCGCTTTCAAACTGTTTCGTCATCGGATTAGAAGGTGCAGCAGATTCTTATGGTGCAATCATCCGCATCGATGAAGAGCAAGTACAACTAATGAAACGCCGCGGAGGTGTAGGCCATGATTTGTCGCACATCCGTCCTAAAGGTTCTCCTGTTAAAAACTCAGCCTTAACTTCAACGGGTCTGGTTCCTTTCATGGAGCGTTATTCCAACTCAACCCGAGAGGTTGCTCAGGATGGCCGAAGAGGTGCCTTAATGTTGAGTGTATCCATTAAGCATCCGGATTCTGAAGCATTTATCGATGCCAAGATGACAGAAGGAAAAGTTACAGGTGCTAATGTATCTGTAAAACTGGACGATGAATTTATGAATGCAGCAGTCAACGGAGAATCGTACACACAACAGTTCCCTATTGATTCTGAAAACCCGATGTACAAAAAGGTTATCAATGCATCGGCTCTTTGGAAAAAGATTGTTCACAACGCATGGAAGTCTGCTGAACCTGGTGTACTTTTCTGGGATACCATTATCCGGGAGTCTGTTCCTGACTGCTATGCTGACTTAGGTTATAAAACCGTTTCAACAAACCCTTGTGGTGAAATTCCATTGTGTCCATACGACTCATGCCGATTGCTGGCTATCAACCTGTATTCATACGTAGTAAATCCATTTACTCCGGAAGCCTATTTTGATTTTGACTTGTTCAAGAAACACGTGGCACTGGCACAACGTATCATGGATGACATCATCGACTTGGAGTTGGAAAAAATCGAGAAAATACTCGAAAAGATTGATTCTGACCCCGAAAGTATGGAAGTTAAAGGTACAGAACGCCACTTGTGGGAAAAGATTTACAAGAAATCAGGCCAAGGCAGACGTACCGGTGTAGGTATTACTGCCGAAGGTGATATGCTGGCTGCTTTGGGACTGAGATACGGTACAGAAGAAGCTACTGAAGTTTCTGAAAAAGTACATCAGACCATCGCAATCGAAGCCTACCGTTCATCTGTCAACATGGCTAAAGAACGTGGTGCATTCGAAATTTACGACTGGACAAGAGAGCAGAACAATCCTTTCATCAACCGTATTAAAGATGCAGACCCGGCTTTATACGAGGAAATGAAAACATACGGAAGACGAAATATTGCCTGTCTGACCATCGCTCCTACAGGTACTACAAGTTTGATGACACAGACAACTTCCGGTATCGAACCTGTTTTCATGCCTGTATATAAACGCAGACGTAAGGTTAACCCTAACGATCCGGATGTACACGTTGATTTCATCGATGAAACAGGCGATGCTTTCGAAGAATACATCGTATTCCATCATAAGTTCCAGAAATGGATGGAAGTAAACGGATACGATACAACCAAACGTTATTCGCAGGAAGAAATAGACGACCTCGTTGCTAAATCACCTTACTACAAAGCTACCTCTAACGATGTAGACTGGCTCATGAAGGTAAAAATGCAAGGACGTATACAGAAATGGGTTGACCACTCTATCAGTGTTACCATTAATCTTCCTAACAATGTAGACGAGGATCTGATAAACAGACTTTACGTAGAAGCTTGGCGTTCGGGATGTAAAGGCTGTACGGTATACAGAGACGGTTCGAGAGCAGGTGTCCTGATTTCTACGAAACCAAAAGAAAAGAAAGAAGAAAACAGAAGCAATCAGGTTGTAGAAGTACGTCCGAGAGTTTTGGAAGCCGATGTTGTCCGTTTCCAGAACAACAAAGAAAAATGGGTTGCTTTCGTAGGATTGCTGGACGGCAGACCTTACGAAATCTTCACAGGTATCCAGGATGAGGAAGAAGGTATCTTGCTGCCGAAGTCTGTTACTACCGGTCGTATTATCAAGAATTACGACGAAGACGGTGTTAAACGCTACGACTTCCAGTTTGAAAACAAACGAGGCTATAAGATGACCATCGAAGGCTTGTCGGAGAAATTCAATAAGGAATACTGGAACTATGCCAAACTTATTTCGGGTGTATTGCGCTGGAGAATGCCTATCGAACAGGTTATCAAACTGGTAAGCTCACTGCAACTTGACAGCGAAAACATCAATACCTGGAAGAATGGTGTAGAAAGAGCACTGAAGAAATATGTACAGGATGGAACTGAAGCAAAAGGTGTAAAATGTCCGAACTGTGGACACGAAACACTGGTTTACCAGGAGGGATGCCTTATCTGTAAAACATGTGGTTCTTCACGCTGCGGATAATCCTGACAATCATTTAAAATAATAAATACAACAACGGTCATCCTGTTTCCTGAACAAGATGACCGTTTTATGTAAAATATAATCTGTAATGATAACCAAAGATATGTACATCAGACTGGATGGGCTAAAAATCTTTGCCCACCACGGAGTTCTGCCTCAAGAAAGAGTTGTAGGAGCTGAATTTATCATTGATATTGCACTAAAGACAGACTTCAGCAAAGCTGCAGAGACAGACGATTTGAGCTATACCCTGAATTACGCTGAAATATTCAGCGCTATCAAACAGGAAATGGCTGTTCCATCCAAACTGCTGGAACACGTAAGCAGAAGAATCGCAGAACGGTTATTCCACGAATTCGGTAATCTGAGCGAAATCCAAATCAAGTTATATAAGCAAAATCCTCCGATGGGAGCTGATGCTGACCGGATAGGTGTAGAAGCTGTCTATCAAAGATAAAAAAGACATATCGGTAAAACGCAACGATGCGACACCGATATGTCTTTTTTTCTATTCAAAAAAATCAGAGAAAAAATGTTTTCCACGTACATAATATTGCCATACCAGACAACAATCCAATCGTTGTGGAATAGCTTTTACAATGGTCTGCTGCATATTTTCCTGACGTGATGCCTTAAACTCGGCCTTCATCCGGCCAAAATCCCGTCTGGCTTTTATGACTGCTTTAGCATTCGGGAAATCTCCTTTCAGCATAAACATCAGCAAAGCCAGCAGATCCAGCCAGAAACGGCCCCTCATCACTTTTTGCAATTCGCCGTCAGGCAGGTTTTTATACAGCATCAGCAGGTTATTGCGGAAATTAAGATAGGTCTTCCGTGGGTTTTCTTTCTTTAAAGTTCCTCCTCCCACATGATATACCACACTTGCGGGTACACAGAGAATTTTCTTTCCCCTACTCCGCAACCTCCAGCACAAATCAATTTCTTCCATATGTGCAAAAAAGCGTCCGTCCAGTCCGCCCGCTTTCCGGTATTCGTCCAACCGGATGCATAAAGCCGCTCCCGTTGCCCAAAATACGGGCATTTCCGTGTCATATTGCCCTTCGTCTGTTTCCAATGAGGAAAATATTCTTCCCCGGCAGAACGGATAACCATAATAGTCGATGAATCCCCCACTGGCACCTGCATACTCAAAAAACTTCCGGGCATGATAGCTACGGATTTTAGGCTGGCAGGCAGCAACTTCCGGATGACGGTCCAGACAGCCCGTCAATGGCTTAAGCCATCCCTTCGTCACCTCTACATCACTATTCAGCAGGACAACATATTCAGCTTCGACTTGTGCGAGTGCCTTATTGTATCCTTCAGCAAACCCCCAGTTCTGCGCCAGCTTAATCAAGTGTACGCCAGGAAAGTCCTGCGCGAGCATCTGGCACGAGTCATCCGTAGATGCATTATCAGCTACGTAAACTTCTGCTTCTCCAGCATCCATTGCAGCCAATACAGAAGGAAGAAACTTTTTAAGCAAGGCAGCCCCGTTCCAGTTTAGTATGACGATTGCGGTCTTACTCATAACAAACTAGCCTTTAGTGCAGTACCGTCTTCATTAAAATCTCCCAAACGTACTGTTACCAGACAATTGTCGAGCTCATCGTTATGCTCTGTTTCAATACGGATATAGTTGTCTGTAAAACCATGCATCGGCATGCCGGCCTTTGATTTTTCCATCAAGACTTTTGCTTCTTTGCCAATGAATTGACGATAGAAATTTTTCGTTTTCTCATCCGACAAGGCAAGCAAGCGCTGGCTACGCTTGTGTTTATCCTCGGGAGATACAACGTAGTCTATCTTCAAAGCCTGCGTTCCCGGTCTTTCCGAATAACTGAAAACGTGCAACTGGGTTACATCCAGCGATTCAATAAACTGATAGGCCTTTTCAAAATACGCTTCAGTTTCACCACGGGTACCCACAATCACATCTACCCCGATAAAGGCATGAGGCATTACCTCTTTTATTTTCTTTATCTTATTTGCAAACAGAGCGGTGTCATAACGTCTGCGCATCAGTTTCAAGACCTCATCACAACCCGACTGCAAAGGAATGTGGAAATGTGGCATAAAAGTACGAGACTGTGCTACAAAATCAATGACTTCGTCAGTCAGCAGATTAGGCTCTATCGAAGAGATACGATAACGTTCAATTCCTTCCACTTCATCCAGACTCTTGACCAAATCGAAAAAAGTCTCTCCAGTCGATTTACCGAAATCACCGATATTAACTCCCGTAAGCACTATTTCCTTACCGCCTTCGGCAGCCACCTGTCGGGCCTGTTCTACCAAATCGGCGATTTTGCCATTGCGGCTTCTTCCGCGGGCAAAAGGAATTGTACAGTAGGAACAGAAATAGTCACAACCGTCCTGAACTTTCAAGAAATAACGTGTCCTGTCACCTCTGGAACACGAGGGTGAAAAGCTCCGGATATTATTGGTAGCCGAAGTAAAGATCTCTCCATGTTCATGTTTCTGCAAAGAGCCCAGATAATTTACCAGGTCTCCTTTCTGCTCTGCACCCAATACCAAATCTACTCCTTCTATAGAAGCAACCTGCTCGGGTTTCAACTGAGCATAGCAGCCTGTAACAACGACAAACGCCCCCGGATTTTCTTTTACGAGGCGATGAATTATCTGTCTGCACTTCTTGTCGGCCATATCCGTTACCGAACAAGTATTTATGATACAAATATCAGCGACCTCACCTTTTTTTGCAGTACGTACTCCAGCTTCTTTCAGAATTTTTCCGACCGTTGAAGTCTCGGAAAAATTAAGTTTGCAACCTAGCGTATAATATACCGCCTTTTTATCTTGAAAAACTGTAGTATCTATCATATTCTAATTAAAAAGTTATACATGTGCAAAGTTATACATAAATCCCGTATTTCTCAATACCATATCCAAGATAGCTTTTTTATTTCATCAGGAACTTACACAATAAAAATAAAATCGAAATAATAAGTCTGAAATCAAGGCTCAAAACCTGTTAAAGCCCATATCAATGTTGTAAAACATACTAAAAAACCGCAAAACAGGTTTTAAAACATATTTTTTTTGAAAAAAAATAGAGAAAAAAGTACAACGTATCGAAAAAGTACCTATATTTGCATCGTTTTAAGAAAGCAAAGTATTACAGATTAAAAAAGCAAAGAAAATGAAGAAATTAGTATTTTTATTCGTAGCATTCGTAGCAGTATCATTCGCATCATGTGGTAACAAAGCAGCTAACGCTGAAGTTTCTAACGATTCTGCTGCTGTAGTTGAAGAAACAACTGTAGTTGAAGAAGCTGCTCCAGTAGTAGAAGACTCTGCAGCTGTTGCAACTGACTCAACTGTTGTTGCTGAATAATATTCACTACGAATTATTAGAGAGAATTGAAAGTCTGGGTGTGAAAACACTACAGACTTTTTTTATGCCCATACCCTACATTTCCTAAAGCGTTATAACACCAGGAGTCTAACCATCCTTAAATCAAGGTTCCCCTCCCCTTCTCGAAAAAAAATACCCTTTCACTTCAAGTTTATCATTGCCAAGATGATAGTATCGGCGAAACGGTACCATCATAGCGCATGAATCGGTACCGCTATAGC
>CAJKDC010000020.1 GCA_905198575.1 uncultured Bacteroides sp. | reverse complement strand
ATGTGCTGCAGCCTGGTTACCATCACAAGTGATGAATTTTTTTTGTTTAGTCATAAAAATTACTAATTATTAGGTAATTAAAATCTTTAATAGTGTTCTTAATACAAAAAGCCGAACATCCATAGCGGTATCTGGTTGCCGTGCCCCAGTTCCGACTTGTGAAGTGCATAGTACACGTTCGGGCTGTTCTTGAATTTGCAGCCTTCGGGACAAATGCGGAAATGAAGCTCGCCGTCTACCCGGAATGAAGTTCCTTTTTCTCCCTTGCTAATCTTATGGTCCTTCCATAAGGAGTTGACGAAGAAGGTCTCCAGTACATCCTGCTCTTCAACTTTTACAGGATAAATGCTGTACATCAGATTGGTATTATGCAGCATAATCTTCGATGGTTTCTTGGGGAATTGCTCTCCGTCGGGGTAAACCATGTTGATAAGGCGTGCATCGGCCAGGTACTTGATGTAGTTCATTACCGTAGCACGAGATGTCTGGATGTCTGCCGCCAACTGACTTACGTTGGGGGCTACAGGTCCGTCTACTGCCAACAAATATAGTAATTTTTTTATCTTGGAGAGATATTTCAGCTCTATTTGTTTGATTAAAAGAATATCTACTTCTATCATCATATTCATGGTTTTGAGCAAGTTTTCAGAAAAATTGCGCTTTTCCAGAAAAAATGGATAAAATCCATGATGGATGTAGTCTTGCAGATAGTGTACGGGGTTGATGTGTGGAAGAATGGTTTTAGCCAGATGTTCGTGGCCGTCGAGGATTTCTTCCAGAGAGAATGGCTGGAAATTATTGCCGGTTTGCAGATTCAGGAATTCGCGGAAAGAAAAACCGCGCAGGTTGTACGACTTTACGATACCGTTCAGTTCCGGATTTTCGTCTTTAAGACGCATTACCGATGAACCTGTAAACACAATTTTCAGTTGTGGATACCGTTCGTAGCAGGTACGCAGTTCATGACTCCAGTCGGGGTGCTTGAAAACCTGGTCGATAAGCAGTACTTTACCTCCCCGTTTTACAAATTCACCTGCAAACTCTACGATGCTGTGTGCCGAAAAATAGAAGTTGTTCATATTGATGAACAGACACGAACGGTCGAAACCAAATTTTTCTTTGGCATATTGTAACAGGAAGGTGGTTTTTCCTACCCCACGGGTACCTTTAATTCCGATGAGGCGATGACTCCAATCTATTTCATCCATTAGAGCACGCCGAACAGGAGCATTGGTGTGCTCTACTAAGTAGCTATGAGTTCTGTAAAACGTTTCCATGTTGCAAATTTATCCTTGCAAATGTAGTAATTGTTTCTTAAAATGCAAACTGGAGTTGGCAAAATATTCCTTTTAACTTGCTATCTTTGTGTTATTGTTCTTGTTATCTTGATTTTATGTGTGTAGAAATATTTTATTTTAATCCCGAACAGGACATGGCTTTGGCCAACAATACGCCTTATTATAAGATGCCTGCCGAAATAGGCCGGATGGCAGACGACCTTGCTGTTTTGCCGGCTTGGTTTGCTGCTTGTCTTTCCGGTAGGGAAGAGGTTACCGGGCAAGGAGATTCACCGTTTTTCCCTTCGGTGGGTATGGCATGGCAGTGTATGGGAACTGATGCTTTGCTTACGGTAAAGGTGGCAGCTATGGATGATGTGGAGATACTCCGCAAGCAGTCGCAGGGCGGACTGGCCTTGCCTGATGTGGACTGGACTGATGAGTGGTCGAAAGGAAATTATCATCCCTGGGGATGGAACAAAGCTTTGGTTCACCGTTTGCGCGAATCCGGTATTGCTGCCGAATCTCTTCCGACGGAGGAGCAGTTGGTCCGTTATCGGGTACTGGCAGGGCGTCAGCAATGTGTGGAGGTTTTGCAGACTTTTGTGGGTAAGCATGGTATTTGTGGAGAAGCTAAGGTCTGTCGCTCCTTCGAAGAGGTAAAACAGGGATTGCAACAGACGGGGCAGTCTATCCTGAAAGCGCCCTGGTCTGGAAGTGGGAGAGGGTTGGTTCGTTTGTCTTGGGATACACTGACAGATTCTGTAGCCGGATGGGTTGCCCGCATTCTGCGTACACAGGGGTATCTGATGCTGGAACCCCTTTACGAAAAAGTTTGTGATTTTGCCATGGAGTTTCTGGCAGTGGGTAATGGTGATGTACGTTTTGCCGGCTACTCGTTTTTTGATACCGATACGCATGGAAACTACAAGGCAAATTGGCTCGCGACCAATGAGGCTATCGAACAGCGTTTATGTACGTGGGTAACTGTTGATGTCTTGCAAGAAGTCCGTGACACATTGGTTGCGGTATTGTCTGGTCTGCTCGGGACCTCCTACTCCGGCTATCTGGGAGTGGATATGATGGTTTGCCGTACGGAGGATGGTTTTCGGGTTCATCCTTGTGTGGAAATCAATCTGCGTATGAATATGGGAGTTGTATCCCGTCTGATTACTGATACCTATCTGGCACCATCGGTGCAGGGATGGTATGTCGTTGAGCATTATGGAGCAGACGGGGAAGCTTTAGAGGCACATAAACAGCTTTCTGCAGCACATCCGGTCCGTCTTACAGCGGATGGCAGATTACAAAGCGGATATTTCTCATTGACACCGGTAAAACCCGGTACGCGTTATCAGGTTTATTTGCAGGTGGAAGAAAAATAAAAAAGAGCACATGCTGGAAAACAAAATATCCCAGTTTCCTTTTTCAGAACGGAGGAAACCGGGATATTTTTTATATACTATATAGCCTTGTGCTATGATTAGAAGAACAAGTATCTGCTGTCTTTAACTTCAGCTTTCTGATACAAGTCGCCAATGAACTGACGGATTGCGATGTTTGCAGTCATGTTAGCCAGTGTAGATTCTTCTGCTTTAGCATCGAATTCTTCAGAGCTCTTTTCTTTGTTGTAAACCTGAATCATGTAAACACCTCTTGTGCCTTTGATAGGAGCAGAAAGCTTGTTTACATCAGTTTTGCTTGCATAAGCACCGATTACCGGTTCGCTGGCACTTGTTACAGCGATGAATGCAGGAGCAGCAAATGTTACGTGTTTTACAGAGTCGCTTACTGCGTTAGTCAAAGCCTTAGCCTGGTCGAATGAAGTAGCCGAAGCCATGCTTGCCATAATCTTTTCAGCTTTCTTATCACGGATAAGTTCTGCTTTCAGCTGGTCTGCAACCAGGTTGATGCTACGGTATCCTTCCGGATGGATAGCTTCCAGACCTACAACCATCAGATGGTCGTTTTCGCCACATTCGTACAGCGGAGAAACTTCGCCTTCTTTTGCGCTGAATACCCATTTCAAAGCTTCGCGAGTAGATTTAACGCCACCTACATAATGCGAAGCGCTGCTGAAGTCTTCGTTAGACATGATACGGTAGCCGTTTTCTTCAGCATTCTTTTCCATATCTGCCAATGTAGTATTCTGAGCTACGAACTGGCTGAATTTGTTGTATGCATCGTTGTAAGTTTCTTTGCTGAACTCAACCGGGCATTTAACAACAGCAACTTTATATTTAGGTTTCATAGCTTTCTTGTCCATAACCTGCAGAATTACATTAGCCTGACCAATTTCGAGGTTAGCCAGTTCTTTAGCAGGCTGGTTAATCAGCGTATTTACGAACTTAGCGTTTTCAGCATCCAGAGCCGCATTTTCCCAGCTACGAGCATCTACCCAAGTAGCTTCGCCGGTCTGTCCGTATTTCTTAGCCAGTTCAGCAAAGTCGGCACCACCTTTCAAAGCAGTGTAGATACTGTCGGCCAAAGTTTTTGTTGCATCGATAGTGTTTGCATAAACCTGAATCTGACGGAACTGGATTGAGTCTGGAGCAGATTCTTTAGCAATAATCTTAAATGCGTTGAATGAGTCATCGCTCTGGTTGTAGTAAGGTCCGTATACTTCGTTAACAGTTGTTGAGTCCAAGCGAGTAGCAACATCTGAAGGAAGTGCTGTCTTGTTTACAACAACATCGTTGAAAGAAACTGTTGAACCAGTAGAACGGATGAAAGTAGCGTAGTCTGATGTAGTAGCAGCTAACTGTGAGCTATAATCAGTTACATCTTTTTCTACAGCTTTGCGGTCGGCTTCAGAAGGAACAACGTGTACGTCAATGTACTTGATGTTACGGGTTTCAGCCAACTGTTTGAAGCTTTCTTTTCTCTTGTTGTATAGTTCCTTGATCTCATCGTTGCTAACCTGTACGGTAGAATCGTTGATAGAAGAATAAGGAATAGCAGCCAGAAGCAGGTCAGACTGTTCAGTGCGTGCCTTGAATGCATCTTCAGCAGAAACAGGGTTTGAAATCAATGATTTAGCAATCAGATTCTGATATTTCTGTACCAGTGTAGATTCTTTCAATGTTTTTTCGATGAACTTCCAGTAGTTGTACATCTGCTGGTAATATTCAGCATACTGAGCAGACATCTGTGATGAACCCATGTTGGCATAATCAACCAGGAATTTTTTCAGCATATCCTTATCGAATGTACCAGTCTGTGGGTTGCGGAAAGGACTCTGCAACAACAGTGGGTTTGCACCTTCGTTGATGATAGCTTCGATTTCAGCGTCTGTAACCTTCAGTCCCAGTTTTTTTGCTTCGCTGGCAATCAGGTTATTGTTAACGTATGTTTGCCATACCTGATCTTTAATGTTGTTTTGCTGGTCATCATTCAGTGAAGTCAGTCCGTTAGTAAGTTTGATAACTTCACTATACTCTTCTACCATTTTCTGGAAATCCTGGGCAGAGAGCGTTTCACCATTAATTTCTCCTACGTCTTGCTTGCCTTGGTGTGGCTGTAAAACTTTCCATGCGTCACCAGCGACGAATGCAAAAAGGGCAAGACCAATTACAACGACCAACAGAGGTCCTTTGCTTCTGATTTTTTGTAAAGTTGCCATTTATTTATAGTTTTTTGTTTATTGTTTTTCCTTATTTTAGTATTTAGCGCACGAAGATACAAAAAATGTATTTCACAAGCTATTTTATACGCAAAAAATGTGGTTCTTATTTCACTTTCAGCTTCACCAGCTCTATTTTGGTGGCTGTTACTTTGATGATTTTGAATTCGAAGTTGTCGATGTTGATGACTTCATGCGCTTTCGGAATACTCTGGTAATAATGTAAAATCAGTCCGCCGATTGTCTGATATTCGTCCGATTCAGGTAACTTCAAGTCGAATTTCTGGTTCGCCTTTTCAATTTCCAGTCGTCCGGACATAACATATTCCCCGTTGGCCGTTTGTTTGGCTACTTCCGAGTCAAAGTCATGCTCGTCTTCTATTTCGCCGAAAATTTCCTCGACCAAGTCTTCCATAGCAACAATTCCGGCTGTACCCCCAAATTCATCAACAACGACTGCAAGCGATTTTTTCTGCTGCATGAACAATTTCATCAGCTTCTGAGCAGCCATTGTTTCGGGTACAATAGGGATAGCGCGTACTTTCTTGGTCCATTCTTTTCCTTCATAAAACATGTCGGACGAGTGGATATATCCTACGATATTGTCAATGTCTTCGTTGTAAACCAGGATTTTACTTTTCCCGCTTTCAATAAAGCTGTTTTTCAGCTCTTCTATGGTTGCTGTGGTTTCGATGGCAATGATTTCCGTACGCGGAATCATGCAATCCCGGATTTTTATGTTCGAAAAGTCCAGCGCATTCTGGAAAATCTGGATTTCCGTTTCTATTTCTTCTTTGTTTTCAGTATTGTCGATACTGCTTTGTATCAGGTAGTCAAGGTCTACTTTTGTAAATGCACGGTTGGTCTGCTCTTTGTTGATCTTCGTACCGGTGAACCATAGTATCAGGGTAGAGATACCCGAAGCAAATTTACTGATGGGATAAAGTACTACATAACAAATAAAGCACGGGATGGCAAACAGGCGCAGGGTGAAGTTTGGATTTATTTTGAATAAAGTTTTTGGCATAAATTCGCCTGTAACCAGAATAATAAGGGTAGAAATGATTGTCTGCATCATGACCATGATTGCCTGGTTGGTAATCATATCACTCAGCAAATGCGTTTCTATGATCTGGGCCATCAATATACCATATATAACCAGTGCGATATTGTTTCCCACTAGCATGGTAGATATAAAATTGTTTGGGTCCTTATAGAATACGCTGAGGACACGGGTCGTGAAGCCCCCGTTTTCTCTGTCCATTTCAAATCTCAGCTTGCTGGATGATACAAAGGCTATTTCCATCCCCGAAAAAAAAGCGGAAAAAGCCATTGAAATAAGTAATTCTATGATAAGTTCCATCTGTGGCGGAAAATTAGTGTATGCTGTCTTGTTGCAAGGTATCCTTGGGGGTAGTAGATGTGTTTTCTACAGCAAAAATACCGGTGTTATTAAATATCCTATATTCTGTCATCTCTTGATTCGATTCAAAGCCATATCCTGTCAGGATGCGGTCGCTACCTTCAATCCGGATAAATTTGTCAGAATATATTTTTTTGTTTTCCTGATCCCAGAAGAGCTGGTCTGTATCGAACTTTTCTCCCTTCTGGCTTCGGATATGTACGTTTTTACGTAACTCCCAAAGTTTTTTTGTTTCGTAGTAATAAGCTGTGTCTGCCTTGATGCTGGCATCTATGTGAAATAACGAATCGAATTTTTCCAGGTAAACTCCTTTTTCGAAAGCCCAGAAAGGAGGATTCCGTTTGCTGTAAATCAGCCACTCTTCCGTAATGACTTTGTATCGTATCATTCCTGAGTCCGAAACTAAAGTCTCTACACCCGTAGAGCGCATGGTAGGCAGCGAGTCACCTTCCACAATGGCCGGAGCTGTTTTTTTCTTCTGACTGCTACACGCAGGAAGTAAAACAAACATAACAGCCACCAGTACGGCAGCTGTTATGTAAGTAAAGAATGAATTAGTTTCGTTATATTGTCTTTGTGACATATCGATTATCTAATGGTTGTAGTTTCGCCAATCCATCCGCCGATCTGAACAGTAGAACCTTTCTTCAAACCGAGGAAGAACAAGTCTTCATCTTTTGGAGTGTGACGAGAGTAAGTTGAGATTAACTTATTAGCTTCTTCTGCAACGCTTGGGTCAACACTCTTTGCACGCTGCAATTTATCGATAACTGCAAAATAAGTACATTTGTTCAATGCATTTTCGTCGCTCCAGTTAGGACTAGCTGCATACATCTGAGCAATCAGGATATAAGGCTGTCCGTAGCTGCCGTTAGTAGCGATAGCTTTGTTGGCATACTGTTTAGCTTTGCTGTACTGTTTTTTGCTGAACAATACAACAGCTGCATTGTAGCAGTATTCAGCTTTCTTCACAGCATCCTGTTCCAGTTCGATAGCCTGGTCAAAATAGTTCATGCTCTTGTCCATGTCACCTTTCTTATAGTACATGTATGCACAACCTACAGCTGTAGCAGCAGTCGGTTCGATAGCATGAGCAGCTTCAGAAGCGTCGAAGTAAGCCTGCTGGTCTGTACATTTCAGCAACTGCATTACAGAGATAACCTGTTTCAGGTAATCCAAGTTAGTTTTGTTCTGAGCAACTTTCGGACCGTAGATAGCCTGCAGGTTTTCGCAGCTTGCAGCACCACTGTTGATGAAGTATGCATCTACGTTATCTTTAGCAACTTTCAGGTTTTTCTGAGTGCTAGGTTTCTTAGCTGCCTTGTGAGCTGCATCAGCATAACCAGAAGCAGTCAGGTAATCCTGGATGAACTGTTCTTTGTGGTTAGGATCTGCTTTAAGTTTTCTTGCAGAGATATCCATAAAGTCCATGTAAACAAAGTAGTCAGCTTTTTCTTTTTCAGAATCGATACATTCTTTCAGCATGTCATAAGCTTTGTTTACATCTACATTAGCACCCGAGAAGGTGATGTAGTCGTGAGCTTTCATACCCAGAATAGCTCCCTTAGTATCCGGAGTTCTGATCAGTGTATTCAGTTTTGGAAGATATTCAATACGCTGGTCGTATACTTTCATCAGCTGGTCAAGATACTGTTTCTGTTCAGCAGCATTCTTTGTAGCCATAAAAAGACCGCGCAAGATTTTTGCACCGTTGGTATAAGTACCTACCTGTGCCCAAGGAGCTTCGTTGAATACAGCCAACCAAGGTTTGTAAGCATCTTTAAAGTTGTTAGTCTTTACATATTCGGTGTAGATACTGATGTTCTGCAAGCAGCGAACACTGTCTTCGCCATGACCGAATCGAGATCCATCTTCTACTCCTTTCTGAGCAAATGTTGCTGTTGCACTTAATGAAAGAACACACAGCGCTGTAACCATCTTCATTTTCATCGTATATAAATTTTAGTTGTTTATTTTAAGTTGCGTTTTTCTTATTTTATTATTCAACTTTCCATTTCATGAACCATCTTTCATTGAAAGTGATACCAATGTTTATCTGGAAGCGATTTTCAGAGAGCATTCCGGAGTATTTAGGTGCTACGTGTGTATACTGTCCGGAAATGTTTAAGATACTTCGACGTTGATACAAGTGTAGAGGAAACCCGAAACCGAGGCTTGCACCATATTCTTTCCCGCCTTCCACAAAACCGTCTGTCGTATAAGTTTTGGTATAAGGGGTAGAATAGAATACACCCGCCCGATAGCGGATTCTTTTAAAATAGTTTTTGCTCAGGAAGTTAGGTATAAATTCACCGCCGACAGCTATTTTGGACGAGTTGCTATAGTAGTTCTCGTTGCCATCGTATTTCGCTTTGGCCCACTGCTGGTAGGTATAATCAGCTCCAACTGTGAGTCTTCCTCCGCGGCCGTATACCAGACCGGCACCATAAATATGCGGCATGGAAAATCCGTCTCTAGTCACGTTGCTATTCGAGCTGACTACAGAATATCCGGAAGAACCGACTTCCAGCATCTGAATGGTTTTTTCCATACTGCTGTTCAGGTTGTGGCCCAAGTTATAGGTCAGACCCAGGGTAAGGAAATCCACTTTGCTTAGTTTTTGCGTATATTGCAATCCCAGGTCCAGCTTATAGCTTTTAACGCTGGCTACGTTGCTGACCATTGTAGCATCGGCAGAGTTGCTGAATGCGGCAGTAGTCTGATGCGTAACATCACCGTATAAATAAGAGATGTTTGCACCGACCGATAAGTTTTTCAAAACCTTGAATCCCAGTCCTATGAATACCTGATGCAGACCACCTTCGCCCGTAAAGGTTGTAGATTGTGTGACATCACTGGACTCACCTCCTTCGCTGGTAAGCGTATTGGTAGATTTTAAACTATATCCAACAGAAGAGAACGGTAAAAAACCGAATGTCATACCCATTCTTTTCCACAGGCGGAACTGCATGGCAATATAGTCAAAGCTGGCATTCTTTGCATTCGTAGAAACGCCTCCTTCAGTGAAGTTTGAATTTTTGAGGCTCATTCCTATATCAAAAAGAAAAGTCAGTGAGTCTACTGCTGTATAGGATGCAGGGTTTTTGGGATTGATATGTCCTCCGTTTCTAATTGCATATCCTATTCCTCCCATAGCTTGATTATGACCGAAAGACTGGTCGGACAGCTGTCCAAAACCGTATCGGGTATAAGGAGAGTTTGTATTCGATTGCGCCGACACGATCCCGGTGCTACCAAGTACAATAAGTGCGCTTATCAGTGTTTTACGATTTATCATTATAGTTTAAAATTCTGTTTAGTCCTTTTAATACTAGGAATCTATCTGCAAAGATGATATTTTTTAAGTTTGTATCAAAAGAAAATTCCTCTCCTCCAGTTAAAAAAACCAAAAGATCTGAATATTTCTTTTGCATCATTGCTATATATCCGTTAATCTCGAATTCGATACCGCGAATCACTCCGGCTCTGATAGCCGTTTCCGTATCGTAGCCGAAATCGGGTTTTTCGCCCGACTTGTGGATGAGCGGGAGTTTGTCGCAACAAATATTCAATGCCTTGAAGCGTGTGTACATTCCCGGTGATATATTCCCTCCGTGGTAGCACCCGTTGGCATCTATGAATTCATAGGTAATGGCTGTTCCTGCATCGATAACCAGCAGGTTCCGGTCCGGATACTGATCGTGTGCACCGACAACAGCTGCAATCCGGTCCATGCCCAGCGTTTCTGGAGTGTGATATAGGTTGGTTATGGGAATCGGCGTATCCTTCGTAAGCTGCATGATGGGAAAAGGAAGCTTGCCCAACTGCTTTCGGATGGTATTACTTAAGGTAATAACTGTAGCATAAATACCCTTCTCGATCGGATACTTATTATATAATAGAGGAAGACAATCTAACGAGTGGTTCGAGCCACGCAATACCTCTACTATTTTCCCATTGTCAAACACGGCCAGTTTCGCGTTCGAATTTCCAATATCTATTATTAGCTCCACAATTTTTGTTTTTTCGCATGCAAATTAAAGGAAAAAATGAATAGGTACCACTACAAAAATCATTATTTCTGTAGATTTTTTTCGTCGGTGAAGGCTGAAGGTTAAGTGTATAAGGGCTTGATGCCGCATTTGGAGCGTTTTACTTACAGCGATTTTCTTTGTATAACCTTCAAATGCAACAGCTGTTTGTACAGATACAACATCGTTTCTGTGACGCTTGATGATGTAAAGCTACATATTCGTCGTGTCATTGCAATGATAAACTTAGTTCACGGCTATGCCTTACTTTTTTCATTGCTGAGAGCAACCTTTCTCAAATCTGTGAAGAACACAGCTGTTACCGTTATGGTATCTATTAAATAATAACGTCGTCGCAGTTACTGCATTTCCGTTTAGCGTTTATACAAGTATAAAATGACTATTGTTTGCCGTAATATGAAAATCTTTCGCTATTTTTGCACTATTAATTATTTTTTGTAGGTATGAAAAGATTGTATTACACCTTATATATTTATATACTGGTGTTTTTTGCATGTTCGTTCTCGGCGGGGGCACAAGACCGTGTGCGGGTAAGCCTGCTCACTTGTGAACCGGGAACCGAAATATACGCGCTTTTCGGGCATACGGCCTTACGTTACGAAGATCCTTCGCGAGACATCGACTGGGTGTTTAATTACGGCGTTTTTAGTTTCAATACTCCTAACTTTGTGTACCGCTTTGTGAAGGGAGAAACCGATTATCAGCTCGGTATCGTGCCTTACCGTTACTTTGAAACGGAATATGCCTTGCGCGGCTCGTCTGTGTATCAGCAGACACTGAATCTGAAACCTGAAGAAAAACTCCGCCTGTGGCAAGTGCTCGAAGAGAATTATCTGCCGCAGAACCGGGTGTACCGTTATAATTTCTTTTATGACAACTGTACGACTCGTGCCCGCGATCGTATTGAGCAGTGTATCGACGGCAAGATAGAATATCCTGAAGCACGTAGCGGACTTTCTTTCCACGACATCGTTCACCAGTATACCGACGGACATGAATGGGAGGAATTCGGAATCGACTTGTGTCTGGGTGCTGAGGCCGACCGCCCTATTTCCGGACGCGAGCAGATGTTTGCACCTTTTTATATGAAAGAGGCTGCCGAGAAAGCTGTCATCGTAGCATCCGATGGTACCCGCCGTCCTTTGGTATTGGAGGAAACCAAGATTGTAGATGCTAAGCCGGAACCGGCAGAACCGATATTGCCTTTTTCTCCTTTTGCGGCAGGCATGATACTTTTGCTGGCTTCCATCGGCATTGCAGCTTATTACTTGCACTTGCGCCGCATTCCTCATGGCTGGTATGTATTTCTGTTTGCCGTACAGGGCCTGGCAGGTTGCGTCATCGCTTTCCTGTTTTTCTGCTCTGTTCATCCTACGGTAGGCTCAAACTGGCTGCTGGCTTTGCTCAATCCGCTGCCGCTGTTCTACCTGCCTGTCTTGATTTATCATGCAATAAAAGGTAAAAAAGAGCCTTATCATTTAATAAATTTCGCGTATTTAACACTTTTTATAATCTTAATCCCTGTTTTGCCACAAGAATTTAATTCAACAGTATTACCTTTGGCGCTTAGTTTGTGGGTGGCATCTGCCAGCTATTTAATTATAACGAAAAAGAGAGAATGAAAGAACGCATATTATCGTCACTAATCACTGTTATTGTCTGTACGGGTTTACAGGCACAGAATATTCCTGCAGCAGTGCCTCGACTGGTTGTCGGTATTACTATCGATCAGTTGCGTTCAGATTATATCGAAGCTTTTACAGCCTTGTATGGTGAACGGGGCTTCAAGCGTCTGCTCAAGGAAGGACGTGTCTATTATAATGCCGAATACGATTTTATCAACCCGGACCCTTCGTCGGCAGTAGCCGCTATCTATACCGGAGGGAACCCTTATACCAATGGGGTGGTAGCCGACTACTGGATGGACCGCAATACGCTCAGGGTGATAAAAAGTACCGATGACCCGGCTTTTATGGGTATTTATACGTCCGAAAATACATCTCCCAAGCATCTTTCGGTTTCTACATTGGCCGATGAGCTGATGGTAGCAACCCAGGGACAGGCCATTACTTATTCGATTGCTCCTACGCGCGAGATGGCTGTGTTTGCTGCCGGACATGCGTCGAAAGGTGCTTTCTGGATAAACGATCATAACGGAAAGTGGTGTGGAACGACTTATTACGGCGATTTCCCGCAGTGGGCTACTTATTTCAATGACCATCAGGGCCTGGACTTCCGCATTGCCGACATCGTATGGGAGCCGTCTTTGCCGGTAACCAGTTACAAGTATGTTACTTCGGATGTCAAGCAGCTCAGCTTCCGTCATAAGTTTGATGATCAGCGGGGCGAGAAATACCGTTGCCTGAAGACCAGTCCTGTGGCCAACGACGAAGTAAACAAGCTGGTGAATGCCTGTCTGAATGCTTCATTTATGGGGCAGGATGATATACCGGACCTGTTGTCTATCGGTTATTATGCCGGTAACTACAACCATGCTTCCAGTGTGCAGTGTCCTATGGAGATACAGGATGTTTATGCACGTCTGGACAATACACTGGGAGACTTACTGGATATTATTGACAAGAAAGTCGGACTGGCCAATACGCTGTTTTTTATAACCTCTACAGGTTATGCCGATCCGGAGCCTGCCGACCCGCCGCAATATAAGATTCCGGGAGGAGAATTCTACATCAAACGTTGTGCGGCCTTGCTCAATATGTACCTCATGGCCATTTACGGGCAGGGACAATACGTCGATACTTACTTCGACAACCAGATATATCTTAACCGTAAGCTGATAGAAGAACGCAAGCTGAATCTGACGGAGATACTTAACCGCTCGTCCGATTTCCTGGTTCAGTTCAGCGGGGTCAAGGAAGCCTATTCTTCGCAGCGCCTGTTGCTGGGAGCCTGGAATCCTAAGATTGAGAAAATAAGAAACAGTTATAATCCGCTTTGCTCGGGCGACCTCATGGTGGAAGTCCTTCCCGGATGGACCGTCGTGCGCGACTATACCAACGATGTGAAGGTGGTGCGCAGTGCGTATGCTTCCGTGCCGTTGTTTTTCTTTGGAAACAACATCCGTCCCGCAAAGATTTACGATCCGGTGCAGATAGGAGCTATCATTCCTACCATGGCACATTTTATGCGTATCCGGGCCCCTAATGCCAGTACGCTGCCGCCATTAACCGAGATTAGACACTGATTTTTTAATTTTGAAATAATAAAAACAACAATACAATGGGATTTAATGAATTTATCAGCAAACTGTTCGGAAACAAAGCTTCTCGCGACATGAAAGAAATTCAGCCGTGGGTAGAGAAAGTTAAAGCTGCTTATCCGGAAGTTGCCAAGTTAAGTCACGACGAGCTGCGTGCGAAAACAGAAGAACTGAAAAAGTACATCAAGGATTCGGCTGCCGAAGAAGTGAAGAAAATTGCCGAACTGAAAGCTTCTATCGAAGACACCGAACTGGAAAAACGTGAGGCTGTCTTTGCACAGATCGACAAGCTGGAAAAAGAAGTACTCGATAAATACGAAAAAGCACTGAACGATGTGTTGCCTGTAGCCTTTTCAATCGTGAAGGATACAGCACGCCGTCTGTCTGAAAACGAAGAAATAGAAGTAACTGCTACCGATTTTGACCGTCAGCTGGCTGCACAGGGTAAGGACTTTGTGCGTATCGAAGGTGATAAGGCTATCTGGAAAAATCACTGGACTGCAGGCGGTAACGAAATGACCTGGAGCATGGTACACTATGATGTACAGCTCTTCGGTGGTGTGGTACTGCATCAGGGTAAGATTGCCGAAATGGCGACTGGTGAAGGTAAGACATTGGTGGCTACCTTGCCGGTATTCTTGAATGCGCTTACCGGAAACGGTGTGCATGTGGTTACTGTGAACGACTACCTGTCTAAGCGTGACTCTGAATGGATGGGCCCGCTCTACATGTTCCACGGTTTGAGTGTAGACTGTATCGACAAGCACCAGCCTAACTCGGAAGCACGCCGCCGTGCTTATATGGCTGATATTACTTTCGGTACAAACAACGAATTTGGTTTCGACTACTTGCGTGACAACATGGCAAACAGCCCGCGCGACTTGGTTCAGCGCAAGCACAACTATGCCATTGTCGATGAGGTGGACTCTGTATTGATTGACGATGCTCGTACTCCGCTGATCATCTCTGGTCCTGTTCCTAAAGGCGAAGACCAGTTGTTCGAAGTACTTCGTCCGCTGGTTGAACGTCTGGTTGAAGCACAACGCCGTCTGGCTACTCAGTATCTGGCTGATGCAAAACGTCTGATTGCTTCTGACAAGAAAGAAGATGTAGAAGCCGGATTCCTGGCATTGTTCCGCACACACAAGGCTCTGCCTAAGAATAAAGCGTTGATTAAGTTCCTGAGCGAACCGGGTATCAAGGCTGGTATGCTGAAGACTGAGGCTATCTATATGGAAGCCAACAACAAGCGTATGCCTGAAGCTACCGATCCGCTTTACTTCGTTATCGATGAAAAGCTGAAGAGCGTAGACTTGACAGATAAGGGTATCGAATTGATTACCGGTAACTCACAGGATCCTACTTTGTTCGTATTGCCGGATATCACTGCTCAGTTGTCTGCTTTGGAAAACGAAAAAGACTTGAGCGAAGAAGAAAAACTGGCTAAGAAAGACGAGTTGCTTACTAACTATGCCATCAAGTCGGAACGTGTACACACGATCAACCAGCTGCTGAAGGCTTACACTATGTTCGAAAAGGATACCGACTACGTGGTAATGGACGAACAGGTGAAGATTGTCGACGAGCAGACCGGTCGTATCATGGATGGCCGTCGCTGGAGCGATGGTTTGCACCAGGCTGTTGAAGCGAAGGAGGGTGTGAAGGTAGAAGCGGCTACACAGACATTCGCTACTATCACCCTGCAGAACTACTTCCGTATGTACCACAAGCTTTCGGGTATGACCGGTACTGCAGAAACAGAAGCAGGCGAGTTCTGGGACATCTACAAACTGGATGTAGTAGTAATTCCTACTAACCGTCCTATCGCCCGTAAGGATATGAACGACCGCGTTTACAAGACTAAACGTGAAAAATATAAAGCCGTTATCGAAGAAGTAGAAAAGATGGTACAGGCAGGCCGTCCGGTACTGGTGGGTACTACTTCGGTAGAAATTTCTGAAATGTTGAGTAAGATGCTTACCATGCGTAAGATTCCTCACAACGTGCTGAATGCGAAGTTGCACCAGAAAGAAGCCGAAATCGTAGCTAAAGCCGGTTTTGCAAGTACTGTTACCATTGCTACCAACATGGCAGGTCGTGGTACCGATATCAAGCTGAGCAAGGAAATCAAGGAAGCTGGTGGTTTGGCCATCATCGGTACTGAGCGTCACGAGTCTCGTCGTGTAGACCGTCAGTTGCGTGGTCGTGCCGGACGTCAGGGAGACCCGGGTTCTTCAGTATTCTTCGTATCTCTGGAAGACGACCTGATGCGTCTGTTCTCTTCCGACCGTATTGCTACCGTAATGGATAAGCTGGGCTTCAAGGAAGGCGAGATGATTGAGCACAAGATGATTTCTAACTCAATCGAACGTGCACAGAAGAAAGTGGAAGAAAACAACTTCGGTATCCGTAAACGTTTGCTGGAATACGATGACGTGATGAACAAGCAGCGTACCGTAGTATATACCAAACGTCGTCACGCCCTGATGGGAGAACGTATCGGTATGGATATCGTGAACATGATTTGGGACCGTTGCTGCTATGCGGTAGAATTGGGTGATTACGAGCAGGCTAAAATGGAAATTCTGCATACATTGGCTATGGAAGCTCCGTTTACTGAAGCTGAATTCAATTCTAAGAAGCGTGAGGATCTGGAAGAAATCTTGTTCCAGGAAGCTATGGCTAACTTCAAGCGTAAGTGTGAACGTATGGCTCAGATTGCTAATCCGGTTATCAAGCAGGTATACGAAAATCAGGGTCACATGTACGAAAACATCATGATTCCTATTACCGACGGTAAACGTCTGTACAACATTTCTGTAAACCTGAAGGCTGCTTACGAAAGTGAATCGAAGGAAATCGTGAAGGCATTCGAAAAGGCTATCTTGCTTCATACCATCGATGATGCATGGAAAGAAAACTTGCGTGAGCTGGATGAACTGAAGCACTCTGTACAGAATGCAAGCTACGAACAGAAAGATCCGCTGTTGATCTTCAAGCTGGAATCTGTTAACCTGTTCGATAACATGGTAAGCAAAATCAATAACAATACCATCTCTGTATTGATGCGCGGACAGATACCGGTGCAGGAACCACAGCAGGTTCGTCAGGCTGCTCCCGAACAGCGTACTCCACGCCAGCAGTATAAAGAAGAAAAGGTAAATCTGGATGATCCGGATCAGCAGGCTGCTGCAGGCCGTGATACACGCGAAGCAAAACAGGAGCCTGTACGGGCCGAAAAGACAATAGGACGTAACGATCCTTGTCCTTGCGGCAGCGGACTGAAATATAAAAACTGTCACGGAAAAGACCAGTTCTAAGGTTGATTTCGTTTGATGTATAGAGGGACTTCCCCGTTTTCTGCCGGATAGGTGGAAGCGGGGAAGTTTTTTTGTGTCTTTCTGTTTTTGGAATTTTCTGGACGGTATCGGGGCTGTTTTGTGCATTTTCCGTATATTTGTAGCCGATCCGTTCTTCAATATTGATAAAAACGGTATCCGGAAACCTGATTAACTAAGCTATATACTATAAAAAACAATATCGAAACTATGAAAGAGCTTTTTGTGTCACTGGCTTGCTGGCTGCTCCTGTCGGTACAGGCCTGGGGAGTAAATAGTGTATTGACCTTGCCCGAAGAGGGAGAAAAAGTATTACTGCACGATGGATGGTATGCACGTAACGTACGTGATGTGGGAGACGATGGAAACCGGCTGACTTCCGGTGAGTTCAGCAGTCAGGGATGGCTGAAGGCTACGGTGCCGGGTACGGTACTGACGACTTTGCTGGATAACGGACTTTTCCCGGCTCCGGAGGTGAGCATGAACAATGAACTGATTCCGGATATTTATCGGGTAGGCCGGGATTACTATACGTATTGGTTTGTCCGTCCGTTTGTGTTGCGCAGTGCCGATATGGAAGGGCATCGTGTCTGGCTCAATTTCAGGGGTATCAACTATAAGGCAGAAATCTTTCTCAACGGGAAGCGGGTGAACCGTGAAACGCACGAGGGCATGTTTCTTCGCCAGCATTATGAGGTAACGCCGTTCCTTAGAAAAGACTCGGTCAATGTGCTGGCTGTGCTGGTCTTTCCGCCCGACTATGTAGGAAATCCGAACGGCGGTCAGGGAGGTGACGGACGCATTGCACGCAACTGTACGATGCAGTATACACCGGGATGGGACTGGATACAGCCGGTCCGCGACCGCAATACAGGGATTTGGGACGAAGTTTCGCTCACGATGACCGGTGATGTACAGATTCAGCATCCGTATGTGGTAACGCGCGTGCCGGGTATCCGGAAACCTTCGGACAAACAGCAGAAACCGGCTTACGTGGATGCTTCTGTCGAAGCGCAGAATCTCACCGATGGTCCGGTTGAGGCAGTGGTAACGGCACAATATCGCGGGACTGAGTACAAACAGCGTGTTTCGCTGCTGCCGCATGGAACAAGGGTGGTATCGTTTAAACCTATAGAAGTAAGAAATCCGGAACTCTGGTGGCCGAATGGAGTGGGAGAGCAGCCTCTCCAACAAATCCGTTTTGCTGTGACACTCGATGAGCGCCGGTGCGATGCGGAGACCGTTCGTTTCGGTATCCGTCAGATTGATACCCGCAGGAATCCGCAAAACGGTGGACGCGAGTTTTATGTAAACGGACAGCGCATTTACATCACCGGAGGCAATTATATTGACTCCGACTGGCTGCTGCGACTTTCACCCGAGCGTTATGACCACGAAGTGCGCTTTCATGCCGAAATGAATTTGCGTATGATACGTGTGTGGGGCGGTGCATTGCTGGAGCGTCCGGAGTTTTACGAGGCGTGTGATAAATATGGTATTTTAGTCTTCCAGGATTTGTGGGGTAGTGGTGACTGTAACGGTGCCTGGGAAGATGCTACCAAGGCAGACTCCCGGGAAAGACGTTGGGAATATCCGGACAATCATGCATTGTTCCTGCGAATGGCGGAGGACCAGATTAAGATGATTCGCAATCACCCCAGTCTCTGCTTATGGTGTGGTGCCAATGAGTGGCCGCTGGCGAAGGATATAGACGAAGCTTTAAAAAAAAGGCTTTCCGCGCAAGGGACGCACACGGGATGCCTGCTGGCGCTATCACAAAGATTTGGGTTACGGTGAGCATTTGGAACGGTATGGCGAAGTAAACAGCATTGAGGATTACTGCAAGCTGGCGCAGGTGGTGAATTATGATCAGTACCGCAGCTTTATGGAAGGCTGGGCTTCGCACATGTGGGACTGGTACACTGGTGTACTGATTTGGAAGACACAGAATCCGTGGACTGCCTTGCGGGGACAGATGTACGACTGGTATCTGGATGTAAATGCATCTTTGTATGGCACACGTAAGGGCTGTGAGCCTTTGCATCCTTTTTATAACCGGGTGAGTCGTAAGGTGATGCTGATGAATACGGGTGTAGAGCGGGTAAACGGTCTGAAAGTGAAAGCAGAGGTATTCAGTCGTAAGGGAGAGTTGCTGTGGCAGCAGGAAGCGGATGCGGTAGCGGAAGCTTCGCAAGTGGGAACTTTGTTTGAGGTACCTTCCGTAGACGGAGTTACCGGAGTATATTTCCTGAAATTGACTTTGTGTGATGCCGGTGGTAAAGAACTTACCGATAATATCTATTGGCCTACAACGCTGGATAAGGATTTCCGTACGTTGGGTGAGTTACCGGCAACCCGTCCGACAATTACCACGCATCTGGAAAAGCAAGGCGACAAGTATCAGGGAACGGTGACACTGCAGGCCGACAAGGATATCAGCTTCTTCAATCGGGTAAAGGTATTCAATAAGCAGACGGGTAAACGTATCCTTCCGGTTCATTATTCGGATAACTATGTAACACTGATGCCGGGCGACCGTAAGGTAATCAGCTTTACTTTCGGAGCCGATGTACCTAAAGAGCAGGTGGAAATTGTTGTCGAGGATTTTAAAAACAGAATAAACTAATGATAAATCGCTTATGAAAAACATGAAACGTGTGATGAAATGGTGTGCAGTAGGGTGCTGCACGGGGTGGCTGCTGGCTTGTTCTCCGGCAGTGCAGTCGGTAGAAGAGCTGCCGGCACTGATTCCTGTTCCGCAGGAATGTACATTCGGGGATAATGCTTTCAGACTGACCCGGTCTACAACCATCGGAACAGATGCAGCCAATGCCGAGCTGACAACTATTGCTGCTTACTTCAACGGAAAACTGAATCCTGCCACGGGTTATACACTTCCGGTGCAGGAGAAAGGTGATATTCAGCTCGCATTGGTCGATGATTCGGAACTGGGTGATGAAGGCTATCGTCTGGCAGTAGAGATTAATAAGATACGCTTGGAAGCAGCCCGGCCTGCAGGTATCTTTTATGGAGTACAGACACTTTTGCAGATGCTTCCCAAGGAAGTCAGAAGCAGCGAAGTGCAGCCGGATGCAAACTGGACGATACCCTGTGTCCAGATTACCGACAAACCGCGCTTTGAATGGCGTGGCCTGATGCTGGACGTCAGCCGTCACTGGTTTACCAAAGAGGAGGTGATGCGTTATATCGACGAGCTGGCTGAGTATAAAATGAATGTATTTCACTGGCATCTGACCGACGACCAGGGCTGGAGAATTGAAATCAAGTCGCTGCCCCGGCTGACTGAGGTGGGAGCCTGGCGTGCAGAGCGTGTAGGTGACTGGTGGTCACGGAGTCCGCAGCAACCGGGTGAGCCGGTGACTTATGGCGGATATTATACGCAGGAAGATATAAAGGAAGTGCTGGCCTATGCCCGTCAGCGTTATGTACGGGTTATTCCGGAAATCGATGTTCCCGGTCACAGTCTGGCTGCACTGGTGGCCTATCCCGAACTGGCCTGCTTCAAGGCACCTCAGGCCATCAATGTCGGCAATAAGTTTTACGGCATCGACGAGAATGCCTTGTGCGTGGGCAACGAAAAGACATTCGAGTTCTTGGATAAAGTATTTACCGAAGTCGCTGCACTTTTCCCGGATGAGTATATCCATGTAGGAGGTGATGAGTGTTTCAAAGGCTTTTGGGCCAAGTGTCCCAAGTGTCAGCAGCGGAAACGCACCGAGCACCTGAAGGATGAAAAAGAGTTGCAGAGTTATTTCATCCATCGTCTGGAGGGCATGCTGAAACAGAAAGGCAAACGCCTGATTGGTTGGAATGAAATTCTGGAAGGCGGACTGGCTCCCGAGGCTACGGTGATGAGCTGGCAGGGAATGGAAGGGGGTATAGAAGCTGCCAAGGCACACCACCATGTTATTATGACGCCTACACAGCATTGTTACCTGGACTTGTATCAGGGAGAGCCGTCGGTAGAGTCGGTTACTTACTCCATGTGCCGTCTGACGGACTGTTACCGCTTTAATCCGATGCCCGACAGTATTCCCGAGGGCATGGTTCTTGGAGCGCAGGGTAATCTGTGGAGTGAAGCGGTACCGACCTTCCGTCATGCCGAGTACATGACCTGGCCGCGCGGATGGGCTTTGGCAGAAGTCTTGTGGAGCGGACCCGATAAAACGGATTGGAACGGCTTCTGGCCGCGTGTAGAGAAGCATTTCGAACGGGCTGAGGCTGCCAATATCCGTTATGCCCGCAGCATGTACAATGCCATTGTGACTCCGTATCTGGAGAGCGGCGAGCTGCGGATTAAACTGGGATGCGAATTGGAGGATTCGAAGATTTACTACACATTCGACAATACAGACCCCGACGATTGTGCACCGGCTTATACCGAACCGTTGCGTATCCCGAAGGATGCTACCCGTCTGCGTGTAGTTACATACCGGGATGGAAAGCCCAGCGGCAAGGTTATCTCACTTACCATCGACGAGCTTCGCAAGCGTGCCAATTCCTGATTCCTCGACATACACAGATACAGGCTTAACAGATAACTGAAAACGGCTGACTCAGCATCGGAAAAACTGAGTCAGCCGTTCTTTTATATCCTTTTATAAGGAGGAAAATCAATACCAGCAAGTCTGTTCTTTGCCCATTGTGATTTCCAGTGTACCACCCTTGGCAATGTCTGCATGATCAATCCATGCTTTGTTATACGGTTGTCCGTTGAGGCGGATACTCTGGATGTAGCGGTTCTCGTCGCTGTTGTTCAGGGCAGTGATGGTAAATTCGCCGCCAGCCACTTTCACTACAGCTTTGTCGAACAGCGGTGAGCCGAAGAAGTAACGTCCGCCGGCCGGTTCTACCTGATAGAAGCCCAGTGTAGACATCACATACCATGCCGACATCTGACCAACGTCTTCGTTGCCCGACAAACCGTCCGGCTGGTCGTGATACATCGTCTTGAAGACTTCACGAACACGGTCGGCTGCTTTCCAAGGCTGGCCTACCATTGTATACATATAGATAATGTGATGACTCGGTTCGTTTCCGTGTGCATACTGGCCAATCAGTCCGCTGATGTCAGGCGATGATTCAGTTCCGGCATTACCTTCGGCAATGAAGAGCGAGTCAAGTTTGGTGATGAATGCCTCTTTGCTGCCAAAGCAGTTCACCAGACCTTCCACATCGTGCGGAACCAGCCAGGTATACTGCCATGCATTACCCTCGCAATAATCGTCTTTGCGGTGTGTAGAGCTGAACGGGTTGAACGGTTCGTTGAATTTTCCGCTTACGCTCTTTCCGCGCATAAAGCCTGTCTGGGCATCAAACAGGTGACGGTACGACTGGCTGCGTTTCAGGAAATAATCGTAGTCTTCCGTCTTTCCCATCAGTTTGGCTACCTGAGCCACCGACCAGTCGGCCAGGGCATATTCCAAGTCGTAAGCTACCGATTCGCCCATCTTGTCGTAGGGGATGTAACCGTATTTCTTGCGCAAGTCCATACCACGCTCGTCGCGCATAGCCGAATTCTTCAGTGCTTCGTAAGCCAGTTCCTTATCGAAACCGGTGAAACCTTTCAATACCGCATCCGCCACTACAGGGATACCCGGGTTACCTACCATACAGTCTGTTTCGCAACCCATGAGGTGCCATACCGGCAACTTGCCCTGCTGCTGGTAGATACGCAGCATGGTGTTCACGATGTCGGGCACTTTTTCCGGATGAATCAAAGTCATGAGCGGCTGTGCAGCACGATACGTATCCCACAAAGAGAAGGTAGTATAGTTCACGAAGCCCTCACTCTTGTGCATCTGGTGGTCGGCACCGTAGTAGTCACCGTTCACGTCGCAGAATTCAGACGGAGCAATCATAGTGTGATACAAGCCTGTGTAGAAAATGCGGCGGTTTGCCTCATTGTTGGTTGTAATCTTGATTTTCGAAAGCTCCTGGTTCCAAGCCTCATCGGCAGCAGCGATGGTCTTTTCAAAGTCCCAACCCGGCAACTCGGCAGTCAGGTTCTGTGCAGCCGCTTCGGTTGAGGTAGGCGAGAGCGCTACTTTCATATAGATATCCTCATTCTGCTGCGTTTCGAAATCAGCACGTCCGTACAGCACTTTCGCCTTGGCTTCCTTGCCGCTTGTTTCCTTGCCGTCGGCAATCAGGCGGAAGTTCTTGAACGGTTTCGAGAATACGGCACGGAAGAACACACGCTGGTCGTTGGCCCATCCGGTAGAGTAGCGGTAACCGCAGATAGTACTGTCGTTCAGCACCTGGATGGATGCTTCCGTCGGACTGTCCCAGCAGCCGCCGTTCTGCAAGTCGAATACGATACCGGCTTCTGCCGAAGCAGGGAAGGTATATTTATGGAAACCTACACGTTTGGTCGCTGTCAGCTCCACGTTTACCTGATAGCGGGTAAGGAAAGTCTTGTAGTAACCCGGTCGCACCACTTCCTGCGTATGGTCGGAATACGACCAAAGTCCCGACTGCGGGTCCTTTTCGTTGCCGCGGGCATATTTCACACTGCCTGTAACAGGCATCACGTTAATGTCGTGCAAGTCGCCGATACCCGTTCCGCTGAGGTGCATGTGCGGGAATCCGATTACGGTAGAATCCGATACATGGTATCCCGATACCCAGTCCCATTCCTGCGGAATGCTGGACGGTCCCACCTGTACCATACCGTAAGGCACGTTTGCTCCCACAAAGACATGTCCGTGTCCGCCGGAGCCAATTTTAGGGTCCACAAAACTGGTCAGGCGCACGTCTTGCTCCTGCTGTGCATTTTGTGGCTGTGTACATGATACGGCCAGACCCATGCAGGCCGTCATGGTTACTGTAAAGATTGTACTCTTCATGATGATAGTTTTGGTTATAATGATAGTTATTCGCTCAATAACATTTTTTAATCATTCAAAAATAGAAAAACTTACACAGATAATAAAGTATTATTCCATAAATTTGTCGCAATGGATATGTTTAACTAAAAAAAACAGCTTATGAAAAACACGTATGGCATCTTATTGTTTCTGTGGGCCTGTATCTGTGTGAGCTGCGGCACTTCCGGCCGCCAACAACCGGATACTTCGAAAGACATTGTGCTGGCCTATGTCACCTCGAACGGAAAAACCTTGCCCGACCCTTCGCTGGTGACGCACATCAATTATGCATTCGGACATGTAGACTCCACTTTCAGCAAGGTTGTTATCGACCGTGAAAGTCGCTTGCAGGAGATTGCAAACTTGAAGAAGGATGCGCCCCACCTCAAGGTGCTGCTTTCTATCGGCGGATGGGGCAGTGGCCGTTTCAGCGAAATGGCAGCCGACGAGCAATGCCGTCTGTCGTTTGCCCGCGATTGCCGTCGGGTAGTAGACCAGTTCGGTCTGGATGGTATCGATATCGACTGGGAATATCCTACCAGTCGTGCAGCCGGCATTTCAGCTTCAGACGCTGATACCGAAAACTACACATTGCTGATGCGCGACATCCGCGAGGCCATCGGTACCGACAAGCTACTTACGCTGGCTTCGGCAGCCAATGCCAAGTATATCGATTTCAAGGCAATAGACCCCTATATTGATTTTGTAAACATCATGACCTACGACATGAACCGTCCTCCGTATCACCATTCGGCTCTTTACCGTTCTCCGCGGGTAGGCAACCGCTCGTGTGAAGAATCCGTTGAGGCGCATTTGCAGCAAGGCATTCCTGCCTCAAAACTGGTGTTGGGGGCACCTTTCTACGGCCATGCGGCACCCCCGATGTCCGATTTTATCGATTACCGCGACATCGTGAAGCTGGAAGGCTACGAAGCCTGTTGGGATACGCTGGCCTGTGTACCTTATTTGGCCGACAAGGAAGGCCGTCTGGTCTGTACTTACGAAAATCCCCGTTCGCTGGCTGCCAAGTGTGCCTTTGTAAAACAGAAAGGACTGCTGGGCATGATGTACTGGGAGTATAATACCGATGACGAGGCAGGCTCACTGCGCAAGGCGGTATTCGAAGGCATGCGCGGAGATAAGCAATGATATTTTGCAGATTTCAGATTTTCAAGGCATAAAATAAAATCCCGGAACAGATGAAGATGACTCCATTCGTTCCGGGATTTTTTATGCCTTGTTATGTCTTGCCTCACTGCCGTATCAGAGCAGACTGATGAGCTTGTCTACATCTTCTTCGCGTGTAGCCCAGCTGGTTACGAAGCGTACCGTAGTCTCTTCCTTACCCCGTGACCCCCACAGCTCGAAAGTAGCATGCTGCAGCAGGCGGTCCATTGTTTCATTGGGCAGGCACACAAACTGCTGGTTGGTAGGCGAGTCCAGATGCAGGCGGTATCCCTTTGCACGGAAAGCCTCCTTCAGCTTCATGGCCAGCCGTACCGCATGCGCTCCCATCTTCAGGTACAGATTGTTTGTGAAAAGCGTCTCAAATTGCACCCCCTGCAGACGGCCTTTCGCCAGCAATGCACCGTGCTGCTTGATGAGCGGGAAGAAATGCGGCAGTCTCTCAGGTCGTGCAGCCACCACCGCTTCGCCAAAGAGAGCCCCCACCTTGGTGCCACCGATGTAGAACACATCACACAGACGGGCAATGTCAGCTAGCGTAACGTCCGTGCCTTCGGCAGCCAGTCCGTATCCCAGACGCGCACCGTCCATGTAGAGCGGTATTCCCGCATTGCGGCAAACCCGGCTCAGACTTTCCAGCTCTTCCAGCGTGTACAGCGTTCCATACTCCGTAGGATGCGAGATATACAGCATACCCGGAGCTACCATGTGTTCATACGTTTCGTCCTTGTAGAACAAGTCGATGTATTCCTCCACTTCGCTGGCCCACACCTTACCGTCGTGCTGCGGCAGCGTAAGCACCTTATGTCCGGTCGCTTCAATCGCGCCCGATTCATGCACGTTGATGTGTGCCGTTTCGGCAGCCAGTACCCCTTCGTGATGACGCAGCAGCGCATCAATCACCGTAGCATTGGTCTGTGTACCCCCTACCAGGAAGTGCACGGCAGCCTGTGGCTGTCCGCAAGCCGCACGAATCAGTTCCTTGGCACGAGCCGTATACGGGTCAGTACCATATCCGGTAGTCTGTTCCAGATTCGTTTCCATCAGGCGGCGCATCACTTCCGGGTGTGCCCCCTCCATATAGTCCGTATCAAAATGTATCATGGTTCGTCTGTTTTATGAAATCTCTGTAAAGGTACAGATTATTTTGAAATCCCTGATTGCACTTTGCAGATATTCTATCTTTTCAGTTCCGGCAGCACCCGCGCAACCCACTCCTCCAGATGCTTTCGGGCATTGGCAGGGCGAATCGCCTCTTCGGTGCACATGGACGGCGGAGTGATACAGTCTACCCGTGCAAATCCCGCCGTTTGCAGCTCGGCTACCTGCTGAGTCCGCCCGGCCACCAGCCAAACCGGCACCCCGTGTTTCAATCCCCGTTGCAGCACCCGTTCCGGCAGTTTGCCCATCAGCGTCTGTCTGTCGGCGCTGCCCTCACCGGTAATAATCAGGTCGGCCTGCTCCAGCATCCCCTCAAATCCGGAAACATCCAGCAGCAAGTCGGCACCCGATTGCGCCCGGGCCTCCAGAAACTGCATGAAAGCATATCCCAGTCCTCCGGCAGCTCCGGCTCCCGGTGCCAGCGACGCATCTTTTCCAGTCAGCAAAGCAGCCTGTCGGGCAAAGTCGCGTGCCCTCCTGTCCAGATCCGATACCATTTCGGGAGTAGCCCCTTTCTGCGGACCGAACACTCGTGCGGCACCGTTCTCTCCGTAAAGCGGATTTCGCACGTCACTGGCCAGCGTAAAGCGGCATTCCTTCAGGACACTCTCCGCCAGTTCCCCCAGCTCTCCGTTTGGGGTAAACACATCGGCTAGCGCCTGCAGCATACCCCTTCCGGCATCACTAGTCCCGCTGCCTCCCAGTCCGATGATGAACCGGCGGCATCCCCTGTGCACAGCATCCGCTATCAGTTCACCCACACCATACGTCGTGGCTACCAGCGGATTACGTTCTTCCGGAGACATCAGCGTCAGTCCGCAAGCCCTTGCCGTTTCGATGACAGCCGTTCCGTCGGCAGCAATGCCGTACTTGCTGCCGACAGGGCGCATCAGCGGGTCGTGGACAGTCGCTTCAATATATCGTCCGTTCAGCGCTCCAATAAAAGCTTCCAGCATTCCCTCACCGCCGTCAGACATCGGGACCGAACAAACCTCGAAGCCCTCTCTGCCGAAAGCCTCTGCAAGGATTGCTTCCACTTCTTCGGAGCTGAAACATCCTTTGAATGAGTCGATGGCTAATATTATTTTCATATCTGTATGTTTTCTGTTGCCAAATATTGTCGACCTCAAAGTTATGTATTTTGGCAGGAATAATCTGCTGTTTATGGATGGTTTATTGCAGCTGTTTCTATCAGGAGTGTCTATATGGGATATTTTTTATATATTTGTCGCTTCCCATGCTAAAAACAGAAAAAGAAGATTGTTACTATGAGCACCCCCAACGACAACCCCATGCAAAACATATACAATAAGATGAGGAGCTATTACCCCGTTTCCGAGGAATCCTTTCAGCGATTGAGCCAGCACTTTACCCCGCATCACTTTCCCCGGAAGTGCCTCTTTATACAAGCCGGAATAATAGACCGCAACGTATACTTCATTGAAAAAGGCATGACACGCTCTTATTGCCTGGTAGACGGGAAAGAACATACCACCTGGTTTTCCAGTGAAGGAGATATTACTTTCGGACTGCTGTGCCTCTATCACAACAAGGCTGGCTTTGAATATGTAGAGACAGTAGAGAAGACCTTGGCCTATTCCATACCCATACAGAAACTCAACGAGCTTTATGAAACGGATATTGAAATAGCCAACTGGAGCCGGGTGATACATCAGGAGTGCCTGCTGGCCTTGCAGTGTACACGCATCGACCGGCTGACCCTCTCGGCCCGTGAGCGATACGAAAAACTGCTGCAACTGTATCCGGACATTTGCCGGCGTGTAAACTTGGGTTATATTGCTTCGTATCTGGGTATTTCTATTTCTACACTGAGCCGTATCCGGGCCGAGTTCTGATGTGCACACCATGCTGCGTATGCTGGTCGTTTTGTTCTGCTTCTTGGTGTTACCCGGGGCATTTGTGTATGTCGTGCTGAAGTTGGGCAAAGTAGGGAAGTGGATTATAGGGTGAAGCAAGTCTGGTTTCTTGCTTCTTTGTTGCAAAACTATCCGATGGGGTAGTGGAAATGTTTTGAAAAGTGAGTACCTTTGCAAATCGTTGTTATTTTAAATAGTAGAAATGGGTAATTTTAATTCTTTTATAGACAAACTAGACATGGAATTCTGGCATGAGATTTGTGCTAAGAACGGTAAATTGTGTCATTACAAAAAAGGAGAATTCTTTGTGCAACAGGGAGATGTTATACGGTATATGGGAATCGTGCAAGAAGGATATTTTAAATATGCCGTAACAGATTCAAAGGGCAACGAACATATAACCGGTTTGGCGCTGCCAGGAGCATTTGTTGGTGACTATTTAAGTACCACACAAAAAACACCTTGCATGACCAGTCTTGTTGCTGCAACAAATGCGGAGGTTCTGGTATGTGACTGTGAAGTACTCAATAAAGTATTTAATGATGACAGAGAGCTTCATCAGCAGCTTTCGGATTTACTGTTTCATCATGTTTATAAACAATATTTGGATATGCACCGTTTTTCACCCAAGGAACGCTATATCGCTTTATTGAAAAGATGTCCTGATATTCTTCAAAATATTACGATTGGAGAAGTAGCTTCTTATTTGAATGTTACACCAACCTATCTCAGCCGTATCCGCAAGGAAATAACTTTTGAAAACAAATGATTTCATCAGATGAATGTGTTGGAGAGTGGTGACAACGACCGTAAACTCTTGAAATAAATTATTTTACATATTGATAAATTATGAAAAGATTATTTTTTGCTTTTTTACTTGCGTTCGTAATTCACAGTATATCCTTTGCAAGTGATTTTTCAAAATATCGTGGCGTTTGGGCATCAAATGATGCTGAAGCGGTTGTGACAGACAGTGTTTGTATATTCTTTGAGAAAACTCCAACAGGTTTGAGAGCTTTTCTTAATGTTCCTACACGAGACATATATAGTTGTACCACTTACAAGGATTCAACATTTGTAGTGGAAACAACTGCACCACTTATACTCATTGATGAAGTTAGAACTATTAATGGAGCAGCTGTTAAAACTCTTCGTATTGGGGATAAGGTTATGTCTATGGTAGAGGAGATAACGACTTGCAAACCTTACGAAAAATCCTGTGCAAATAGTAGGTCAGATATCGGAAAGTGTTTACAGGAATGGAGACTTGGTGCGAAATTTGGAAAAGATGGCGATGTTTTTATGTGTGAAGTTAATACCAACCGCCATATGTTTGTCTATATGGTTAATACTCGTATGATATATATTCGGGCAGCAGCAACAGCAAACAACAATAATGGAACATTGTTTTTTCAGAACATCCGTATGATGCGCAACAGTAATACCGGGGAAATAACATCATATATAGAACCTGAAAATTACAATATTGCCGCAAATGATTTGATGATTGATAATAGTAAATTTAATCCTAATGCTTGTGTTTTTAATCCTGATGGAGGAATTTATTGGTCACTTATTTCGTTTACAGCAGACCAAATTCAGATAAATGGTTGTGGTGAAACTTATTATATAAATCGTATTGATCAATTTGAAGAATACTTTAAGTATATTCCTTACGAAACAGCACACTTGTAACAATTTGATGATGTTAGAAAATAACAGGTCTTAATGACTGATTATCTTAGATTTGTATCTGAGGGCTATGAGAATATTTTTGTTTTTAGCGGTATTAATTGGAAGTTTCTTTAATGTGCAAGCCCAGCCCATTGACAGTTTGTCTCTATACAAAATAGCCAATGGGAAAATGGCGCATTTCCATGATACCACCGGTTGTAAGAAAAAGCATTTCTGGAGGGCTGCTGCCGAAACATTCGGACTAAACGTAGGGCTTTGGGCATTCGACAGATACGTATTGAAGGGACATTATTCGTATATTTCGCTGAAAACCATAAAGGCAAATTTCAAGCATGGGTTTGATTGGGACAATGACCATCTAAGTACAAACATGTTTGCCCATCCCTATCATGGATCTTTGTATTTTAACGCCGGCCGGGCAAACGGGTTTAATTTTTGGCAATCGGAGCTTTTTGCATTAGGAGGAAGTGCCATGTGGGAGTTGTTTATGGAAAGTGAATACCCGTCAAAGAACGACATTATAGCTACCCCTGTAGGTGGTGCAGCTTTAGGAGAAGTGTTTTACCGCACTTCCGACCTCATTTTGGATAACCGTACTTCGGGAGGAGAACGCTTCGGACGAGAAGCCTTGGCTTTCCTGATTTCACCTATGAGGGGACTGACACGCATCATTACCGGAGAGGCTTGGAAGAAGAAGCCGGTTGTCGGGAACGAATTCGGGAAGCCTCCTTACCAGCTTGACATTTCACTGGGAACACGCTTCTTGACATCCCATGACAACGACCGCTTTTTTAAGGCAGGTGCAAGTGCCCGTATTAATTTAGAGTATGGAGACCGTTATGCCTCCTCCCTAAGGCCATACGATTATTTCTCACTCTTGCTGGATCTGAATGCAATGAAAACGCAACCGCTGCTCAGCCGAGTGGAAATCATGGGTAGTTTGCTGTCTAAAGAAGTTATCGACACTGAAAAATCGAACCTCACGCTGGGGGTGTATCAGCATTTCGATTTCTTCGACTCAGATACTATACGTACTGATTATACACCGGGCGTTTTGGAGCCTTGTGTCGTCCCTTATAAGCTTGCTGTTCCGGCATCAGCAGGTGTAGGCATTATGTTCGGTTATAAACTGCCTCGTTTTACGTTTCACATGACAGGACATGCAAACGGCATTCTGATGGGTGGCGTTCTCAGCGATTTCTATAGGCTTTATCATCGAAATTATAATTGGGGTACGGGATTTTCGGCCAAATTGAAATTAAAAGGTTCTATGTGTGACGATAAACTTTCGTTTTCACTGAACAATCGGTTCTACAGGCTGTATTCACAGAATGATTGGTATTCAGAAAAGGGGTATTCGCCCAATCCTGGCGAGCCTCCTGTTGACGTAGAGGGCGATCGTTCGCGAGGCACAGTCTATCATCTTGAGGGACAAGTCAATTACAAAGTATGGAAAAATCTGTCTATTACCGCCCAGTGTGACTGGTTCAACAGGAGCACCCTTTATAATAGGATGGTGGCAATAGATCCATCGTTCTCTATTAACGGTTTTTTTATAGACAGTAATCAACTTAGTTTCCAGTTGATGCTGACATATACTCTATAATGCTGATAGAAGTTGACTTTGGTGAGAGTCCTGTATATTCTATATGGAATGGTTTGAAAGATCAGCAGAAACTAGTGGATGAGAATGGTAAGGAATTATTATACACGCCCAAAATATTAGAGGTACATTAATTAATGAGTTACAGTAACCTGTAGCGTATGCCAATGTTATATTGCAAAAGGCAGATTCGTCTTGCCTTAACGTAAAATATCCTTTCTGAAACACCCTGTAAAATTTTTAATGCCTCTGTAAAACTTTAATTATCTTATTGTTTTCATTATTCTGATTATTAGTGAATTAAAAAGCTCAGTGTAAAACTTTTTACATTGGCTAAAAACTTTATTATCTATAATTTTGATTCGATTAAGAACAAATTATGAGCTATAATGTATAAAGGGACAGGAGTAGGGCAGGATGCGATAAACCGTATGTAACGGTGTAGAACTATTTCTTACGAGTAATAGAATTATAGCTTATTCTATAGAGTTAGAACTACCCTACAGGGTAGTGGATAAGTCTGGCAAAGTATGGAACTTTGCAGCAGGAAACTAAAAAACATCATACAATGAAATTAATAAAAGTATTCTTATTTGGACTTATTGGTATCATACTGCCTGTAGGTTTATCCGCACAGACCGTAAGCGGAAAACTGATTGACGAAAACAGTCGGCCTTTGCCATATGCCAATGTAGTGCTACTGTCATTGCCAGATTCAGCGTTTGTAAATGGAACCATCAGCGGTGAGGATGGAACATTTAAGCTGGAAGCAACATCGGAAAACCAAATCGTGAAAATATCTTCTATCGGATATAAGACAGTATGTAAACCTGTATCACCGGCCAATATCGGTATCGTACAGCTCGTATCGGATGCACAGCTGCTTGGTGAGGTGGTTGTAAAAGCCAATCTGCCTGTGACGCGCGTGAAGAATGATGCCTTGGAAACCAATGTGCAGGGTACAGTTCTCTCGAAAGCAGGAACTGCCGAAGATGTATTGGCGCATATACCCGGTTTACAAAAAAAAACTGATGGGTTTGAAGTGTTGGGCAAGGGTTCACCGCTTATCTATATTAACGGTAGAAAATTACGTGATTTCGCTGAACTGGACCAACTGACATCGGAGGACATTAAAAGCGTAGAAGTGGTTCGTAATCCTGGTGCCCGTTATGATGCAACTGTAGGGGCAGTTGTCCGTATCCGTACTGTCAAACGACAAGGTGATGGATTTGGAGTGAGTTTGCGCAGTTCCTATGATCAGTCTCAAAATTCAGACTTTGTAGAGCAAGCCGATGTAAACTATCGGCATAACGGCCTTGATGTTTTCGCTATGGTCCGTTTTGATAAAACCACCTCCTTGCAAAACGATATTCTGGAGCAAACAGCTTTTACCGATACCCTATGGACACAAAAGAATTATCAGCACTCTAATACCGATTCTCGCAATATAGACGGGCGCATCGGATTCAATTATGATTTTAATGAGTATCATTCCATCGGTCTGCGCTATGATTTGAGCAACGTCCTGCATACAGATATGCATTCAGCCTTCGATAGCGAAATCTGGGCAGATGGATTGCCTTACGATATCTTGCACAGTTCCATCGTTGCCAATGCAAAATCACAACCGGAACATCAGCTTAATATTTACTATGCAGGACAAATAGG
>CAJKDC010000019.1 GCA_905198575.1 uncultured Bacteroides sp. | reverse complement strand
GATAAGTACTCTTCTTATCGACGGTCTTGCCGTAGAGGGCAGGGCGGCAAAGCAGCATTACCATATCCGCATCCTGCTCTATGGCGCCGCTCTCGCGCAGGTTGCTCAGGGTGGGGCGATGGTCTATGGTACCGTCGCTCGCCCGGTTCAGCTGGCTCAGCAGCAGTACGGGGATATCCAGCTCCTTGGCCAGCAGCTTTGCCTTGCGGCTTGCCTGCGCCACTTCCTGCTCGCGGTTACGGTTTTTCTGGTCACTCCTCATGTCACATAGTTGCAGATAGTCCACAATCACCATGTCACAGCGATTCTTGCTCTTCAGCAGGCGGGCGGAAGAACGCACGCGGTCCATGCTCGTCATCGGATGGTCGTCTATCAGTATGGGCAACCGCGACAACTCGGCAGATGCCTCATGCACCTGCCTCACCTCGCCGGGGGTGAGCTGGCCGCTGCGCAGGTGTTGCGGGTCTACTCCCTCCGTAGCTGCAAGCAGCCAGCGGTCGCCCAGGCGCTCGCCTTGCATTTCGAGGCTGAAGACCACCACATGACGCCCCGCCATGGCAGCGGCACGGGCCAGGTGGAGGGCAAAGGCGGTCTTCCCCACCGACGGACGGGCAGCAAGGATGTTCAAGTCGCCGCGCTGCCAGCCCGCCGTAACGTGGTCCAGAGCGTCAAAACCCGTAGGGATACCCGTAATGCCGTTGCATCCGTGCTCCATACGCTGCTCCACCTCGGCCAGCGTGTCGTCCATCAGCCGGTCTATGGAGCGAAGGTGGTCGGCTACGCCGCTCTCGTCCTCTAGCCCCTCCAGCAGTCGATGGGCTTCCACCAGGATGTCGTCAATATCCATCGACTCGTCGGCACTGAACGCCAGCAGTTGCTGGAATCCCGTACGCATGATACGCCGCGTGTGCAATTGCCTAAGGATGAGCGCATGATACTCCAGATGAGCACTGGAGCTGACCTTCGAGCTGATGCGCAGCAGTTCGTAAGGCCCGCCCACGGCATCGAGTTTGCCACGGGCTGCCAGTTCGTTCTTCAACGTGATGGTGTCTATGGACTTCGCGCTGCGATACATCGATTGCAGGGCGGCAAAAATTTCCAGATTCTTCTCCTCGTAGAACATCTCGGGACGCAGTTTGTCCGCCACCAGAGGCATGGCAGCGCGCTCTATCATGCAGGCACCGATGACAGCTTCTTCGAGGTCACTGTCGTGGGAAAAAGTAGTTTCAGTCATCATATTCATTTTCAAAAGATTTGTCCGCCAGATAGGTGGCGGCTTGTTTACAATATTTTTGGTTGTTCAGATGGTCGTAATATTCGTCGATGTTGTCCAGTGCCCGCTGTTTCTCGCCTGCCGTCAATTTTTTCCATTCGCGACGGGCCCGGCCGATGTTTACCTTGGGATGCTCGGTGATGTCATGAAACTTTTCCCAGAAGATGCAGAAGTCCTCTCCCACCCCAGCCACCGGCGCTGCCTTCTTCTTCCGCGGGGCTGCTTTAGGACGGGCATTGCCGGTAAGGAAATCATAATCGGGGATACGGATGTGCATCACGTAGGGGTTGGCCACCCGCTCCACGATACCGGCGTCGAACATCTTGTTGAAGAAGTAGCGCGTACGGTTGCGGGGCCACCCCAATATCTCCATCCAGTGGGCCAGGGAAAGTACGGACTCGCCACGTACACAGTCGAAAAGGTGTCCCCTGACGTTGCAGGTCACCGTGCTGTAGTTGACGTGTGTCAGCACAAAGACAAAGGCTTCGAAGGCATCGGCGGCTTTCTCTCCGGTTTTCATATTCATTTGTTCCTCAAACAAGGCTTTGGGGAAGAGGAGATAGCCTTTCTTCAGCATCTCCGTTGTCATGGGTCTCATTTCTTTTTCCATTTTTGTCTATTCTTAATTCGATAATGCGACAAAGGTAAGGGACCAGCCAGGGGGATACAAATAAGCGGTTAGAATCGGCTAAAAATTAATGAAATACATAAGGTGGCGAGAGAGGGTTTCACCTCATCCTCCACCACCCTATATAATAATATACTAAAATAATCAGAATGTATTAGAAATACATTCTCTATTTCGCATATTTTTTAGAGACCAGAAGATACGGATTTTTCACGGTCATATCCTTCACGTGGTCGGGCATCCCCCAGTAGCTCAAGAGGATGCCTATCTGTACGGGGGTGAGGTGGGCAGTCCTGGCGGTATAGCCCTGGTCCGTCAGGTCCTTCAGCAGGCAAGCGTGTTCCGCAATGGAACGGCGCAGGGCCTTTACGGCCGAGCAGGCATACGCGTAGTTTGGGTAATAGGCCACTGCTACATCTGCAATGCGATGGCATCCCTCGAGCAGCCATTCAAAACTTTGTTCTTTTATCATTTTGCATATATTTATTAATAAAACATGTTGCAAAGTTAGAATGGGAGGGAAAACTGGGAAAGTTCGAGTGGCAATAAGAAAACTTGCTCAAGAAAAATGAATGTGTCAAAACGGTTGATGACACACCCTCACTGTCTTATTGATAAAAGCAACACTTTCATACTATAGTAGTGAAGCACACATTTTGTGTATTTCATGCAACTTATCGGTCAGCGATTTTTCTTTAAGAGAGACAGCCATATTATATCTCGCCTGCCTATTAACGAGGAGTTCCGCACTAATCCCTAAGGCTGCTTCTACCATAAGAGCGAAGTCACTGGTTACATCTCCCTCTCCCTCTTGAAGTACCCCAGCACCGTGGCCGGTGTAAGACAGCAGCGTTCCACGCTTTTCAGGCGGCTCTGAAAAGTATATCGGGAGCATAGCACAAGGCAGAACCAAGTATAGTTCAAGCTACGGTGCAAGCGGTGCTGAAGGTGGTCGAAAAAACGGGAAACACGGGCAAAGAAGCTAGCGATACGCTCGCGGGGGACAAAACGGGAAGGCTGTGCGGCAGCATTGCGGGAGCGCTTGGCGGTACGTTCCATCTGTGCAAGGGTATACTCCAGTTGCTCGATGTCATTGCGGGTGTTCTCCATGGTTTGTTCCAATTTCTCGCGTCGTGCCTGCTGCTTGGCATATCGTTCTTTTCTGTCAGCGATTCGATTTTTGAGGTCTTCTGCGGTGAGGTTTATTCCTTTGTTCTGGATTGATTTCATTATAAACGTCTGTTTTATAGTTGTTTGTCTGTATATAAGTTCACGAAAACACATCATCCGTCTGCACCGAATGCATAATGCATAAAGGGCAAACGGATGATATATCAGGAGCAAATGTACGATGAATATTGCAGATAAAGTTCTTAATGACCATTAAGTCTTGTTATAAAACATGATATTATCTACTGCAAATTTGGAGATTATCAGAAAACACGTACCTTTGCAATGTGTTTTTCATAGTATTAGATTTAAGGTTAACAAAAGATTGGCTGTCTGGGATAGATAGCCTTTTTTTATGCCCGCACCATTCGATTCATCCAATTAGTATCAATTCACTTTATACAACTTTTTAACCCACCAAAAGTGTTTTTAAACCCCAAAAGTTGTAGATTATAAATACTATGTTTATATTTGCAACATGAAAAAAGCGCTCGAGAAAATGTAGTATCTACAACTCGTCTGTGAAGTGGGTGGCGGTTGTGATATAGACAGCGTTCATAAGACAAACAAACAAACAAACAAACAAGCAAGCAATCTACAACAATAAAAATATGAAAGTTAGACTTATGACGAAAGTTAGTGCTGCAACTCTCATTTCAGCAATTGCCTGCAGCATATTCACGGGATGTACCGAAAAAGACCTATACAATCCCGAACGTGGAAAAACAGAACTAAAGCCGGAGAGCGAATACTTTGACTTTGCAACAACAGCCCAGGTAGCTTTTGACGTGAATTATGGAAAAATCGCAGGAGGCGCATTAATAGAGGTGTTTACAGAAGACCCCATCACCTATCAGACAAACAACCTCTACTCCATCAACGGCGAAGCGGTTTTTAAAATCTTTGCAGATGCAGACGGACGCTTCACCGGCAACGTAGAACTGCCCAAAGCGACAGAAAAGGTATATATCATCTCACAAAGCTGGGGAGCCCCCATGTATGTGGAAGCGGATGTGGAAAACGGCAAAGTGGTGGTAGATATGACCGAAAATAATGCCAACACCCGCTCAACTGCCATGACACGTGCAAAATCCAACCTGACTATCGACCTAAAGGACAGGAAGGAACGGGTATACTCCATCGTTGGATGGAGACAAGCTCACGGTGAGATTACTGATAATAATGACATTGTAACTACGGGAAATTTCAATGACGGAACTTTAAAGCAGTTACAACACACACTGTGGAAAGGTTATGACAGCAAACCCAGCAATCTGGACAACAGAGCTTTGGTGAGCGATACAAAGCATGTGAACACCACCATTGCCCAAGCATATATCAACAACCAGGGACAACACGTAACGATTACCGATGCAGAACTGTATCTGACCTTCCTGACCGAACGTGCCGGTTACCTGACTTCCATCGGCTATTATTACTACAAGACCAATGAAGTTCCCAACAGCCCTGACAAGGTAGACAAATTCATTATCATTCCCAATGCATCCATTGCAGGGGACGACCCATATACCAAACGGTTTGGAGGTGGTAACAAATATTCCCTATATGACGCTCCCATAGAAAAGAATACAAAAATACAACTTCTGTATCGAGACGAAAACGGTAACGTCTCCACCAAATTCCCGGCAGGATATACCATAGGATATTTCATCATCCCCGATGGATATACCCCCTATGAAGGTATCGACTACTCTATAAATTATATATATTCCAATAAAGAATGGAACAAGATATATGCAGACCAACAAGCCCGCTTTATCTCCCTCTCCGCCAGCAACGGCACGGTAGTCTATGGAGTAGAAGATGGCAATGATACCAGCTACGAAGACATACTGTTGTGTATCGATGCTAACCCCAATGAAGCCATTCAAGACCCGGACCGCCCGGTCATAGACCCGGAAGAGCCTACGGTGACGAGCTCTGAAACAACCTACCGCACGTATGCCTACGAAGACATCTGGCCCAATGGCGGTGACTATGACTTGAACGACGTGATTATCGAACACAAACGGGCCATTTCATTCAACAGCAACAATTATGTGCTGAAGGTGGAAGACACCTTTGTACCCGTACAGAAAAGTGGTGCCGCCACATACTCCAACGCATTTGCCGTGCAATATGTGGCCAGCCAGCGAGGCAGCATAGAACTGCCTGCCGGAGCAGTCGATGAAACAGAGACCTCTTCTGTCATCCTATTCCCCGATGCAAAGTCTGTGCAGGGCAACGAATTTACCGTAACCCGTACATTTGCAGACAACACATTGCCTAAGAAGAATCTGGAAACCGACTTGAACCCGTTCATCATTGCCCAGTATACAGCCGAAGCCGACAACCGGACAGAAGTGCATCTGCCCAAGAAGAAAGCGACCGGTAAAGCCAACTCAGAGCAAATCGGAGCCGAAGACGATGCCTACTACATCAACAAGGACGGCAAATATCCATTCGCCATCATGCTGCCGGCCACAACCGGCACGGAAGGCCCCATCCGGTTCACTCCGGCAAAGGAAACCGTACGCATCGACCTGGAGTATCCCGATTTCGCCAAATGGGTAGAGTCCAATGGTGCCACCAATAATGATTGGTATCTCTACTACCAGTCGTCCAAAGAGTGAAATCCTACGACATTCTTTAAAGAAGAGCCGCGCAATAGTTGCATTTGCGCGGCTTTTTCATACATGACCATTACCGTTATGAAATTATTTTTTCTACATTTGCATCTGCTAAAAGGAAACAAAACCGCATCAGGCAGAAAAAACATGAGGAATACATCACCCGCCGCACCTACCATCCGCTTCCGCCGCTGGAGCAGAAAAGCCTACGCTGCATTTGCCAGCATAGGGCGGTGTGTCACCATCGGTTGCCTGCGCAAAAACGTGGCAGACAGTTCTCTCTCCAAACAGAAAGCTGCTGGAACTGCCGGACATGCCGGATGCAGGGAAGAGAGTGCCTGGAGGGGTAAAACGGAAGGAAGGAAAAGCGACATCGGCATTCCGCTGGGTAGCAGCAGCGCCCTGACAAGTATCCTCACGGAGCTTGGAACGAACCGACACATTCTTTTTGAAACACAAGTCATCCGCCCCTGCGGAAATACGGGCGGACAAGACACACATAGCCTGAAACAAAAGAGAATAAGAGGTACGGATTACTGGAAGCCATGCAGCAGAATGACGAGCTGCACCGCCCCGGCAATCCGTACCTCTGTCTTTATCCATGAACATAACCCAAGAAAGATATGACCCTACAGAAATTAAAGGAACAAGTGCTGCGCGGCAGCCACATCAGTAAGGAAGAAGCCGAATGGCTGGCTGTGCAACCCGACAAGGAAGCGCTATACGAAGCTGCCCACGAGATAACCCGGGGCCTGGCCTCGGAGGAGTTTGACATGTGCTCCATCATTAATGCCAAGTCCGGACGATGCCCGGAAAACTGCAAGTGGTGTGCACAGTCGTCGCACTACAAAACCCAGGCAGACGTGTACGACCTGGTGAATAAAGAAGAATGCCTGCGGCATGCCCTGCATAATGAAGCCCAGGGCGTGGCACGTTTCTCGCTGGTGACCAGTGGACGGAAGCCCTCCTCCAAAAACATGGAGAAACTGTGCGAAGCCGCCCGGCACATGCGCCGGCACTCGTCCATCCAGTTGTGCGCATCACTGGGACTGCTCAACGAAGACGAAATGCGGGCACTGCACGACGCAGGCATCACCCGCTATCACTGCAACCTGGAGACAGCCCCCTCCTACTTTCCCCAACTGTGCAGCACGCACACGCAGGAAGAGAAGCTGCGTACCCTGCAAGCCGCCCGCAACGTAGGCATGGACATCTGCAGCGGCGGCATCATCGGCATGGGCGAGAGCATGGAGCAACGCATCGAATTCGCCTTCACACTGCGCGAGCTGGAAGTACAGTCCATCCCCATCAACCTCCTGAGCCCCATCCCCGGCACACCGCTGGAACGGCAGGCACCACTCAGCGAGGAGGAAATACTGACCACCATCGCCCTCTTCCGCTTCATCAACCCGACAGCTTTCCTCCGCTTTGCCGGAGGACGCTCGCAACTGAGCAAGGAGGCCGTGAAGCAAGCGCTGCACATCGGCATCAACTCCGCCATCGTGGGCGACCTGCTGACAACGCTCGGCTCGAAAGTGTCGGAAGACAAGGTGCTGATAGAAGATGCCGGATACCGGTTCTGCGGCTCGCAGTTCGACAGAGAGCACCTATGGCACCCATATACCTCCACCACCAACCCGCTACCGGTGTATAAGGTGAAGCATGCAGAAGGCGCCACCATCACCCTGGAAAGCGGAGAAACACTCGTAGAGGGAATGTCGTCGTGGTGGTGCGCCGTCCACGGGTACAACCACCCTACGCTGAACCGGGCGGCAGAGGAACAGCTGGGCAAGATGTCGCATGTGATGTTCGGAGGGCTGACACACGACCCTGCCATTGAACTGGGCCAGTTGCTGCTACCGCTTGTCCCGCCGTCCATGCAGAAGATATTCTATGCCGACTCGGGCTCGGTGGCAGTAGAGGTGGCCTTGAAAATGGCCGTGCAGTACTGGTATGGCAAGGGAAAGGCGAAGAAGAACAATTTTGTGACTATCCGTTCGGGCTATCACGGGGATACATGGAATGCCATGTCTGTCTGCGACCCGGTGACGGGCATGCATTCGCTGTTCGGTGCATCATTGCCGGTGCGCTATTTCGTGCCGCAGCCGCGCTCGCGCTTCCACGGCGAATGGGATGAACGGGATACGGTGGAACTGCGGAAACTGGTAGAGGAGCATCACGAGGAACTGGCAGCGCTTATCCTCGAACCTGTGGTGCAGGGCGCTGGCGGCATGTGGTTCTACCACCCCCAGTACCTGCACGAAGCGGCACAGATATGCAAGGAACATGGCCTGCTGCTGATATTCGATGAGATAGCCACGGGCTTCGGACGGACGGGAAAACTCTTTGCCTGGGAGCACGCGGGTGTAGAACCGGACATCATGTGCATAGGAAAGGCCATAACGGGCGGATACATGACGCTGTCTGCCGTACTGACGACGAATGAAGTGGCGGATACCATCTCCAACCATACACCGGAGGTGTTTATGCACGGACCCACCTTTATGGGGAATCCACTGGCATGCGCCGTGGCGTGCGCTTCGGTGAAGCTGCTGACCTCGCCCGAATACGACTGGCAAGGCAAGGTGACTCGCATCAGCCGGCAACTGCAAGAAGAGCTTGAACCGGCACGCCGATTGCCGCAAGTGATGGATGTACGTGTGCTGGGAGCCATCGGGGTGATTGAGACAAAAGAACCCGTAGACATGGCGTGGATGCAAAAACGCTTCGTTGAGGAGGGAATCTGGGTACGCCCGTTCGGAAGATTGGTATACCTGATGCCTCCGTTCATTATAGAGCCGGAACAGCTGAGGAAGCTGACGGGAGGGTTGATGAAAATTATACAGGAAATGAATTGAGAGGATAAAGGGGAAATTATTATATCAAGAATTTATGAACGTAACTAACTATATGCAGCAAGAGCTGCAAACATTGAAAGAACACAGCAACCTGCGCCGCCTGCCGCAACTGACACACGAGGGACGCACGGTTATAGCCGATGGCCGGCATATGCTGAACCTTTCGTCCAACGACTATCTGGGTCTGGCTGCCGACCGCCAGCTAAAGGAAGAATTCCTGCAGACACTAACACCGGACACCTTCCTGCCGACTTCCTCCTCCTCCCGCCTGCTGACGGGGAACTTCGGGATTTACGAAGAACTGGAGACGGAACTCGCCACACTTTTCGGCACAGAGACAGCACTGGTGCTCAATAGCGGCTATCATGCCAATATGGGGATTCTGCCCGCCGTGAGCGATGCACAAACCCTGATACTGGCAGACAAGCTGGTGCATGCCAGCATCATCGACGGCATCCGCCTATCCACCGCACGCTGCATCCGCTTCCGCCACAACGACCTGGTGCAACTGGAACGCCTGCTGGAACAACACCATGCAACATACCGGCAACTTATTATCGTCACAGAAAGCATCTTCAGCATGGACGGTGACCAAGCCGACCTCACGGCATTGGTGCGTTTGAAAAAAAGATACTCCAACGTACTGCTCTATGTGGACGAAGCCCATGCATTCGGCGTAAGGGGACCGCGCGGCCTGGGCTGCGCCGAAGAAACCGGATGCATCCGGGATATAGATTTCCTCGTGGGCACCTTCGGCAAGGCAGCGGCGTCTGCCGGCGCATACATCGCCTGCTGCCGGACGATACGCGAGTATCTCGTCAACCGGATGCGAACCCTCATCTTCACCACGGCATTGCCTCCGACAAGTATTGCCTGGACACTGTTTATCGTGCGGAAACTTGCCGGAATGCAGAACCGCCGCGAGCATCTGGCTAGAATCGGCCGGACGCTGCGCGAAGCATTACAAGCCAAAGGGTACGGATGCCCCAGCGCAAGCCATATCGCCCCTCTGATTATCGGCCCCAGTGCCGACACTGTGCTGTGCGCAGAGTTGCTGCAGAGGCATGGGTTCTATGCACTGCCGGTACGCCCGCCCACGGTGCCCGAAGGAACATCACGCATCCGCTTCTCATTGACAGCGGACATACGGGAAGATGAGATTGGAGAACTGATTCCCCTTATTCCCCTAAAGGAAGAGAAGAATACTAACGCTATACGATTCTAAAAACAGATGAAACAAAGTTACATTATACACGAACATCATCCCCGGCTATTGCTGTTCTTTGCCGGCTGGGGAGCCGATGAGACTCCTTTCAAAATGTATCGTCCGGCAGCCAGCGACTTCATGGTGTGCTATGACTACCGCACACTGGATTTTGACGCCTCCGGACTGGAAAAATACCGCGAAATCAACCTCATCGGCTGGTCTATGGGGGTATGGGCGGCTTCGCAGACCATGCCACAGCTCTCATCGCCAGGTACGTCCGGCGAAGGTATCCATATGGCAAACAGCATCGCCATCAACGGAACACCCTACCCCATAGACCAGCATATGGGTATTCCACCCGCCATCTACCACGGGACATTGGACGGACTGACCGGGGCTTCACTGCACAAATTCCTCCGCCGCATGTGCGCCAACGGAGCAGCCTTCAAAGCTTTCCTGGAAATCACTCCCCGCCGTCCGCTGGAAGAGTTGAGAGATGAGTTGACGGAGATTGAGAAGATGTACCACACACTGCCTGCTGCCACCTTCCACTGGCAGCAGGCAGTAACGGGAGGCAACGACCGCATCATTCCGCCAGCCAACCAGCTGCAAGCCTGGGAAACACTCGGCACCCCCGTGCTGCAAACGGAGGATGCCCACTATCAGGAAGAGTTATTCAGACATTACCTGCAAGACCTATGGACAAGCCACTGAACCCGATGGACAAACAACTGATAGCCTCCCGCTTTGCCAAAGCCCGGAATACCTATACCCGGGAGGCCCGCGTGCAGCAACAAGTCGCCGAGAAGATGATGCAGCTCATAAAGGAACCATACACACGTTTCCACCGTGTCGTAGAGTTTGGCTGCGGAACGGGAAGCTACTCGCGTATCCTCCTCCACACCTTGCAACCGGAAACCCTGCTGCTGAACGACTTGTGCCGGGAAATGGAAGAGTGCGTCAAGGAACTTTGCGACGGCACTACCGTGCAGTTCGTCCCCGGTGATGCCGAAGCCATCGACTTCCCCGGAGAAACCGACCTGATAACCTCGTGCTCCACCCTACAATGGTTCAACGACCCAGGTGCTTTCTTCACCCGCTGCCACCAAGCACTGGTGGCAGACGGCCTGCTTGCCTTCAGCACCTTCGGCGCCACAAACATGCACGAAATACGCCAACTGACTGGGCACGGGCTGGACTATCCCTCCATTAAGGAGCTGCAAGCCCTGCTGTCTCCCGGCTTCGATATTCTCCATGCCGAAGAAGAGGTGATATCCCTGCCCTTCCCCACTCCCCAGGCAGTGCTGAAGCATCTGAAGCAAACCGGAGTCACGGGTACGGAAAAAAGGATGTGGACGCGTGGCCGCCTGCAATCCTTCTGCGAAGAATACACAACCCGGTTCAGTGATGCCGCAGGCAACGTAAGCCTAACCTATCACCCTATTTATATCATCGCACGAAAAAAGACAAAATAATGGAAACAAAAAACATCTACTTCATCAGCGGCATTGATACAGATGCCGGAAAAAGCTATTGCACCGCCTGGTATGCCCGTGAGCTTATGCAACGCGGCCTGCGCGTCATCACCCAAAAGTTCATCCAGACCGGCAACACCGGCCATTCCGAGGACATCGACCTGCACCGCCACCTCACCGGAACCGGCTACCTGCCGGAAGACAAAGAGGGGCTGACCATGCCCGAGATATTCTCCTACCCCTGCTCCCCCCACCTCGCCGCCCGCATAGACAAGCGCCCGATAGACTTCGTGAAAATAGAGCGTGCCACCAGGGAACTTTCCCACCGCTATGATACCGTGCTCGTAGAAGGAGCCGGAGGTCTGATGGTTCCCCTCACCGAAGATTTCCTGACGATAGACTACATTGTGGAAAAGCAGTACCCGCTTATCTTCGTCACCTCCGGAAAGCTGGGCAGCATCAACCACACCCTGCTGAGCTTCGAAGCCATCAAGAACCGGGGCATCGCACTCGATACGGTACTCTACAACCTCTATCCCACCGTGGAGGATAAGACTATCCAGGAAGACACGATGAAATACATCAAGCAGTATTTGTCCAAGCACTTTCCCGGAACAAAGTTTGAGGCAGTGCCGGAAATTGCGTAAATTTGCAGCACATAAACGTCCTACTGCACATGGAAGCATTTACATTAGATTCAACTGAAATTATCGTACTCGCCGTAGCGGGTGGTCTGTTCCTTATTCAAATTATCTACTACCTCTGTCTCTACAACCGTATTCATGCACGCCGCCGTGCCGTGAAGCAGGGAAACATGCACTTCACCCAGGAACTGCCCCCCATATCCGTCATCATCTGCGCCCGCGAGGAATCCGAAAATCTGCGCCGCAACCTGGGCGCCGTGCTGGAGCAGGACTATCCCCTATTTGAAGTCATCGTCATTAACGACGGCAACACTGATGAGAGCGAAGATTACCTGACCATCCTCGAGGAGAAATACCCCCATCTCTACCACAGCTTCGTGCCCGATTCCTCCCGCTACATCAGCCGTAAGAAGCTGGCTGTGACGCTTGGAATCAAGGCCAGCAAATATGAATGGCTGGTGTTTACCAATGCCAACTGCATGCCCCAAAGCAACCAATGGCTGCGACTGATGGCACGCAACTTCACATCACGTACCCAAGTGGTGCTAGGATACAGCGGCTACGAACGCGGCAAAGGCTGGCTGCACAAACGGGTGGCATTCGACAATCTGTTCACTTCCATGCGCTATCTGGGATTTGCCCTGGCAGGCAGCCCCTACATGGGCATCGGGCGTAACCTGGCCTACCGGAAGGAACTCTTCTACCAACAGAAAGGATTCTCCGCACACCTCAACCTGCAACGGGGAGACGACGATTTGTTCATCAACCACGTGGCTACCCCGGAGAACACGCGGGTAGAAACGGATGCCAATGCCATTGTACGCATGCAACCGCTTCTGCGTGCCAAGGACTGGAAAGAAGAGAAAATAGGTTACGCCTCCACAGCACGGCTGTATCATGGGATGCAACGCTGGCTGGCCGGTTTTGAGACCCTGACTCGCCTGGTATTCCACGCATCCTGGATAGCAGCGATGTTCATCGGCATTATGCACTTCCACTGGCTGGCAGCAGGCGTCGCTTGTCTTTTGTTCCTGTTCCGTTTCACCCTGCAGGCCGTCATTGTCAACAAGACTGCCCGCGACCTGGAAGAACAACGTAGATATTACTTCACACTACCGGCTTTCGACCTATTGCAGCCGATACAGTCTTTACGTTGGAAATGGTACTGTCTGTTCCGCAAGAAAAGCGGTTTTCTGAGAAAGTGATTCTCTTATTCGTAACGGATGGAAGTTGCCGGATGGATGCGTGTAATCAGAAATGAAGGGCCCAACAACATCAGGACTGAAGCCAGCAATGTACCGGCATTCAGTAGCAGGAACAGCCAGATATTGAAAGATACCGGAACAGTAGCCATATAATAGGTCTCAGGGTCGAGCTTGAACAAGCCGGACCAGCGCTGCACAAAATAGAATGCAAGGCCGATTATGTTCCCCCAGAGCATGCCTTTCCCGATGAGGAAGACCGAAAACCAAAGGAAAACTTTACGAATAGTAAAGTTGTTGGCTCCCAAAGACTTCAGCACACCTATCATGGAGGTACGCTCTATGATGATAATCAGCAGGCCGGATACCATGGTGAACCCCGCCACTCCAATCATCAGAATGAGAATGACCCAGATGTTGACATCCAAGATGCCCAGCCAGGCAAAGATTTGAGGATTGAGCTGCTCTACATTGCGGACGCAATACTCGGCGCCATAACGGTCGGGATTCCCGTCCGTATCGGCAGCTACCTCATAGGTGGTTTCTTCCAGCTTGTCATAATCGCGTATTTCCAGCTCCATGCCACTCACCTGGTCTGGCTCCCAGTTGTTCAGGCGATTCACCAGGTAGAGGTCGGTAAGCAGGAATAGGTTGTCGTATTCAGAGAAGTTGGTTTGGTAGATACCTGCAATCTTCAGGCGGCGGGCACGCACATCGTCCTGGATGAAGTAGGTGTCTATCTTGTCACCGAGTTTCAATTGCAGCTTGTTGGCAAGAGACTTTGAGATGACTACGCGGTTGGACGAAGCAGAATCGCTGAATTGCGGAAACTCCCCCTCCAGCAAATGGCGGTGGAAGAAGGTGCTATCATACTCCTGCCCCACACCTTTCAGCACCATTCCCTGAAAGGCATCGGCGGTCTTTATCATCCCCGGCTTGGTGGAGTAGCGTTGTACATGCTTCACTTCGGGATAATCGGAAAGCGCAGCCATCATGCTGTCACCCACCACCACCGGACGCGTCTCGTATGAGCGTGCAGCATCCAGGTTGCCTATCTGGATATGGGCACCGAAACCCACGATTTTATCCCTTACCTCGCTCTTGAAGCCGACAATGACGGACACGGCAATAATCATCACCGCCAGTCCAAGGGCAATGCCCACCATGGCAATAAGGACAGCCGGACGGGAAACTTGCTTGCCCGGCTCCGAGTTGCGATAAATGCGCAACGCTATAAAGCGAGATAGATTCATGGGCCATTATTTTTTAGGCGCAGATTACACGGAAGATTTGAAACAAACGTCTTTATCTTAAGTTTTCCGTGTAATCCGCGCCTAATGAATTATTTCATTTTATTCGGTTCGCCCCGGATAGGCTTCCAATGCTTTTTGCAGGATAAACAAGGCGCGGTTCAAGTCATCTTTCTTCAGTACGTATGCGATACGCACTTCGTTGCGACCAGAACCCGGCGTAGTATAGAAGCCGGACGCAGGCGCCATGAATACCGTCTGTCCCTCGTATTCAAACTCCGACAGGCACCAGGCACAGAACTTGTCCGAATCATCTACCGGCAGCTTTGCCACCGTATAGAACGCTCCCATCGGAATGGGCGAATATACGCCCGGTATGCGGTTCAATCCGTCAATCAGGCATTTACGGCGTTCTACATATTCATCGTATGTGTCGCGCAGATAATCCTCATCAGCATCCAACGATGCTTCTGCGGCGATCTGGCCAATCAATGGAGGACTGAGACGCGCCTGGCAGAACTTCATGACAGCATCCCGGATTTCCTTGTTCTTCGTTATCAGGGCACCGATGCGGATACCGCACTCCGAATAGCGCTTGGACACGGAATCAATCAGCACCACATTGTTCTCAATGCCTTCCAGATGGCAGGCAGAGATATAGGGAGAACCCGTATAAATAAATTCACGGTACACCTCGTCCGAGAAGAGGAACAAATCGTATTTCTTCACCAAGTCACGTATCTGGTTCATTTCCCTGCGGGTATACAGATATCCGGTAGGATTATTAGGATTGCAAATCAGGATTCCTTTGGTACGTTCGTTGATAAGTTCCTCAAACTTTTCTACTTTAGGAAGTGAAAAACCTTCTTCGATGGTAGTTGCGATTGTACGGATAACTGCTCCGGCCGAAATAGCAAAAGCCATATAGTTGGCATAAGCCGGCTCGGGCACAATGATCTCATCTCCCGGATTCAGACAGCTCATAAAAGCAAACAACACGGCTTCCGATCCACCGGTGGTAATGATAATATCATCGGCAGTAAGGTTGATGTTGTATTTGGCATAATAGCCTACCAGCTTTTCGCGATAGCTGCGATACCCCTGGCTGGGGCTGTATTCCAAAACAGTCCGGTCAATATTTCGAATCGCCTCGAGAGCCGCTCGTGGAGTAGGAAGGTCAGGCTGACCGATATTCAGATGGTATACATGAATTCCTCGCTCTTTCGCTGCATCAGCCAGAGGGGCCAGTTTACGAATTGGCGACTCGGGCATTTGATTTCCTCGAATTGAAATTTTTGGCATAATGTGTTCTATTTTTTTATATAATATCCGCAAAGATAGAAGTAACCTTTAAAACACACAACAAAAAAATTAAGAAATAATAGAGATTCGGCTTAAATACGAACAAAAAGATATAAAGATTCAAAGCTGTGCAAATGATTGTTATCTGTGAATCAACACTATTGGACTTATAAGAAAAAAATTTTATATTTGTTCTATACAAATCTTATTAACTGAAAACCATGAAAATATACCTTATTACTTTTTCGCCAACACCTAAACGCATGGAATCCATCTATGAATGCCATAAAGAGCTTTTATTGGAAATAGAAAAATATTTTACAGTCCACTTAATACCTTATACCCAGGCGGACAGCATACCGGCCAATGCCTACAAAATGGCATTCATTGCATCGGGAGGTGTAGAGCATCTGGTAGAACGCTGTTTCAGCATGATGCCCTACCCTATCACGCTGCTGGCTGATGGGCTGTCGAATTCACTGGCTGCATCGATGGAAATTGCTGCATGGATACGGTCCAAAAACATGCAGGCGCAGATTATACACGGCAGCGTAAAGGATATGGCTCTACAGATATTGCTGCATCACAAGGCTTTTGCAGCCAAACGCTCGCTCAAGGGGAAACGGATTGGCGTAATCGGCTACCCGTCGCAATGGCTGATAGCCAGTCATACAGACTATCTGCTGGTACAGCAACGTTGGGGAGTAAACTATATTGATATCCAGATAGAAGAAGTCTACGAACTATTCAACAGCATTACGGATGACGAAATCGGTGTGGAAGCTTCTATTTTTGCCAACGATGCTCAAGCATGCCGCGAAGGGACACCCGAAGACTTGCTTAAAGCAATGCGTGTATATAAAAGCATACGCAAATTGTGCGACAAATATCAGTTGAATGCCCTGACTCTTTCCTGCTTCGAAATGATAGAAAAGCTGGGAACAACAGGCTGTCTGGCGCTTTCGTTGCTCAACAATGAAGGTATTCCTGCAGGCTGTGAAGGTGACCTGCAATCCATCATGACACTGCTGATGATGAAAGAGCTGACCGGACAGGCTGGTTTCATGTGCAATCTTTCGAATGTCGACATACATAAAAATGAGATTATAGCAGGCCATTGTTCTATCCCTACCAAGATGACTTATGCTTATATCATACGCAATCATTATGAAACTCAATGCGGTATCAGCATTCAGGGATTGCTGCATGAAGGCGATATTACTCTGGTGAAATGCGGTGGAGAATGTCTGGATGAGTTCTTTATTTCAAATGGCAGAATCATCGAAAATACAAACTTTGAGAACATGTGCCGTACACAAATCCGTGTGAAGCTGGACAATCCGGTAAATTACTTCCTGCAGAATCCGCTTGGCAATCACCACATTCTGCTCCTCGGGCATCACGAGCGTGAAATAACCGAATTCATGAAACAGAACAACTGTAAACCACGTTCATAAACAACACTAACTTCGGCATAAGAAGAAAAAAAAGAATGAACTAAGCTTAAAGTTAGTTTTTTCAATTACCTTTGCAGGGTATAACGTAAAAAAGGAAAGAAAAATTATGATGCATACATGGTTTGAGTGCAAAATCCGTTATGAGAAAGTAATGGAAAACGGGATGAATAAAAAGGTAACAGAACCTTATCTGGTAGATGCACTCAGTTTTACAGAGGCGGAAGCACGTATCATTGACGAAATTACACCGTATATCAGCGGAGAATTCACTGTTTCAGACATCAAGCGTGCCAACTACAGTGAACTGTTTCCGTGTGACGAAGATGCTGCCGACCGCTGGTTTAAATGCAAGTTGTGGTTCATCACACTGGACGAAAAAAGTGGTGCAGAAAAGAAAACCTCTACAAACGTACTGGTGCAGGCTGCCGACTTGCGCGACGCAATCAAGAAACTGGATGAAGGAATGAAGGGAACAATGGCCGACTATGCCATAGCTTCGGTAGCAGAAACTGCCATCATGGATGTATATCCTTACTCGGCAGAACCGGATGTAAAACCTGAATTTCCGGACGCAGACAAAAGATAATAAACATAAACTACAAACTATTACAGTATGAACATCGGACAGAATATCAAAGAAATACTTTCCGAGCTTCCGGAAGGAGTTCGACTGATAGCCGTGTCGAAGTTTCATCCCCAGGAAGCTATCATGGAGGCTTATGAATGTGGACAACGCATTTTCGGTGAAAGTAAAGTGCAGGAGCTTACTGAAAAATATGAAGCGCTGCCTAAAGACATCGAGTGGCACTTCATCGGACATTTGCAGACCAACAAGGTGAAATACCTCGTACCTTATGTTTCGATGATACATGCTGTAGATTCGTTTCGTCTGTTAGAGGAAATCAACAAGCAGGCTGCGAAGGTGCAACGCGTCATCCCATGCCTGCTGGAGATTCATATCGCACAAGAAGAAAGTAAATATGGTTTCAGCTTCGATTCCTGCCGCAGTATGCTGGCCGACGGCCAATGGAAAGAGCTGAAGAATATTGCAATCTGTGGTGTAATGGGTATGGCAACATTTACGGAGGACGAAACTGAAATCAACAAAGAATTTTGTTCCTTAAAAGACTTTTTCCATGAACTCAAGCAAACGTATTTTGCAGCAGACGCATGCTTCAAGGAAATCTCCATGGGCATGTCGGAGGATTATCCGATTGCTGTAAAAAACGGTAGTACCTTAGTTCGGGTAGGAAGTAAAATTTTTGGAGAAAGAATATACTAAAAAACATCAAAGTATTATGGCTGAATTAAAAACTACTTTTGCAGGACTGCATCTTAAAAACCCAATCATTGTCAGCAGTTCGGGACTGACCAACAGCGTAGAAAAGAACAAGAAACTGGAAGAGGCAGGTGCCGGCGCTATCGTTCTGAAATCTATTTTCGAAGAACAAATCAGCATGCAGGCTAACTCTATGGCAGGCTACGGTTCACCGGAAGCTGATGATTATCTGGGAACTTATGTACGTTCGCACGCACTGAACGAACACATACAACTCATTAAAGGAACTAAAAAGGTATGTACGATTCCTGTCATTGCCAGCATCAACTGCTACACAGACGCAGAGTGGGTGGACTATGCACTGACACTGGAAGAAGCGGGAGCTGATGCACTCGAAATCAATATACTTGCTATACAAACTGAAAAGGACTATCAGTACGGTTCGTTCGAACAGAAGCATATCGACATATTGGTAGACATCAAGAAAAAAGTGCACATTCCTGTTATCATGAAACTGGGAAGCAACATTACAAATCCGGTTGCACTTATCAACCAGTTGTATGCCAACGGTGCTGATGCTGTGGTATTGTTCAACAGACCCTATCAGCCAGATATTAATATTGACCGACTGACTTTCTCTTCTGGAACGATTTTCAGCTCACCGGCTGAGTTGTCTAACGGCTTGAGATGGACTGCTATCTCTTCGTATAAGGTTCCGGGCATCGACTATGCCATATCAGGAGGTGTACACTGTGGCAACGGTGTAATTAAATCTATCCTGGCAGGTGCTTCTGTTGTAGAAATTTGTAGCGTACTGTACCAGTATGGCGATAAAGAAATCGAAAAAATGAAAACTGTACTTTCTGAATGGATGGACAGCAACGGTTACGAAAACCTTGGCCAGTTCAAAGGTAAAGTAAATGCAGGTGTTGCAGGTGATGCAAACCCATTCGAACGTACCCAATTCATGAAATATTACAGTAGCCGCGAAGACTAATCTACCGATTTTCATATTGACAAATAAATAAGGGGCAGCTTACCAAAGTATGCCCCTTATTTATGGATTAAATGAAATATTTCTAATAAATCAAGAATATCTCTAATTAATCAAGATATAAGACCACAGGCTTGAATAGAATAAAAAAAACTCATATATTTGCACATAAGCACAAAAAATGTGCAAATAATAAGTCCAAAATAGCTTAATCGGAAAATTATGGCAGAAAGCTTCATTACATTCATAGAAGAAAGCATAAAAAAGAATTGGGATCTCGATGCTTTGACAGATTATAAGGGGGCAACCCTACAATATAAAGATGTAGCCCGAAAAATAGAAAAGCTACATATCTTATTAAAAGAAAGCGGAGTAGAAAAAGGCGATAAAATAGCCGTATGTGGCAGAAACAGCTCTCACTGGGGGGTTACTTTTCTGGCTACTGTAACTTACGGAGCTGTGATTGTACCTATCCTACATGAATTTAAAGCTGATAATATTCATAATATAGTGAATCACTCAGAAGCCAAGCTTCTTTTTGTAGGCGACATGGCCTGGGAAACTCTAAATGAAGAGGCCATGCCAAACCTGGAAGGTATTATCCTGATGAATGATTTTACACTGTTGGTTTGCAGAAGAGAAAAACTGTATTATGCCCGCGAACATCTGAACGAAATGTTTGGTAAGAAATTCCCCAAGAATTTCAGAAAAGAACATGTAAAATACGAACTGGACAAACCTGAAGAACTGGCTGTACTCAATTACACATCGGGTACCACCAGCTTTTCGAAAGGTGTAATGCTCCCCTATCGTGCCCTATGGTCGAATATGAAATTCGCATCAGAAGTACTTACACTGCATAGTGGAGACAAAATCGTATCTATGCTTCCTATGGCTCATATGTACGGTTTGTCTTTTGAGTTTCTGTATGAATTCATTGCCGGCTGCCACGTTTACTTCCTGACACGCATGCCTAGTCCGAAAATTATTTTCCAGGCATTTGCAGAAGTAAAACCGAATCTGGTAATAGCAGTTCCGCTGATTATCGAAAAAATCATCAAGAAAAGTGTATTGCCTAAGTTGCAAACACCGGCTATGAAAATTCTGCTGAAAGTTCCTATTATCAACGATAAGATAAAAGCAACTGTACGCGAACAGCTGATACAGGCTTTCGGCGGCAATTTTTATGAAATTATTATCGGAGGTGCAGCCTTTAATTCAGAAATAGAACAGTTCCTGAAAAGCGTAGACTTCCCTTACACTGTAGGATACGGAATGACAGAGTGTGCGCCTATTATCTGTTACGAGGACTGGAAAAAATTTAAGCCAGGTTCTTGCGGCAAGGCAGCTCCTCGTATGGAAGTAAAAATTTTAAGTCCGGACCCGGAAAATGTGGTAGGCGAAATTATTTGTAGAGGTCCCAACGTAATGCTGGGATACTATAAAAACGAAAAAGCTACAGCAGAGGTTATTGACAGTGAGGGATGGCTTCATACAGGCGACTTGGGTGTAATGGACAAGGAAGGCAATGTTACCATCAAAGGACGCAGCAAAAATATGCTTTTAGGTCCTTCTGGCCAGAACATCTACCCGGAAGAAATTGAGGAGAAGCTGAATGGTTATCCTATGGTAGCCGAGTGTATCGTAATCCAACAGGGCGACGATAAGCTGGCGGCACTTATCTATCCGGACTTTGAGGAGGCCGAAGCTGCAGGAATGGACAACAATGCCATCGAAAAACTGATGGAAGAAAACCGGGTTGCACTGAATGCAGAGTTACCTCCGTATTCACAAATTGCGCGGGTAAAAATATATCCCGAAGAATTTGAAAAGACTCCGAAGAAAAGTATCAAACGTTTCTTGTATCAGGACGTTAAATAATAAAGAAACACACATGGAATTTTTAAGAAAAATAACAGCTCTACTCCTTATTGGAGGGAGCTGTTTTCTCAATTTGAATGCTCAAAATACAGATTGGGCAACAAAACAAAGAAACATTCAGAATTTTGCTCTTACATTAAGTTCAGGAGAAGATTCGCTGTCGTATAGTTACTTTAGCCTAGGAGTTACCGGACACTACAACCAGCTAAAAGGACTGGGTATAAACCTGCTGGCCAACCATTCAAATCGGGATATGGCAGGTATGATGCTCAGCGGTATGGTGAATATAGCAGGCCGTAACAGCCAAGGAATAGCAATTTCGGGTATTGCCAACGTAAGTAGTAAACAGATGAATGGCATGAACCTGAGTGGACTCATGAACATAAGCGGGTCTAGTATGACCGGTATGCAAATCTCAGGTATCGGAAACATCAGCGGAACAGCTTTTAATGGTATTACAGCAGGAGGATTAATTAACCTAAGCGGTACAAACAACAATGGAATCATTGTAAGTGGTATTGCCAATATTACAGGAAAAGACCTCAATGGCATTGCACTAAGCGGATTAATGAATGTTTCTGGAGAAAATGCAAATGGAGTACAGATTTCTGGATTATCGAACATTACTGCCGGCAAACTTCAAGGCTTACAAGTTGCTGCATTACTGAACATTGCGACACAGAACAACGGATTACAAATTGGCGCTGTGAATGTAGCTGAAAAAATTAAAGGTTTGCAGATAGGCTTGGTAAACTACAGCCGTGATACAACAGGACATAAAATAGGACTGGTAAACCTCACACCAGCTACACGCTACCAGTTGATGGTTTATGGCGGAAATTGCAGTAAGTTCAACATTGCGGCACGATTCAAAAATCGCCATACTTACACCATCCTGGGGGCCGGAACCAATTACCTTGATTTTGACAAGAAATTTTCGGCAGACGTATTTTATAGAGCTGGTTTATGGCTTCCCTTAGCTAAAAGATGGGAAATCAGTGCGGACGGAGGTTACGTACATATTGAAACATTCAAAAACAATCACCTTGAAATTCCCGAAAGAATGTATGCCCTGCAGGCACGTCTAAATCTGGAATTTAGAGGTGGTGACAATTGGGGTATCTTTGCTTCGGGCGGATATAGCTGGACACGATACTACGATGCCAATCGCTCTTTCGAAAAGAAACCACTTGTAGAATTGGGTATTGTCCTTTTTTAAATAATAAATACTGATAATGTTCTCCGAAAAATCAAAATAAAATTTTTCGGAGAACATTTCTGTTTTATCCTACGTCATCAATACATCCACCCGACCTTATTCTCATTCAGTCTACCATGATAAATCAATAAAATACGTACGTCATTAACACTATTCTTTGATATAAAGAATTATACAATCAATCTGATTATTTTTCAGCTTTTGTTCTTACCGTTATGATTTTTTTTATATTTTAGCGTCATTACCCTATCAGATTGGTGAATATTGTGCCATGCTTTATTTTTGGAACCTCTAAAGACTGTACAATATTCTTTGAATACTATATTTTTTATTAATTCAAAACAGTATCTAGCTATGCGTACGTTTTCTATTGTAATTTTTTTTCTTTTTTATATTCTTAATTTGTATGCACAGGCTCCGAGCAATTCCATCCGCTGCATCTATCAAGAAAGTTACATCAAAGACTCTGCCAAACCCAAGGATATTCGTCAGGATGAATTTGCACTGGATATTTACCCAGATGGGAAATCTGCATTCTACAGTATTTACGAAAGAGCTATCCGCACATCACGCGACAGCATGTTACATATCGGTATGACTGCAACTGAAGTTATTAACCAGCAGGCAGACATGCCACGAACACACCAATATTTTGAATTCTATAAGAATGTTCCCGAAAAAGGAACTTACAGATGTTATGACAAAGTCGTGAAAATGTATTGTTATGAAGAAAAACTCCCTTCGCTGCAATGGAATATGGTTCCTGAAACCAAAGAACTGTTGGGGCATACTTGCCAGAAAGCTACTGCAGCTATTGACGGTCGTACTTGGGAAGTATAGTTTACACCTCAAATACCTGTTGCCGAAGGTCCATGGTTTTTATGCGGATTACCGGGACTGATACTCGAAGCGGCTGATACCGAAGGCCTTTTCCACTTCAAAGCCATTGAGCTGAAAAACTTCACAGGAGAGCTTGAAGAACCTGATACAAAACAAATCATCCGTTGTACCCGGAAAGAATTTCTTACTCTCCGCCAAAATTATGAGAATGATCCCACCAGCGGATTGAAAGCCATTACCGGTAGAAACCTGCAAGTGCTGGGTGCAGACGGTAAACCACTGAAAAGCAAAAAGAAACTGGCCAACTTCTTCGAAAAATAGCCTTAATCAGTAGCGAATCTCCTCAGGTCTCATATTGTATAACCCATACAAAAAGGTATGATTTGTATGAAAAGATATGCTATCCTTTTTTGTCTGATACTGATGACTCTTCCCAGTTTTAGCCAAAGTTACGTGGGAACGGTCATCAATCGGAATACAGGCAAAACTATTGATGGAGCATCTCTCTGCGTACTATCAGCCGACAGTCTGATTATCAGTTATGCCATTACAGACCAGAAAGGACGGTTTGAAATCAAAGTACCGGAAACAAAACTAAAACCTGCTTTGCTGTCTTTTCAAGCCTTGGGATTCAAGAGAAAAATAGTGAAGATTATTCCTGGACAAGCTGAATACCGTGTATCACTTCAGGAAGAGGTGTATCAATTACAGGCTGTAAAAGTATCAGCCCAAAGGATTCAGCAGAAACAAGATACACTGGTATATTCAGTTGCAGGATTCGCACAACCGCAAGACAGGAGTATCGCTGACGTCCTTGCCAAGATGCCCGGCATTGAAGTCAAACCCGATGGCATGATAAGTTTCCAGGGGAAAAACATCAATAAGTTCTACATAGAAGGTATGGACTTGATGAATGACCGCTATGCCCTAGCTTCAAATAATATTTCACGCAAAAGAGTAAAATCGGTAGAAGTTCTACAGAACCATCAGCCAATCGAACTTCTGAAAGGAAAGCTTTTCAGCGAACAGGCTGCCATCAACCTGATTCTGGAAGATGACAGCAAAATGAATCTTGTTGGTACTGCCGATATCGGTTTGGAGCAAATGCCGATGACATGCTCTATAGCAATCGTCTGCTTGCCATGCTCTTTAAGAAAAAATACCAGACTCTTTCACTCTACAAGAACGACAACACGGGTCTCGACCTGTATAACGAAATCAATCCGATAAGGCTTTCCGACCTACTGGAAAATCGCACCATTGAAGAGGATGCCCTGATTTCTTCTGTCACAACCCAAAGACCGGACATAGACCAGAACCGATACAGATTCAACCGTTCGCATCTGGTAGCAACCAACCATCTGTTCCAACTCGCACCAAAGAGTACACTACGTGCCCAGGTAAGCTACTTCAATGATGTAGCCGAGCGTAACAACTGGGTAGAGACCAACTATCTCCTAGCCGAAAATGCGTCCGGTGCCTTGATTGAAAGCCATTCACTGCATGAACGCAGAAACAGGTTGGATGCAAGTCTGAATGTAGAAATCAATAAAAAGGAACTTTATCTAAAGAATGAAGGTAAGGCTTCGTTCGACTGGCTGGACTCAAGAAGCAATACTGTATGGAATGACAATCAGTTGAAGCTTTATTCCTCTCCGGACAGAAGGTATTTTTCGAATATTCTTGATATAAAACTCCCGCTTTCGAATGAGAGATATCTGTCGATATCTTCCGTAAACGGATATAATTATCATCCGCAGGAACTTTCCCTTTATTCCGGTGAGTCTCAAAGGGTGGACTATACCTCTTTTCAGACATATACTACCGCTGCCTTCCGTCACAGGCTCTTCGGGTTGTATGCCAACTATCAGGTTGGGTTCCAGGGCATTTCCCAATCACTTTCAGCCCAAATTGGCAATAGTGAAACATTACCGTCACAGCGCTTCAACCGCTATCTGCCGCATATAGGATTGGGACTTAACTATCAGACATCCGACTTCCAGATGGAAGCCGAAGCTAAACTCCAGCGAATGGATATACGATTCCGACAGCCGGAAGCCTTGCAGCGTCATGGCGAGTTCTATCCTGATACAAAACTCTTTTTAAAATATACATTTTCAGGTACTTCTAATATCAGTATAACATATCAATACGGCAAGCAGTTGGAAGATTTGAGGGATGTGTATTCTGGAAACCTCTTTACATCCTATCGTACCATTGTAGATAATACGCATACTCCTGAAGCCAACAGCAATCACCGTGTTACAATGAACTATCAATACAGTCATCCTATAAAGGGACTGTTCTTTTCCGTTTCAGCAACGGCCCGAAGATCCCAAAAGGAAACTGCCTATGAAAGCCGCCTGTCGGAAGGTAATGAAGTGTTGGTGCGTAGTTTGACAGCTGCACCTCACCATGCAGAGATGTACCTGATTACTTCACGGCTCAGCAAATCCTTCAGTGTATGGAAGAGTCTTCTGACGCTTTCGGGGACATACCTGCGCAATCAGGATGCCCTGCTTTATGGAGGAGCACTTACAGACTATGATATGGACAGCTATTCGGCAGTCATTTCCTATTCCGGCCGTCCGTTATTCTGGCTTTCGGTAGAGTTGCGCTCTTTGTGGCAGCAGAACCGCATGCACTCACCTTCAGCCGATTCACATGTAAACCAGCTGAAGCATAGCATAGACTTTAATTTCCCAGTCACAGAAAAACTGATGTTCAGTATTTCCAATGCCTGTCACCAGTCACTGGAGACCAAAGAACACTCATGGTTTACCGACTTTTCTACCCGATATACATATAAGAAACTGGAATTTCAGTTGAAAGCCAATAACATTTTAGGAAAATCAGTATACGAACGTGAGTTTGTATCTTCAATTGAACGGAACTATTATCGCTTTACGTTCCGCCTGCGTGAATTCCTGATAGGCGTATCGTTTACCCTTTGAGTATCAAGAGTATAAATTAGCAGCTTACACTATCATGCATTCAAATGAGCAGATCGCACACGACTCAAAGTCTCTGGAGTCATCTGAAGCAAGGATGCAACATAAACAAGCGGAGCACGCTTCAATATTTCCGGATGAATCTGCAACAACTTGGCATAACGTCCAGAAGCAGGCTCAAATCTTAATGTGTCGGCTTTTATCTGAGATTCAATCAACGAATTTTCGAAAACGCGACGATAAAGTCGCCCAATTTCCTCATATTTAGATGCTAACTCCTCTAGCTTCTGTTTGTTGATTTCCCAAACAATTGTAGGCTCAAGTGCCTCTATCATAAGGCGGGTAGGCTCCTGTCGAAGAAAACTCTCCAAACATATAGTCATACCATTTTCATAACCGATATGCTCTGTCAAGTCTTTGTCATGTTTGTAATAGAACTGGCGGAGCATTCCCTTTTCTATAAACAACATACCTTGTTGTACTTCACCTTCCGACAACACCCGTTCTCCTTTCTTGAATTTACGGCGTACCAGAATATCGGCTAGCAAATGGGCACATTCTTTCGACAATGAGGTGTGATAGATTACAGAAATCTTGCGAACAATATCAATAGCTTCAGTCATGATTAATTACAAATAGATAAACAAAAATACAAAAAAAGCAGATAAAATTCTCATTTTTTTGGTTTTTTATCTACTTTTGGATTTGATTACAATAAAATCTTCACAGAAATGAAAACAACAGGCTATTTATTACTTTTGGGTATTGTTTGCACGACACCTTCACACGCCCAAAACACACCAGAAAGAGACCCGGATGCTTGTACAAGTATTATGGTAGGTAAAAATGCTACAACTGACGGTTCGGTCATTACAAGTCATACCTGCGACAGCTGGTATCGGACATGGGTTAACGTTGTTCCTGCAAAGGACTACGAAAGCACAGCCACAACCAGCATTTATGATGGAAGAATGCATACTGAATTTGTAAACGACCAGACAAAACTTACCGTTAAAGGTGAAGTTCCACAGGTAAGCCACACTTATTCTTTCCTTGACACGGCCTATCCCTGCCTGAACGAAAAACAATTGGCCATGGGAGAAACTACCATTTCCGGACGTAATGAGTTACGTAACCCCGAAGGTATGTTTATGATCGAAGAGCTGGCACGTATCGCACTGGAACGCTGCACTACAGCTCGTGAAGCTATCCTGCTAATGGGAGACCTGATAAAAAAATATGGCTATGGTGACTCCGGAGAATGTCTTACTATTGCCGATAAAAAAGAAGTATGGCACTTCGAAGTTTTTGGAGAAGGAAGTAAGAAAAAAGGAGGTGTATGGGCAGCTGTAAGAATCCCTGACGATGAAGTGGGAGTTTCTGCCAATATTCCACGTATCAGTACACTGAATCTGAAAGACAAAGACAATTACATGGCCTCTGAAAATGTATTCGAGGTAGCCCAAGAACTTGGTTTCTGGGATGGCAAAGAGCCTTTCAAATTCTGGAAAGCATACGGTGGCCCCAACTACTCCGGCAAAATGCAGGCATTCAGCATCCGTGAATATTTCGTACTCAGCACATTGGCTCCATCACTCAATTTAAGTATGGAAGCAGAAGAACTGCCACTGTCCGTTAAACCGGAAAAGAAACTTAGTGCAGCCGATGTAGCGGCTTACCTGCGCCAGACTTACGAAGGCACGCAGTGGGATGTAACCCGAAACCTGAAAGTAACTGTCAAGCAGAAAGACAGCGAAAAGACTGATACAATTATCAGTCCGGTAGCAAACCCATGGATGCGTTCGGACGAGATTAAAATGCTGAATGGCATTAAAGAAGGGGCTGTAACCTCTATCCGAAACATAGCTGTTCCACAATGTGCATATTCTACAGTAATCCAGTTACGCGACTGGCTGCCCGATGCTGTTGGCGGAGTTTGCTGGTTCTCTATGGACAATCCGGGACAGAGTCCACGAGTACCTATCTTCTGCGGAACAACCGACTTGCCTGCAAGCTATAAAATCTGCGGAAATCATCGCTACCGCGAAGATGCTGCGTTATGGCATTACAGACGTGCCAACAAACTGGCTACTGTCAGATGGGGAAACGCACGAAAACTGATGGAAAAGAATATCATGCATTTCGAGCATAAAGGATTCAATGAGCTTCCATGGGTAGAGCAACAATACCAGCAAATCCTTAAATCGGAAGGTGAAGAGGCTGCTAAAGCCTATCTTACTAATTACACCATCGACTTTGCTGGCGCTACCTTATTGAGATGGGACGAAATGGCAAACCAGTTCTGGATTGACAATAAATTTGGTTTCTAACATAAAAAAAACAAATACATAATTCTATGATAACTAAAAATCTAACACTCACTGCCATGCTGATGCTTGCATCGGCATGGGCTGGTGCTCAAGAGAGCAATGGATATCAGTTTACAACAGTTGCTTCACAGAAAGTAACTTCCGTAAAAAATCAGGCAGCTACCGGAACCTGCTGGTGTTTTGCTACGACATCGTTTATGGAAGCCGAGCTGCTGCGAATGGGTAAAGGAGAATACGACTTATCCGAAATGTTTATTGTCCGCCAGAAATACATGAATCAGCTTAACGACAATTATCTGCGTCGCGGCAAAGGTAACATTAGTCAGGGAAGTATTTCCCCCAGTTGGATGACTGCCTTCCAACAAGTAGGTATCGTTCCCGAAGAAGTTTACAGTGGCATTAACTACGATTCTAAAACGCACAATCATCAAGAGCTGGTTAGCTACATGGAAGGCATTGCCAAAGAAGCCATCCAGATGAAGCGCCGCAGCCCCGAATACAACGAACTGATAAACAGTCTGTTCGATATTTACATGGGCAAACTACCGGAGAAATTCACTTATAAAGGAAAAGAATATACACCAAAAAGCTTTGCTGAAAGCCTTGGCCTCAACATGAACGATTACGTCATGCTGACCAGCTTTACCCACAAGCCTTATTATGAAACATTCGAACTGGAGATTCCTGACAACTGGGAACATGCCCGCATGTACAACCTTCCGTTGAATGAAATGATGGATGCAGCAGACCATGCACTGAAAAATGGCTTTACTGTATGCTGGGACGGTGATGTTAGTGAGAAAGGATTCTCTTTCACAAACGGAGTTGCCATCAATCCGGAGGTATCACGCATTGACGACTACAGTGGTACTGACCGTGCACGTTTTGAGAATATGAACGTAGGAGAACGTCTGGAAGAGGTTTATAAATTTGAGCATCCATACCCGGAAGTTAATGTAACTCCTGAAATCAGACAAGCTGGATATGAATCGTTTGTAACCACAGACGACCATCTGATGCATATCACCGGCCTTGCAAAAGACCAGAACGGCACCAAATACTACATCACCAAAAATTCATGGGGAACAGAAAGAAACCGCTTTGGAGGATACCTCAACATGTCTGAAAGCTTTGTAAAAGCCAAAACCATCTATATCATGGTTCACAAAGATGCATTAAGCAAGGAACTCAAAGAAAAGCTGAAAATCAAATAAAAGCGATTTAAACAAGTATTCAAATACAAAAAGGGCTGTCTGCATTCTACTCGATTTGCAGACAGCCCTCATTTTTTTCAGACTATATTATTTAACCTTAATCTTGTCAAATCCTTCGCCGAATACCCCAATTACAGCACTCTGAGAAACAAATGCATTAGGGTCAATGTCCTTTATCAAACGGAAAATCATACTGGATTCTCGTTTCTTAGCCAGCACAAACATCATCTTCACATTATTATTAGTATAGCACCCTACTCCATCGATAAAAGTCACCCCGCGGTGCAAATCTATATTGATACGCTTGCCTATCTCCTCGTATTTATTGGAAATTATAAAGAATTGTACCGATTGGCGGGCACTGTTTACTACCTGATCCAGCACAAAGCTTGAAATAAACAAAACCACATATCCGTATACCACCTTTTCCCAATCGTGCAACACCAGATAACTGGACGTGATGATAATCATGTCACAAATCAGAATCACCCTTCCCAGCGTAATGTCACGGTACTTATTGATAACTGCTGCAATGATATCCGTACCTCCCGTACTACCGTTTGCCGAAAAAGCAATACCGATACCGCCACCACAGAAAGAGGCCCCCAGCACACATGCCATAAAAGGCTGATCACTGATGATAGATTCTCCACCTGTAAGCATGGCAATAAGTGGCAATGTAGAACTCAACGTAAATACAGCAAAGATGGTCTTTACACTGAATTTCCATCCCAAAATTTTCAAGGACAACAGTAATAGACAAAAATTAATACCTAAATAAGTATATTGGACCGGAAAACCTGTAGCCCAATAAACAATAGAAGCGATACCGGGAACTGCACCCGAAGGAAGGTCGTTTGGCAGCAAAAACACATTCCATCCGATGGCATACATAACCATTCCCAGAGCTATCAAAAGATAATCTTTCACTTCACGCAAAATAGTCTGCTTGCGTGAACCTGGCAAAGCGTTGTTCATTTTTCTTTTAATCAATTGTTTTTATTAAGGACAGACAAAATTAGTAAAAGAAACTATCTGAGACTCCATTTTGAATATATTTTTTTCAGCACTTTTATTTTTTTTCTACATAAACATTGTCCGTAGTACATAAAAACGCCATATAAGAGAAAGGAAAGAGTGCAAATATCCTTTCATAATACTAGTTTTTTTGTAAATTTGCATCGAAATAATAAGAATAACTGCATCGAATGGCAATAAATGCCATTTTAGTGCATAAAGAGTTTAAGTTTTACACCTATCTAAACCCTGTATCGTTAGTATAAATTATTATGGCATTGGTTAACGAACACTTCCTGAAACTGCCAGAGAACAGTCTGTTTGCAGATCTTGACAAGAAAATAAATTCTTTCAAGATTACGCACCATCAGGCTGAACTCATCTACCTGAACAGGAATGATGCCGTATGCCCTATCCCTCCAGCTGCATCAGCAGCCTTGCACAAGGCTGTAGACGAATTATGCAAAGCCGAGACTTTTAAAGGATACAGCCCGATACAAGGTTATGATTTCCTGATAGACACAATTCTCAAGCACGATTATCAGGCAAGGGGTATCTCATTTTCACCTACTGAAATTTTCATCAACGATGGTTCCAAAAGCGATATAGGCAATTTTGGCGATATCTTACGCCATGATAACAGCATTGGTGTAACCGACTCCTCCTATCCTTTCTATATTGATTCGAACGCCATGTGCGGACGGGCCGGATGTATTCAGCCGGAAGATGGAAAATGGAGTAACGTGGTCTATATTCCGTGCGACAATGAAAAAGGATTTATTCCGCAATTACCCGGTTGCCGTGTCGATATTATCTATTTAAGCAATCCTATATTCCCAACCGGAGCCTTGCTTACCAAACAGGAGCTCAAGAAATGGGTAAACTACGCTTTGGAAAACGATACTCTCACATTATATGATGCTGCTTTTGAACCCTTCATCCAGCATCCGGATATTCCTCACTCCATATTCGAAATTAAAGGCGCCCGAAAAGTAGCGATTGAATTCAAAAGCTATTCGAAAGCCGCCGGATTCAGTGGCATACGGTGCGGCTACACCGTTGTACCTAAAGAGGTAAGTGCAGCCAAGCTCACTGGAGAACGCAAACAGCTGAACAGCATGTGGAGAAGAAGACAAGAAATTAAATTCAACGGTGCATCGTATATGGCACAGCGGGCAGCAGAAGCCCTATATACGCCCGAAGGAAAAGAGCAGACGAATCAATGCATCAACTATTACCGCGAAAACATCCGCATCATGACAGAGGCTTGCCGGCAATACAGACTTACCTGCCACAGCAGTCCGAATTTTCCGTTCGTTTGGATAAAGACACCATCAGGCAAGAACTCCTGGAAGTTTTTCGAAGAGATTCTATACAACACCTACGTAGTATGTACACCAGGTGCATTATTTGGTCCGGGAGGCGAAGGATACATCCAACTGTCAGCCTACTGCACACACGAAGCGTGTGCCGAAGCGATGAAGCGTCTCGGCAAAGACTTGATTTAAAAGAACAGACAATATAACAATTCAACAACTATACTAAAATTAGGTATTATGTCAAAATTAAGATTCAGAGTGGTAGAAGAAGCTTTTCACAAAAAACCTGTAGAAATAGCTATACCTGCCGCACGCCCAAGCGAATACTTTGCAAAATACGTATTCAACCGCGAAAAGATGTTTAAATACCTGCCCAGCAATGTGTATGCCAAACTGGTAGACGTAATTGATAATGGAGCCGTTTTGGACCGCAGCATTGCCAATGCCGTTGCAGAAGGTATGAAACGTTGGGCAATAGAATTAGGGGTAACTCATTACACACACTGGTTCCAGCCACTGACCGAGGGAACTGCCGAAAAGCACGATGCTTTTGTTGAACACGACGGTAAAGGCGGCATGCTCGAAGAATTCTCAGGCAAGCTGCTTGTCCAGCAGGAATCAGACGGTTCGTCATTCCCTAATGGCGGTATCCGAAATACATTCGAAGCTCGTGGATACAGTGCATGGGACCCTTCATCACCTGTTTTTGTAGTTGGTGATACACTTTGCATTCCTACTGTATTCATCGCATATACCGGTGAAGCGCTCGACTATAAAGCACCGTTGCTCCGTTCTATCCGTGCCGTAACAAAAGCTGCGCTCGACGTAACCCACTACTTCATGCCTTCTGTGAAGAAAATCATCACATATCTGGGATGGGAACAGGAATACTTCCTGGTAGACGAAGGACTGTATGCTGCACGTCCCGACCTGTTGCTGACCGGACGTACACTGATGGGACACGAGGCTTCTAAAAACCAGCAGTTGGAAGACCACTACTTCGGAGCAATCCCTGCTCGTGTAGCTGCATTTATGAAAGATCTGGAAATCCAGGCTCTCGAACTGGGTATTCCGGTAAAAACACGCCATAACGAGGTAGCACCCAACCAGTTTGAGCTGGCTCCTATCTTCGAAGA